>NZ_AP012332.1:1333924-1667406 GCF_001042655.1 Gardnerella vaginalis ATCC 14018 = JCM 11026 | reverse complement strand
GTTACACCCCCAATCAAAAGTAATTTCCTTTTCGCATTAACAACTCAGTGTATTTTTTTAATACACATTTATGTGTGAAAAGAGTGCTAGTAGAATATGTTTACTCCGACCCTAAGAAGTTATCCACAGCCTAGCGTGTTGAAAATACTTGTATGTTAATAACATGTGTGTAATTTGTGGATAATGTAAAACTTAGTAATCCACATTTTCCAACGATTTTAAGACGAATTATTTACGTTTTTTAATAGATTTATAAAGTTATTTAGAGAATAAGAATTATTCTAAAAGTCCTGTTTAGAACACGATAATTAATAAAATTTTAGCTCTTGGTGAGGGGTGATAGTAATTTGGTATAGCTTGACTCATACGGAGCCATGCTTTTGCATGGCTAAATACAGGAGCGTTAGTTATGAAGAGGACATTCCAGCCTAACAACCGTCGTCGTCACATGAAGCACGGATTCCGCGTCCGCATGCGTACGCGTGCTGGTCGCGCAGTGATTAACCGTCGTCGTGCCAAGGGCCGCAAGACACTTTCTGCCTGAGCTGGGACGCGTCGTAAAGCATGGATAGGCTGAAAAGCCATCGCGATTTTGTTGCGGTGCTCAAAAAACGACGCAAAGTGTGTTCACGGGATATAGTCGCGCATTATGATATGCGTGTATGTGTAACCGTATTAGACGCGCTTAACGAAGACAGAAAAGTAAGTCCAGATGATATTGCCACGGGTTTTGAAAACACTCCCGCGGCATTTTGTGATACCTTAAAGCAACCTCAAAAAAATGATGTTGCTTTAAGGTTAGGTCTTGCTGTATCTAAATCAGTTGGAAAAGCTGTTATTCGAAATAAGGTAAAACGACGTTTTAGGGTAATAGCAAAAGAGCACGAGTCGTTGCTTCCATATGGTTGCGATGTAGTATTGCGTGCAAAACCTACTGCTGCACAATCTTCGTTTGATTCGTTGAATGAGCAAATCAAAAAGATTTTCGGCAAAATAGCTAAAAATCTTCAAGATCAAAATCAATTCATGCAAACTATGTGCTTAAAAACTAGCGAAGATAGTGATAGTAAAGCAAGCTCGCAGGAGCAGTGATGAATCATGAGCGGTAGAAATAGTGTTGTAGCGAATTTGATTATAAAAGCGATTCGCTGGTATCAACGCGTGATTTCTGCCAAAAGACCTGCTTGCTGTCGTTATTATCCAACGTGCTCAAGATACGCTATAGAAGCCGTTAGCCGCTATGGGGCGTTTAAGGGTGGTATTCTAGCCGTTTTACGTCTGTTGCGCTGTAGACCATGGACTAGCTGCAGTATTGACGACGTACCACGAAAATATTCAATTTTTTATCGTTGCGCCTGGTCTAAAGCGCATGAAGAGCCACGGTTAACTCCCTTGGCTGACGAAGACAAGGATAACTAATGTTTAATCAAGATCATTTCTTACTTGATAACGGAATTTGGGGATGGTTTTATAAAATCCTTACGCCAGTTGAATGGCTTATGACTCAAGTAATGTCACTTTTCCACAAGCTATTTGTTCTTATTGGGATGAATGAAATTGGATTCTCTTGGGTACTTTCAATCGTTTTCCTTGTGCTTGTTGTGCACGCGTGCATATTCCCTGCCTTTATAAAAAGCATTAAAGGTATGCGCAATATGCAAGCAATCGCTCCTAAAATGAAGAAAATTCAGCAAAAGTATAAGGGTAAAAGCGATCCTGCTAGCAAAGAAGCCATGCAGCGAGAAATGATGAAGCTGTATCAAGAAAACAACGCAAATCCTGCAGGAAGCTGCCTGCCAATGATGATTCAAGGTCCAGCGTTTATGAGTATTTGGTACACGCTTTCCGTTATACCATTTATTGCTAGAGGCAAGCATACTGCTCTTGGTGCTTTTGATGTTGCTACAGCACAGCAATTTGTTAAAACTCATGTGTTTGGCGTTGGTGTTTCCGACACGTTTATGACGGTTCAAGCGGGCGGAAAAGTTGTTATTGTAATCTTTGTTATATTGATGTGTGCTGCAATGTGGTACATGCAATTTAACAATATTCGTAAGAATCTTCCGCCAGAATCGAAGCAGGGTCCCCAGTATACGATGCAAAAACTTATGATGTGGGGATTCCCATTAATCTACGTTTTCTCTGCATTCGCTCTTCCATTTGCAATGCTTGTTTATTGGCTTGTAAACAACATTATGAATATGCTTCGCTCTATTTGGCAGGTATATGCTTTCCCAACTCCAGGTTCTCCAGCTGCGGAGGAAAAAGAAAAACGAGATTATAAGAATGAATCCGAACGTCGTAAACGTGAAGGATTGCCTTCTATTGAAGAAGAAAAGCTTCAAAAAGCTCGCGAAGAAGCTAAGCGTAGAGAAGCCGAAGGGTTTCAACGTAAGCAGCCTACGCGTAAGCGAAAAAATAAATAGATAAAAATATGTGAATAAACAAGTAGGTAATTTTGGATTTATCTTCAGTTACACTTGTAAACAGAATTGTGATTCTTGACATTTATTGCAATTAAGGAGTATGTAAATGGCGCAAGACGAAACTAGAAGCATTGACCAGCTCAATGAGGAAGCTGATATAGCTGCCGATTACTTAGAAGGACTTCTAGATATTGCTGATTATGAGGGCGATATTGAAATGGGTGTTCGTAACAATAGACCGATGATTCAGATTGTTGCGGATGATGATTCCGATATTAAGCATTTGATTGGCAGGGATGGAGAAGTTGTTGACGCATTGCAGCAGCTTAGCCGATTAGCTATTCAACAAAAAACTGGTGAGAGATCTCATTTAATTGTTGATGTTGATGGATTCCTTAAGCGTAAGCGTCAGCATTTGCGTGATATTGCTTTGGATGCTGTTGATGAGGTTCGTGAGACTGGGGATCCAGTTGAATTGAAGCCGATGAATTCATTTGAACGTAAAGTCATTCATGACACTGTGCGAGATGAGGGTCTGCGTTCTAGGTCTCATGGAGAAGAACCACATCGTTATGTAACCGTTTATATGCCTGTAAGTGCAGTTGAAGACGAAGATCTTGATGATATAGCTGTTGACGTAGATGAAGAGTATATAGAAGACTGATTTAAGATTTTGCAATTTTCATGATTGCACGAGGCTGTTGAAACACTATAAAAGTAACACAATGAAACAAAAAATGTTTTATTGTGTTACTTTTTATTTGATAAGCGCGGGGAAGTATGGAAGAAAATTTAAATAAAGATAATAACGATAATACTCAAGAGACAATTGATGAATTAGAAAATTCACCATTGCTAAGCGAAGTTTTAGGTGATGCTCTTGATAAATGTAAGATGTTTCACGTGAAACTTCAAAAAGAGGGCTTGCTGAGAGGATTAGTTGGACCTAGAGATATGAGTATTCTCTGGGAAAGACATATATTAAATTCTGCAGCTGTTGTTCCTTTTATTAAGGAAGCTATTAAAAAGTCTAAGAAAAAATCTATAGCAGACGTAGGAAGTGGTGGTGGATTCCCTGGTATTGTTATAGCAGCATGTTTGCCTGATTGTGATGTAACATTAATTGAACCTATGGAAAGACGCGTTCTTTGGCTAAAAGAATGTGTAGAACTTATGGGATTAGACAATGTCACTATTTTTCACGGAAGATCAGATGAAATTATTGAAAAAATAAAATCTCATGATATATCACCGTTTGACGTTGTAACGTGTAGAGCTGTAGCACCTATGACAAAACTAGCAGGGTGGACTATCCCTCTATTAAATACACATGGTCAACTGATTGCGTTAAAGGGAAAATCTGCCCAGGCTGAAATTGAGAAAGCCGCAAAAATGATCAAAAAAGCGAAGGGTGTGAATCCTAGGGTTGTTGATGCTCCTGTTGCAAATGGTCTTCAATCTACGACTGTTGTATTAGTTGACAAAGCATAATTCATATTATTAATTACATATAAAATAATTCGTTTCACGTGAAACTTTAATCTTCCAGTGTTTTACGTGAAACAAATATTTTTATGTAAAAATATTTGTATAAAATACGTATAATGTAGTTTATTTTGTTTTCTATTTTTCGTCATTTTCCTTTATATTTAGCACGTGTTTCACGTGAAACTTGTGCTCTTTTTGCTGTGTTTTATGTCCATAGAAGAAACGAAACTTGAAAATACTAAGGTTTAAATTGGTTAAATTATGGTAATTTTCCCATAGGTGGTCGGGGGTGGATGAAGTTATGTTGGAGTCAGCTGAAGATACGATTAAGCGTATTTTTGGAGATTCTGGATCTTCCTTAGGTAGTGAATTGGCTAATATATCAAGCCGATTTCATGCCATTGATGGGGTAGTTTTTCCTAAGCCTAAAGAAACGCGATTTATTGCTGTTGCGAATCAAAAGGGTGGTGTTGGCAAAACCAGTTCGGCTGTAAATTTATCTGCAGCTATGGCTATTGGTGGTTCAAAAGTTTTGTTGATTGACATGGACCCTCAGGGTAATGCTTCCACAGCTATGAATATACCTCATTCTTCAGCAGATCCCTCTGTTTATGATGTTATCGAGGGAAGAAAAACTATTGCTGAAGTAAAGAAAACTTGCCCAGATATTGAAGGACTTGATGTTGTTCCTGCTTCTATTGATTTAAGTGGAGCAGAACTAGAAGTTGCGCAGATGGAAGATCGAAATAATCTTCTTAAAAATGCTGTTAATGAGTTTCTTGGCAATAATAATGAGCACTACGATTATGTGTTTATTGATTGTCCACCATCTCTAGGTCTTTTGGTAATTAACGCGATGTGTGCTGCTCATGAAATGCTAATACCAATTCAAGCTGAATATTATGCACTAGAAGGATTAGGACAACTCATTAGGACAATTGGATTAGTGCAACAACATTACAATCCTACGCTGGTTGTTTCAACAATGTTAGTAACGATGTTTGATAAGCGAACTCTTCTTGGTAGAGAAGTGTTTCAAGAAGTTAAAAACCATTATCCAAATATTGTTCTAAATACTACCATTCCAAGAACTGTCAAAATACCAGAAGCACCAAGTTTTAATCAAAGTGTTATAACTTATGATCCACACGGAACTGGAGCAGTGTCGTATAGGGAAGCTGCGTTAGAGATAGCAAATAAGTCTGATGCTATTTTAGCTGTAATTGACGCTAAAAGAGAGGGTAATGCATAATGAGTACAACTAAATCTCGTTTAGGCAAAGGGTTAGGGGCGCTATTTCCTGCACTACCTGGGGAAAATGCTCTTGTTAATGCTGAGGCAAAAAATAATGAAAATGTTTCACATGAAACATTAATACAAAAAGATGTTTTTAACGATGTTTCACGTGAAACTAAAGTTCCTAGTATTGATAAAGCAATTTCTCCACATGAAGGTCAAAATAATGTTCAAAAAACCACCGTTTCACGTGAAACAGTGCCGCCGATTGCTAATAAAAATAAGCATTCGTCAAAGCGATCTTCTATGCCATCAATTGACGATGTAACTAGACCAATTGACTTTTTCTTTGGTGATTCTGCGTCTAAAACGTTTGTGTCTTCAAAACAAAAAACTGAAGAAAAGAAAATTTTTAATAAAACAATTGATGAAAAACACAACGCGGAAAATAAAGAATTAAAACCTGTTGAAGGCGGCTATTTAGCATATTTAGATCCAACTGATATTGTTCCAAATGCTCACCAGCCGCGTACGATTTTTGATGAAGAAGAGCTTCAAGAATTAGCTGCATCAATCAAAGAAGTTGGAGTTTTGCAGCCTATTGTTGTGCGAAAAATTAATAACGTAGATCAAGAGGATACGCATAATGCTCATTATGAATTAATAATGGGTGAGCGCAGATGGAGAGCAACTCAATTAGCTGGTCTTAAAAAAGTTCCAGCAATTGTTAGAACAACTTCTGATGAGAATATGCTTAGAGATGCTCTTTTGGAGAATCTGCACAGAGTTGCTTTAAATCCTTTAGAAGAAGCTGCAGCGTATGCTCAGATGATTGATGATTTTGGATTAACACAGGTTCAACTCTCAAAATCTGTGTCTAAATCACGTCCGCAAATAGCAAACACTTTACGTCTGTTAAATCTTCCAGCTAGCGTGCAAAAGCATGTTGCATCTGGTGTTCTTTCTGCAGGTCATGCTCGCGCACTTCTTGCTTTGCCTACATCTGAAGAAATGGAATCATTGGCAAAACGAATAATTGCAGAAGGCTTATCTGTTAGAAGTACTGAAGAGATTGTGTCTATTAGAGTAGACAATAGTGATGAGTCTTCTAAGAGAAATAGGGTTCAAAGAAATAATAAGTGGGCGCATTCTCCTATTAGAAAACAACTTGAGAATATATTTTCTACAAAAGTTGCAATTAAGGGCACAGAAAACCATGGAAGAATCGAAATTGTATTTTCATCTCCAGAAGAAATGCAAAGGATTTTTGACATTTTAGTAAACAAAAAAGATTAGCAACATAAATTAACATAATACAAACTGAAAAGCTTCAATGAATTACTTTTAAAGTAATTCATTGAAGCTTTTTGTTTCACGTGGAACATAATTTATTATTCGCTTAAATCATTTAAATAAGCTTGAGCATCAAGAGCAGCGCGGCAGCCCATTCCTGCTGCAGATATTGCTTGCCTATAAACGCTATCTACCACATCTCCTGCAGCAAAAATACCAGGAATAGATGTTTTAGTAGATGCACCCTGTACTGAAATAGTTCCATCTTCGTTAAGAGCTATAGAGTTATTTAAGAATGAGGTTGATGGTAGATGACCAATAGCAACGAAAATACCAGATGCTTCAATATCTTGAGTTTCTCCAGTTACAACATTTTTTACAGTTACAGACTGAGCATCTTCATTGGAACCATTTATTGATTGAACAACAGAGTTTAAAACAAATTTAATCTTCTCATTTTTGCGAGCTCTATCAATCATGATTTTAGAAGCACGGAATGAATCGCGCCTATGAATCAATGTTACAGAAGAACCAAATCTAGTTAGGAACAATGCCTCTTCAAAAGCTGAATCGCCTCCGCCAACTACAACGATTGGTTTTCCTCTAAAGAAGAATCCATCACAAGTTGCACAATAAGAAACACCTCGTCCAGAGTATTCTTGCTCTCCAGGAACCCCCAATTTTCGCACTTGCGAGCCTGTAGAAATGATTACTGCATTTGCTGTATAAGTTTCTCCATCGTCTGTTGTAACTGTCTTCAAATCGTCCTTAAAATCTACAGACACGACATCGTTTAATATAATTTGTGCTCCAAATTTTTCTGCTTGCTTTTGCATAGCTTCCATTAAATCTGGTCCAAGTATTCCATCTACAAATCCTGGATAATTTTCAACCTCTGTAGTGTTCATGAGTTGTCCACCAGGAGTTAATGCTCCAGCAATGACCAAAGGAGTGTAGCCTGCGCGTGCTAAATACAATGCCGCAGTATAACCCGCAGGGCCAGAGCCAATAATTATTACTTTTTTGTTTAGTTTTTCCATAAAATATTCCTAATATTCTCAATAATCTTAATAAAATTTAGTAAATTTTTACGTAATTAATGTATAGGCTGTTTTGAGGCATAGAGTCCTCTGGAACCCACAAAATAAAGTCTTGTGCCGTAATAGGTTTTTTGAACTTTACATCTGTTACACCACTGGCATCAAAGGTAAAATCAGCAACTTTATCTCCAGCACTAGGATCATTTTTAGAATTCGCAATCAAATAACCATGTCCTCCAGAAGAACGAATTGAAACAACAAAACGATATGCTTCTTGAGGTTGAGCCAAATGCATGTAATAGCCATAACCTCTCTGGTTAGCCGTGTAATCCAAGAATTGTTGTACATCTATAGGATAAGGCGTAGTGTTAGTAGGCATTTTAGGTTTTGGAACCTGCTTTACCTTCTTACTCTTATTAAGTTTTTTATGCTTACTTTTATTTGATTTGTTTTCTTTATTTAATTTGTCTTTCTTTGCGTTTGCATCAGCCTTAGAAACAGCATTGGAATCAGATTTTGCTTTATTTTTAGACGAATCACTTTTATCTTCTGGAAGAACACCTTGACTTCCAAAAGGAACATTTTCTACGCTTTGAGAATCCCACGAGTTAGATTTTGTAAAACTAGAAGGAGCATCATGAGAATTAAAAAGACTATGCAAAGATAATGCGAATACCACTACAACCAATATTGCAACAACACTGATTGCAAGAACCTTTGTTGAAATACCGCCAAAAATTTTTGCGTCTGCTATATCCACGCCATTCTGCCCAGAATTCTTTTTGGACTCCAGAGATTCCTGACGCTCATGAGGCTGGAAACTAGGAGGCATTGAAGAATAAGATGACTTTAAAGAACCGCCATCATAATCTTCATAGTCACCATTTTCCAACTCTTCTTCACGCAAAGCGCGTGCAGATTCTTCTCCAGGAGCAATAAAACGCCCATTACTATCTACAACTGGAACCCTACCTGTTGATTCTGCTTCCAAAGGTAAACTTTGTGGTCTAGACATCAGCTCAGTGTGTTTAGTGTTATCTGTGAGAAGGTCTTCAAAATCAAATCTTCTAGGCATTAATGGGGAAGCTAAATTATCTTTTTGTGAATAATCGTTTTTAGAATCTGATTCGTTTTCTATATTGTTATATTTTTCTGCTTCTTCATTATTTAACGCATCAGAAGACTTGCTTTCTGAATAACTAGGAAAACTTGTGTATGTGGAAGATAGGTTGTGGAATATAGAATCATCTGCATCAAGTTCCGTAGGTGCTAAAATATTAGCCATTTCTGCGGCAGCAATATCATGGAAGTCATAATCTGTTCCAGTAGAGTCAGTTTCTGTAGAAGAATCTGAATTATTATCTAAATCGTTCTTATTGTTTCTTTTAAGAAGAGCGCTTAATGCTCCTATAGTTCTTCCAGCATTTTTTAAACCAGCTCCTGCTGCAGAAAATCCGCCTGTAAAACCAGCATTTTTATTGGATTTACCCTGTTTACTATCATCTAGTTTCTCAACAGAGTCAAGACTGTTATTGGACTCCTGTTCTGATAATTTATTTTCAAGCAAGTCCTCATTTTGAGCTAATCCTTCTGGAAAATCAAGAAGATTTTTATCGTCTTCTGGAAGCAATAACGCATTTTGAACGGAGGCTTTACTTGTAGTTTTATCAAAAATAATATCTTTATCAGAAAGTTTTCTAACAGGAGTATAAGATCCAAGTAATGCTAATAGCTCTCCTATTGATGCCATAGGTATAATATTGGAATCTTCTGTAGAAGAAAGTCCTCTTCTACAAATCATAGAAAATTCACTAGGCACTCCATCTGTAAGCCTAGAAAGATTAAATACAGAATTATTCTGAGTGTAATTTGTTCTAGTTAGTAGAGCATATAGCAATGCTGAAAGTTGATGCGTAGCAATATTTTCTATGCTCTTATTTTGAGCTTTAGGATGGTTAAAATCGTTACCTGAACCTTCGTCGGCAGACTCTACAGCAGACTCCCCATCTTCTGCTGACTTTTTTGGCTTTTCATCTTCAATAGTCACATCTTTTAAAAGAGGGCTTATCGGAGCATCTGCCAGTTCTACTCCAGAATCAGTAAGCCTTACGGTATTCGTAGAAATAGCATAGTGTGTTATTCCATCTGCTAACAGTTTACTAAGCGCATTAGCTGTTTCTGCAACTATGGAACGTATTGCTTCATAGCTAAGTGTTGAACTATGTAGCTTCATATAATCGCTTAAAGTTACTCCAGAATCCAGCTCGGTTATAATAATAGCGACATCATCTATATGATGAAGCTTCAAAACTGGCGTAAATTTGCGTATTCTGGACAGAGCAAGAGTAGAAGATATAGTGTTGACTTCTGGAAGAAAACGAGAATCACGTACTATAAAAAGCTGACAATCGCGAGCAAGTATACGATCGCTAGCATGCCATGCTTGAAGACCCGCTTCTTCGCGCAAAGGTGATACTAAAGCGTAGCGATCAAGTATAATATCTCCCAACTGAGGTTTCATCTACTCCCCGTCTTCCTACATGAGTAATGAATAATAATGCGTTACATAATAAATCCCACAAATTATTGTAACTGTAGAATCTAGTGAAACGCCCTGAGTTACTGCATTTAATTATCTTGATTTAATTATCGCTCACTGTGTTGATTTATTTTCGATCTAATAATCCTAGTATGTGCATTCTTATTATTTTCACTATGATTAGTCTGTTTATTATTTAACTTGCTTTTATTGATGTTTTCAAGATTCAACAAAAATGGCAGTTTTACACCGATTCTTCTAAGAATTGGATTAATAAGACCTGCCAGTTCACTCGTTCTTAAAAGTAACAAGATAGATATGTAAATAATCGCCAAAATAATGGTGATAATTGCACAAACAAAAATCGCAAGCAACCAACGACTAACACCATGGAGGTTTGATGAATCTAAAGAAATCCATTTGTAAATAAATTCTCTAAACAAAATTCCAACAAGAATAGATACTATAGAAGCTGCAAGCACCTTTAGATGCGTAATAACAAGCTGCTTATCGTCTAAATCGTTGTTAAAACGAGATCTAATCATTTTAACAAGCGAAGGAAAAGTGAGAATATAACTAAAAGATGCGGCTGCAGCTAAAGCGGTAACCCAATAGTTTGGCGGAAGGAATTGTATGCAAGAAAATACAATAATAAGCTCCACAAATAATTGTGCTGCACAAAACATAAACGGATGTTTTCCATCTTCAAAAGCGTAGAATGTGCGTTGAATAATCAAATATGCGCTAGATAAAGGCAATCCAAGCGAAAGCATCATAAGCGGATTTGCCATAAGATACGCTTCTTTTATGCTGATTGAAGGTAAAAGAGCCAAAGATATAGGCATTGGAATCACAATAAAAGCAACACTAAAGAAGCACATTAAAATGCTTACATTTCTAAGACAAGAGCTTAAATCTGCACGAACTGTTGATAAATCATGGTTTGTTATTGATCTAGAAATTTTAGGGAAAACAGCGGTAGCAACCGACACAGCGATAAGCGAATAAGGAAGAATAAACATTGTGTATGCGTTTTGAAAAGTAGCATTTCCAGCAACATCAAATTGACTTAACCCCAACGTTTTTTCTGCTACAGAAGGAGCGCTTGTAGTTATGTGAGTAGTTGCCATTGTAGAAAGCTGACTAACAGCCACTATTGCAAAACTCCATGCTGCAACAGGGCCCATTGAACGCAAACCAATGCCGCTAATGCCGAAACTTGGTTTGTATTTTAATCCGATTTTTCTAAGAGGAATAAATAAAACAAGTGCCTGAGCTGCAACACCCAAAGTCCAAAATCCTGCAGTAAGAAGCATAGTAGTGTTGTTCCAGAAACCCACTGGCTGCCTGCTTGCTCTGCCAAAAATTGCAATAAAAACGCCGAAGCCCACGCAACTGACGATATTTGCTGCAACGGAACTCCACGCATACATTGCAAACTTGCCTTTTGCGGCTAAAACTTGACCGAGCACGGTGTAAAGTCCATAGAAAAATATTTGAGGCATACACCATAACGTAAAAGCGTTAGTAAGAGCAATCATGGATTGGTTTGATCCAACATAGAGCCATGTTAAAACAGGTGTGGCAATTGCCATTAAAGCGGTTACGCCTAAAAGCAGAATAATCGCAAAGGTTATAAGCTTATTTAACCTATCTTTTGCATCTTGTTTTTCCAGAGTTTTAACGATTTGTGGGACTAAAACAGCATTGAAAATGCCACCAGACACAAGAGTGTAAATAAGCTGAGGGATCATGGACCCAGCCTGATATGCATTAGCTGCTAGACCTGTAGTACCAAGGGCTGCAGCAAGTAATATAGTTCTAACCTGACCAGTTATTCTTGAAGCTGCCGTGCCGCTTGCCATTATGATTGAGTTGCGGCCTACTGAATTCATTCGTCTGGATCCTTTTTACGGTGGAACTGCCTCCAAAGCCCTAAAATTCCAAGCGCGAAGGCAAATATTATAATAATCGTACCGCTTTTATCGCTGATTTGCAGCGTGCTTGTAATCATTGTTTCTTTATGATTGTAGAAAGCGCGATGGCTTCTATCTTCTAGTCCGAAAATTGCTCTAGCTTTACTAGAAGTTGTAGATCTAAGTGGCAGAATAATTTGTGTTTCACTGTTTGCAGCAATCTTAACTGGAGTTTTTCTAGGAGTTACTATCTCCATTGAATTAGTGTAAGAAGTAAGATATACGCTAACGGGGTATGGATTAGTATTGCTGATCGTAATCGGCATTGTTGCTGTTTCGCTTACAAGCGTTACATCTTTTGGAGGAATAATATGTATTCCAGAAATTAAAATTTTGGATAGATTATGAGTGCCTTTAGAATCAACATTATTTGGTCTACTATCATTTACTTCTCGTTGAGCCATAGCATCAAAAAGTTTAAGAAGATTCTTACTCCAAATATTGCTGTTCTGGTTAATTTTCAGTTTTGCGTTTTGTTTTGCAAGAGATTGAACATCTGACTCATTAACGTGATGATTATTTAATTCACCGTGGTCAAGAATATCACTTATGAACTGTTTAATGTTTTCTCTATCTGAAGATAGTTGATTTAGAATTGACTTTCTATTGATTATAGATTCGTTTGATATCGCACTATCTTTAGGAACTGGATTGTACCCAAGATATTCTTTAGAAAAAGATTTTGCGTTAGATAAAGATCTTAAATCTAGCAGGGAAATCCACGGAGATTTTTCCAAATTGCTTATAACAGAATCGATATAAGAAGATGGCGTATCTTGGTGGAATGTTATAAGCAAGTGTCTTGAAGAATACGGTTGTTCCATCTGATAAAACGCGCTTTGAGCAATAATCCTGTTTAGTTTGCCAGCATTAGTGTTTTCGCCAGTTGACCTACTACTTGTTGGTTTTTCGTTTGCCAAATCACTAAGAGTTTCTTGCGAGGAAAGCACTTTTACGTTTCCAAAAGAAGTCTGAACGTCATACACGCCATTCTTAACTGCAAAACGGTGCGCTAAAGCATCAAATCCGTTTGTTGCCACAACGGTCTTATAACCATTGCTTTTAGCCTGTTCTAGTGCCTTTAAGGTCCATTTTCCGCCTGTTTGAAAAGCGTATGACTCGAATTTTGGCGCTTTAGCTGTATGATCTTTTGGAATTGACGATTCTTCACTCCAAGACTCAGCGTCAATCCCAGATGATTGGTAGTAAGAAGAATTACTTGTTTCAGCATATTTACTTATGTCAAAACCGTTATTTTGCATAAATGCAGAAGGAGTGAAGCTAATTCCAGAAGATTTAAGAGTATTTAAATCTGCTATCGTTTGTAATCGAGGATGCTTTTGTGCAAGAGATATCAAAGAAGCAATATGCTTTATGCTCTTTTTGCTTAACCTTATTTTTCTATTGTCTTTAAATTGGTTTAAATCTTTGCTTACTTGGGAAGAGTCGCCAGCAACCGTTTTTGTGTTAGTTTTGTTCGAATTTTCTTTTTTAGTATCTGCTTTAGATTCCTCTTTAGAAACAATATTAGATTCGCTAGGTGGAATATTCATCGAAGGAGAAATATTCTGCTTGTTAATTTCATAACGCCAGTCAGATGCTTTAGCGACTATAGGAATAAGCAATGTGACATTAATCGGAGGTGTTTGTATGTTTTTAACGCCAATATTTGCTCGTGTTACAAACGATTTTACAGAAGAATAATGCTTAAAATCCGATGAAGAATACGTTACAGAAAGAGGCTTTGGTCCCCAATAAAGGATGTTAGAAAGATTAGGGCTGTTTGAGTCAACATCAATTTGCGCGTTATAAGATTTGCCACGAGCAAGAGCTGGAACGCTAACTTCGCCAATTAGCTGAGGAGTAGGGATTCTGGACTCGGCTTGACTCCATTTTTGCAAATCAGTCCTAGACATAAACGTGTACCAAGGGTTAAATGCAACCTGAATTTTTCCATCTGGAAAATCTTGAGAACCAGTATTTTTAACCAAAATGGTTATATGGTATCCGCTTTTGTCTGTAAGAATTGAAGTTGATTTAACTATTTGTAAAGAAATACCCTTATCCTTAGAATTATAAGATTCGTAATATTTTACAGAAGCTTGATTAACGTTAGATAAATGGCTTGTATTCTGCGATGATTCGTAAGCAAAAGCTGTATTTGAAACACAATAAAGCGGTGTAATAGCAAGCAAAAGTACTACAAGAATTAAAGTAATACTAAATTTAAAACAAAATTGAATAGGATTTTTAAAATAAAACATTTTACGGGCGATTTTATTAGTGACTTTTTGTAACTCCCGTAATTGGTTGTTTGCAAAATCAATCACATTAATCACGATTAGACCGCCTATTTGCCTTTTTAGCGTACATCCACGCTATCTTGCGTTCATTAGGATAGCTTAAAACATCATTAAGCTCTTTGAAATCCACCCAAATTGCATCTTCTGCCTCATGGTCTGGATCTCCAAGAACAGATAGTTCTCCACTAACATATTTCAAAGCAAAATGATGAACTAGCTTATGCACACGTTGACTTGTTCCAGTAAACCAGTAGTCAATAGTAGCAATAGAATCCACTACTTCTCCAAGAATTCCAGTTTCCTCATGAATTTCCCTAACAGCTGTTTGCTGAGGAGTTTCGCCTTTTTCTATATGACCCTTCGGCAAGCACCATTCCATATGCCCACTTCTTGAATGACGAGCTATAATCGCGACACGCCCAAGGGTGTCAAAAACTAGTCCTCCAGCGGAATATTCTCTCACAATAGGTAAGTCTTGAGCATCTAAAGAGGCAAAAGTTTTAGGACCGTCGTTAACTCTTCTCTGAGGCATTAAAGCTGGAGAAGGTGCCTCTAATGATGTTATTTGTTGGCGAGATTCCGTTATATCAACATGAATATTTTCAACGTGATAATCGCTCGAAAAGCTTGAAATATCAACGAAAATTGACTCGTCTTCTTCTGCCTGTTGAGGCTGTATTTTGCTTTTCATTCTAGCGATATCAAGTGGTGTAACTCGAATATCTGGCGTATTTTGGGCATGATTATCCGAGGCTCTGGCGAGCATGCGTCTTAAGTCTGCTGGGGTAACCATACACTCCACCTTACTCAATCCGCTGTGCATTGGGGTAACGGTATGCTGGAATATAGTTTGATTTTTGTTGAAAGGGTGTTTCCAAGCGTGTCTGTGAACTTTGAAGTTTGGCCTGAAGCCATGGAGTTGGGTAGATTATTCGCTAAACATAATTATGAGCTGGCTCTTGTAGGCGGTCCTGTACGAGACATGTTGTTGCATAGAACGTCGCACGATCTTGATTTTTGCACTTCTGCCAAACCAGAAGAATTTGAGCATATTCTTAGGAGTTGGGGGCACGATGGCTTTTGGGATATGGGTCGAAAATTTGGCACGCTTGGAGCTGTGCGTCGCAGAAAAGACGGAACAGAAGTAAAAGTCGAGATAACAACATACCGATGTGATGACTATGAGCCAGATTCTAGGAAACCAGAAGTAAAATATGGCGATACTTTGGAAGGTGATCTTTCTAGGCGTGATTTTACTGTGAACGCAATGGCTTTGCGTGTTCCAGATTTGGAATTTGTAGATCCATTCGGTGGAGCGAATGATTTAGCAAAAGGTATTCTGCGTACTCCAGTAGATCCTCGTCAATCTTTTGACGATGATCCTTTAAGAATGATGCGTGCTGTTCGTTTTGTTGCTCAACTTGGTTTCACTATTGAAGCAAATACTGCAGAAGCTATTTTAGATATGGTTTCTAGGTTGGATATTGTTTCTGCAGAGCGCGTCCGCGATGAAATAACAAAAATGCTGCTTTCTGCTAATCCTCGTGCTGGTATTGAAGCTATGGTCGAGTCTGGTATTGCAGATAGGGTTTTGCCAGAAATTCCTGCATTGCGCTTAGAAATTGACGAACATCACAGGCATAAGGATGTTTTTGAGCATACAATGATGGTTCTTGAACGAGCAATAGCATTAGAAACAGATAACGAAGGCGCGGTTCCTAGACCCGATTTGACTTTGAGACTTGCTGCTCTTTTGCATGATATTGGCAAACCTCGTACTAGAAAATTTGAAGAAGGCGGAAAAGTAAGTTTCCACCATCATGATGTTGTTGGAGCTAAAATGACTCGCAAACGCATGAAAGCTCTTCATTTTGATCATCATATTATTGATGATGTAAGCGAGCTTGTGAATCTGCATTTGCGATTCCATGGATATGTTGACGAGCCTTGGACTGATTCTGCTGTACGCAGATATGTTAAGGATTCAGGACACTTGTATGAGAGATTAAATCGTCTAACCCGCGCGGATGCAACTACACAGAACAAGCGTAAATCGCTGATGTTTGAGCAGGCTATGGATGAGATGGAAGAGCGAGTTAAAGAGCTTAAAAAGCAGGAAGATTTTAACGCGATTCGTCCGGACCTAGATGGCAATGAGATTATGCAATTGCTTGATTTGAAACCTGGTCCTATTGTTGGTAAAGCATATAAGCATATGTTGGATTATCGCCTTGATAACGGTCCAGTAGATCACGATATTGCTGTTGAGGAATTAAAGAAATGGTATTCCAGCTTAAATAAGTAGCTTAAATAAGTAAAGTTTTATTATTCTAACTTTATTTTGCTTTATTTAACATCATGTTGTTGAATAAAACTTATTGAACTGGATTATGATTTGCGGATTTTGGAAGATTTTTCATAGAGTTAAAATCAGCGCATCCTTTTATTTCAACTATTGTTGCACCTGCTGCAGGAACATCAGTCTTAGGTTTAAGATTGTTGAATGTTACGCCTAAAACCACGTCAATTAGCTTATCTTGTCTATCGTCCATTCGCAAAATAGCGTCTTTAAAGTTAGCAGCTAAAGTATAAGCTTCATTAATTGATTTCTTACCAAAGTAGATTGTTGTGCGTTTTACACTTTTTTCGCTATTTCCAACTTCAATCAGGTTAAAACCGCGGTTTCGTAGTCCTTCTCCTACCGCTCTTGCGAATCCACGGAATTTTGTTCCGTTTAGTACTCGAATAGGAACAGCACGATTATCGATATAAGTAGCCTTATTCTCATCTTTATTTTTTGTAGGGCAAGGCGCTTGAACTCCATAATTTGGGTCGATTTCTGGAGTTTTAGGGGCAGCAATACCAAATACATGGCATTGCACTAGAACAGCAAGAAGAAACGCTGCTCCAACACAAATTCCAACAGTAGTAAGTACAAATCGTTTCTTTTGATACATGAACTCTCTGCGCGCCAGCCGCTCGTCGTAAAATTGCGTCATGCTAACTTCCGATCTGTACTATGTTTCTGTTGCGTATCTTATTGTACGAGACTTGCAATTATGCATAAATCATAATGTTTTATACACAAAACAATACTAGCAATTTTACTTACTATGTATGACTGTGTTTTTAAAAATAATTCATATCTGCGAAGCTTTATAAAGAGCCAAGAATTCTGCGCATGTAAGGGTCTCTCCACGCCTAGTTGGGTCTATTCCGGCAATATCGTACGATTCATTAGAAATAATGCCTTTAAGAGCAGAATGCAGTGTTTTTCTTCTCTGTTGGAACGCTGCATCAATAATTTTAAACACTTTTTCTCGCTCTTGTTCATCTTCTCTTATCTCGTTATTTCTTTCAAAATAAACGAGAGCAGAATCAACATTTGGAGCAGGCCAGAATACATTTCTACCAATTAAACCAGCTTTTTGAGATTCGCCATACCAAGCCAACTTTACACTTGGAGTTCCATATGTTTTTGTGCCTGGTTGAGCGCAGAGGCGATCTGCCACCTCTTTTTGAACCATTACAAGGAAACTTGTAAGATTATTAAACTTTTCAAGAAGTGTAAGAATAATAGGGGTTGCAACGTTATAAGGAAGATTAGCAACAAGAGTAAAGTGTTGTGCATTTGCTAAATTGGGAACGTCTTGAGCGTTTAATTCGAGCGCGTCTTTAAGAATCACATTAAATCGTTCTAAGGCGTTAGGCATAAATTCTTTAACGGTACTCGGCAAACGTTTAGCAAGCGGAGGATCTATTTCTACAGCCGTAAGATTTGCGCCAGCTTGAAGAATCGCAAGTGTAAGAGAGCCAAGACCAGGGCCTACTTCCATAACAAAATCGTTTGAATTAATTTTTGACGCAGTAACGATTTTCTTAACCGTACCAGGGTCAATAACGAAATTTTGACCGAATTTTTTAGTAGGAGTAATACCCTCTTCTGCTGCAATCCTACGAATGTCAGCGGCTCCAAGAAGAGAGCCTTCTTGCTCACTAATATTATTTTGTGTCAATTTAATACCATCCAAACTTTAATACCATCCAAACTTTTCTGAATGCTTCCATGCTTCGCTAGGATTCCCGTATTTGCTTTTAATGTAATTAATTCCCCACGTTATTTGTATTGATGCATCTTCGTGCCAATTTGCTCCTGCGCTCGCCATTTTGTTTGCTGGAAGAGATTGTGGTATTCCGTATGCGCCAGAGCTTTTATTTTCTGCGTTCCAACGCCAGTGAGATTCTCTTGTCCACAATTTAACAAGATCTTCCCACATTGCACCAGTCCAACCAATTTGAGCACATGCAGCTTGAGCATATAGCTTTGCTTGCTCAGGAGTGGCGTGAACCATGCCATTGGGATTGTTGGCTGGTGGAGCAGGTGCTGGTGGGGCTGCAGGAGCGGGAGCTGGCGTTTGTGATGCTGGCTGTGATGCTGCAGGTGCTTGTGTTTGAGAAGAGGAAGAAGGATTTTGCTGATTATTCGCATTAGATTGATGCTGATTTTGTGAATTACTATTGTTATGGTTTTGAGAATTTTGCACACTTTGTTGGGATTGACTATTTTGAGAAGGTTTTTTAGATTCTTGTGGTTTTATTTCTTGTTTAGTGTTAGTTTTATTCAAATTAGTATTGCTAGAAGGTTTTTGTGAAGTCTTTCCGTTAGTGTTGTTACTACTTTGCTTATTCTGCTTAGGGGCTTGATAATTAGGTTTGCTACCTACAGCAACAATCTGATCTGTTGTAGGAGTAATCACGTTTTGTTTTATTAATACAGAGCTTTCTGCTTTACCATCAACATAAGTCACATTGTATAAATCTGTTCGCTCGCCATTTATTCCAGATTGTCTAACAACTCTCACTCCAGATGGCAAATTTGGATCATTTATCGTTCTAGTGTTAAAAGGAACGATGACATTTCTAGATTCTTTTCCATGAGTTACGCGAAGAATGCGTAATACGGTTTGTGATCCATTTTCGCTTACGGTAACTCTATCTTCTTTTCCCAAAACGATTCCTAGAGAATCGAGAATAGAACTTGCTGGAAGTGTTCCATCTGGCGCTATCCTAGATTTGCCATCGCAAATAACCTCTACAGGTCCTTTTTTGTTAATAGACAATCCTCCAGTGAGTTTGTCGTAAATATTCTGCAAATTTACTGTGATTTTTGCAGCATGATCTGCATTTGCTTGGAAGAATCCAATTAATTGATCTACGCTGGTTGCAACAGTCCAAAATGGTATTGTTATGCCATCTACTGTTACAGAAGTTTGGTAAGCGCTCCTAACAGTTACAGTTGTGTGATCTGCAAGAATTTCTCCCGAAGTACTAATAACTTGATCATGCGTTTTAACGGGTATTTTTTGTTCCTGCAGAAGTCTTTGTGCAGTAGACGCATAGGTTGTGACAATTCTTGTTTTACCATTGACAATTAGAGCTACAGATTTGCGCGCAGAAAGAGTAAAAATCCCAGTGCTTGAGATAATAAGAGCCAAAACGCATACAAGGATGCGTATTCTTCTCATTACAACAAACCTCTGAGGCGTCCATCTGCGTGCCATTCAACCTCACTTCCAAAGTAAAACTGAACTTTAATTATATATAATGCTCGCAACTGAGCTAAAAGCTTCTAAATGTTGATGAAATCTATCATAACAATGGGGGCGGGAGAGAAGGGGATTGTTCCCGCCCCCGTAGAGGAGGAGCTGGTTGGGGGACGCTCCACCCTCTTACTCGGAAATCCTGAGTTGGGGGAAGATTTCCGAGAACTTACTCAAGCAAAGTCTACAATGCAAATCTTTTGTAAGTTTTTATTTTATGTTTTATGATGAATAAGTCTTACTTTTTATAAATTATCATACGACAAATCTATAAACGTATTTGCTTTAATTCTAACCCTTTAATGCAAATTTTACTAAAATTGCCAAAAGCCTTCAACTTAACACTATTAACGATCGTATTTTAACAAGTAGAAGAATAAAACAGAGCCTCCTGCCGGGATCGAACCGGCGACCTGCCGCTTACAAGGCGGCCGCTCTGGCCATCTGAGCTAAGGAGGCACGTCTCTGCGTGCAATAACTAGCTTGCGCGCAAAACATTGATTAGTGTACCAGCACCCAATGCCAAAATGCAACTTGTTTGCGCTGAAACACTAATCAACAAGAACTAGTCAATAGGATTTGGCTGATCTTTGTCAGTTATTTTTGGCATAACACCTTCAACTCCAACCTTAGATTTGTCTAACCCAATAGACTTAAGAATTGCATCTGGTGTACTAAGCTTCTTCTTGCTAACTTCAACCATATCAAGAAGTTTCCCGTTGATAGTAGTTGTAGGAGTTGTCATAGCTCCCTTATTTTGTCCGCTAACATTCCACAAAGCTTTACGATTTGGAGTATCGGAATTAATAGCGTCTTGCCAAGCGAGATAATTCCTATCAAACGCTTTACTTGCTACCTCTTTGCTAACTCCAGCCTTAACTGCCTGTTCAATAAGCTTTTCATTGCTTACAGGTTTATAATCATCGCCTTCTTCTGGCTGGAAATCTTCAGCAAAAATGTTGTTAATAAATTGAAGCAAATGCAAAGGATTGTCGTCGTTAGACGAAATGTATGCGATTGCGCCAGTTACACGTGTTGAATAGTGGTCGCTAGAAATTCGATCTAAGAATGACATTGGGTGAATCTCAAGGTTAATCTGACCAGCCTTCATCATGGCAATAAGCATTTGATCGGAATCGCGATTAAAATTACCGCACCCAGGGCATAGTGGATCAGCATAAACTGCAATGGTTGGAGCATTCTCAACTGTTGTTCCATACCCGTTTTTGCTGATTAAAATTCCGCCCTCGTTGTTAGCGTACTTAGGCTTTTGGTTAGTCGTAAGTTTTTTAACAGCGCGTCTTGCTTGTTGAGCCTGCTCAATTTTCTTTTGATTTTCCATATTGTTTGCATTAAGAGCCGTAATGCCAATCGCAGCAATCATGCCAAGTAAAATAACCACAACAACGATTCCAACAATAGTTTGCTGGCGTAACTCTTTAGCCTTTTTGTCTTTAAGATCCTTACCATTGTGATTCTGAATGCTGTTTTGATTAATGTTTGGCATGTTGTTCCTTTCTGCACAGGTTTCTGTACAAGCAAATTTGGTGATGTTCTCGTGGAATAAAAATATCTGCAGAATAGTCTAGTTGACGGTATCAACTGTCTATATTTCTTGCTCGTTTGAGATTTTTCCCGCTCCGAGAATTGCTCCTGCCCCGATTCTGAAGATCTTAGTTTTCCCTAAAATAAAAGCAATAATCCATCCTGCTATAAAACCAATAAGATATCCAATTGATGTTTGAGAGAAAACCTCTGGAGAGTAAGTTGGAAAATGTATGGTAATAAACCATATTTTGAATTTAATTAATTGTGGAGTTGCATGAATCATAAGTGGGTAGATGTATGCGCCAATAACACCTGTAATTATCATTGTGACTAATCTAGGTATCGTGTAAATAGACGCTCGTACAAAATGCCAAGGTATACTCCCGATTCTTATTAGCCAATCTTTTCCACCGGTCGAATCATTTGCGGATTGTCTGCGTAATTGCGCGCAAACATTGTATCCTATTGTGGCTGTAACAAGCATAAGAATAATGTTTGCAGACAGTGCGTCAATAATAGAGAATACTGAAATAGATGAGGAAAGTATTGCAAATATTATTAAAAAAAATGTTCCGCGAAACATGTATTTGCTTATTTTAGGATGTATGTTACCCTGTTCAGAATTTTTTGCGTATTCTTGCTTATTCTCGTATTCCTGTTCATCTTGATAAACATTATTCTGCTCATCAACATCTTGTTGATTGAAATTTTGTCTATCAACAATTTTTGTAGAGTCATCAGAATCTGTATTAAAACGTGTTGTATTAACAGTTGTTGTAAAATCACTTCTTTTAGTATCTTCAGAAACCCACATTTTTCTAGGATTTTCTGACATAATCCGAGTTTGTGTTAGCTGATTAGGTACGGTTAACCCATCAGCCGTATAGTCAAAAGGGTAGTTAGATTCCTGTAAAGACAGGGGATTTAACGCATCTTGGTAAATAGCTTGCTCAAGTTGTTCGGGAGTACAGCGTTCGCTTCTTTTAGGACTCAATGCAGATCTAAATGCATGCATAGTATTTATAGGGAGTCCATTAAGATTAGCGTTTCCTGAAGCTGCCCTTTCCAAAACCGCCATTATTGGTTTTGTTCCAAAAACAGGCTTTCCTGTTGCAGCAAAAGCAAGAACTGCAGCAACACTCCACCAATCCGTAATCTCGTCAGAGTCTGATCCTTCAATGATTTCTGGAGCAATAAAACCAGGGGTGCCCATAACTAAACCAGTGCGTGTTACATGTGATTCGCCCTGACCCATAGATATACCAAAATCAACTAAAACTGGTCCTGTTGTAGAAATCATAACGTTTGTAGGCTTAATGTCTCTGTGTATTATTCCAGCGTTATGAACAGCTTTTACTGCATCGATTAGCTTATGAGCGAGTCGTTCTAAATCGTCTGCGACATATGGACCATTAATAGCGACATCTTCTTTAAGATTGTGCCCATCAATTAGCTCTGTAACTATAAAGGCTATGGAAGCATCAAGCTCCATATCTACTATTGAGCACACGCCTTCGTGATGAATTTTTTGTAAAGCTAGAGCTTCTCGTTTAAGTCTAAGTCTTGCTTGTTCTTGAGGATTAGTGTTTTCTAATGAATCTAAATCTTCACTTTGATCTTCTAACATAGATGCGCGCAGAATTTTCATTGCGTAAAGTTGGCCACCATCATCGTGAACGCGCCAGACAGACCCCATAGCGCCTCCGCCTAAGCGTTCAATTAGCGTGTATCCGCCAATGTTTTGACCAGAACGCAAATCAAATATGCTCACATCTTCCATAATGCATTATGGTAATGGGAGAGTATGCCAATTATGCGTTTTGGTGGAAAATTTATACAAAATTTTATAAACAAATGTTTATATATTTAATGCATATTAATGCGTGTTTGTTAAACATTGTTTATATGTGATTTATCTGTTCGACACGCCGAAATGCTAGAAAATACTGTAATTTTGCTGTTTTTACTAAATAAACATGATATATTAGAGCATGGCTCAACGAAGAGAACCTTCAATGAACCATGTAAGTAAATGTGGACGATTGACGCCGCCGACGTAGGACTTGGGGTCTTGAGTGCACACCCTTCACAACGGATCGTTCGGCACGTACCTGCCGATGAAAGGAAAATATCATGGCAGAAGTTGTATTTGATCATGTCACCCGTATTTACCCTGGCAATGACAAGCCATCGGTTGATGATTTGAACATGACTATTAAGGATGGCGAGTTCCTTGTACTCGTTGGTCCATCTGGTTGCGGTAAGTCAACTACATTGAGAATGTTAGCTGGTTTGGAAGAGGTTAACAAAGGTCGCATTCTTATTGGTGGTCAAGATGTTACTACAATGCAGCCAAAGGATCGCGATATTGCAATGGTGTTCCAGAACTACGCATTGTATCCACATATGACTGTTGCAGACAATATGGGATTTGCTCTTAAGATTGCAGGCGTAAGTAAGGAAGAAATCCGCAAGCGTGTTGAAAAGGCTGCTGAGGTTTTGGATTTGACTGAGTACTTGGATCGTAAGCCTAAGGCACTTTCTGGTGGTCAGCGTCAGCGCGTGGCAATGGGTCGTGCAATTGTTCGTGAACCAAAAGTCTTCCTCATGGATGAGCCTCTTTCCAACCTTGATGCAAAGCTTCGTGTACAGACTCGTACACAGATTGCAGCATTGCAGCGTCAGCTTGGCGTCACTACCCTTTACGTGACCCACGATCAGACTGAAGCTTTGACAATGGGTGATCGTATTGCTGTAATCAAGCTTGGTGTTTTGCAGCAGGTTGGTGCTCCTACCGAGCTTTATGATCGTCCAGCGAACGTCTTCGTTGCAGGCTTCATTGGCTCCCCATCTATGAACATCAACCAGCATCCAGTTGTTGATGGCAAGGCTCAAATTGGCGAAGATTCCATCACTCTTCCAGCAGAAGCTGTTGATAAGCTTACTGAAGAAGATAAGGGTCAGATTATTGTCGGCTTCCGTCCAGAAGATGCAAGCTTGGCAACTTCTGATGATCCAAATGCCTTCTCCTTGAAGGTTGTGAACGTGGAAGATCTTGGCTCTGACGGTTATATTTACGGAAACATCATCACTGATGGTTCTCCAGAAGAAGCGTCTACAATGATGAGCGACCAGAACAAGCTCACAACGATTCGCGTGAACCCACGTGCGCTTCCAAAGGTCGGTGACACTGTAAAGATCAAGATTGATCCATCCAAGATGCACCTGTTTGCACCTTCTACAGAGCTGCGTTTGAACTAATTGCTGTTTTCTTGGGTGCTTTGTCTAAAGTGCCCAAGATTTCTGTATAAGGGTATGGCGGGGTTCGCTACGCGAGCCCCGTTTTCGCATCGTTTGAATTATTTACGATTAGTTATAATGCGATTAGTTATAATTTGATTGCGATTTATTATTCAATTATTGGCGTTCGAACTTAACGGGTAGATTAAAGTTTATGGAATGGAACGATACTCCTTTATTGGATCCACGTGCTATGCAAGCAACATCAGTATCTGCGCAGGATGAAACTGTATCTTCTGCAGAGCCTCAAGCTTTGAAGATTACTGCTGCAAGCTCTAATCCTCAAATGTTTATGCTTCCGTGGGAGCTTCCATTATCTCAATGGCCTACGAATCTTTTTGTAAACTTGCCGCGCGGTATCTCTAGGCACGTTGTGCGCTTTGTGCACGTAGGTGACGAAGTGTATGCAATGAAGGAAATTACTCGTCAAGTTGCTGAACGAGAATATGAGCTTTTAAGGCGTTTGCGCAAATTGGAGCTTCCAACCGTTACTCCTATAGCGGTTGTAGCTGGTAGAAAAGATAAGAACGGTGAACCGCTTGAGGCAATGCTGGTAACTCGTCATCTTAAATTCTCTCTTCCATATCGCGCTCTGTTTGCTCGTACCTTAAGACCTGATACTGCAGAGCGTTTGATTGATGCGCTTGCTGTGCTTATGGTTCGTCTGCATCTTTCGGGATTCTATTGGGGAGATGTTTCTCTTTCTAACGTTCTATTTTTAAGAGACGCGGACGCTTTTACAGCATTTCTAGTTGATGCTGAAACAGGTGATTTGCATGGAAGCCTTACAGAAGGTCAGCGTGAATACGATATTGATTTAGCTCGCACAAACATAATTGGCGAACTAATGGATTTAAGTTCTGGTCAACTTTTGCCTGGTGAGGTTGATGAGATTAGCATTGGAGATAGGCTAGTTGACCGTTATCATTCTCTTTGGAGCACGCTTACAGATGTGGACAAATTTAGCCCAGACGAAATGTGGCGTATTGAAAGACGAGTCAATAGGCTTAATGAGCTTGGTTTTTATGTTGACGAGTTGGAAATGAAGACTTCTGTGGATGGGCGAAGAGTGTTGGTTCGTCCACGAGTTGTGGATGCTGGTTATGCTTCACGTAAGCTACTTCGTTTGACTGGTCTTGATGTTCAGGAGAATCAGGCTCGTAGGCTTCTTAATGATTTAGATGCTTATCGTACGTCTACGTGGCGCCAGGGCGAAGAGTTGGAGATTGTTGCTACTGATTGGATGCGTGAGGTGTTTGAGCCTACGGTACGCATGATTCCTGCTGAGTTTAGATCGCAAATCCAACCTGCACAGTTCTTCCATGAAGTATTAGATCATCGTTGGTTTATGGCGGAACGCGTTGGGCATGATGTTTCTATGCAAGACGCTGTAACAAGCTATATTAAGAACGTTTTACCGCAATATAAGATGGACAAGCGTGTTTTGGCCGCGATTAATGCGGATGCTGATTCTGGTGTGGTAGATGATGAGTACACGTATTCCACTTCGTATCCTATGACTCGCGATATTGATGAAGATGACCAAGACGCTAGTGTTTGGGCTAGTTGAATTCACTAGTTAGTTCATATTTTTCTTTAGTTAGCAAAGAATATTTTGCTATAATTATGGAATTTTTTATTAATATCGTGTGATATTATTCAACCTATTAGTTGCCAATGATTGTCAACTAACGGAAATAGTTATTATGTAAATCAAAGGAGATTTCTATGTTAAAGGGCATTGATCCCATTATACCGCCAGAATTATTGAAAGTACTTTGCGAAATGGGACATGGAGATGTTTTGGTTTTGGCAGATGGAAATTTTCCAACCGAATCGGTAGGAAAAGATGCAATTGTTGTTCGTTGCGATGGTCATGGTACTTCAGAATTGTTAAAAGCTATATTGAAGCTTATGCCTCTTGACCAGTACACATCTAAGCCAGTTACTCTTATGGAAGTTGTTCCAGGGGATCCTTGTGAAACTCCAATTTGGAACGACTATGAAGATATTATTTCTGGTTTTGATAAGCGCGCCGCTAATGCCATAGGAACCTTAGAGCGTTTTGCATTTTATGATGAAGCTAAGAATGCATATTGTGTGGTTGCTACTGGTGAACGCGCTCAATATGCGAATATTATGCTTCGAAAAGGTGTGGTTTTCGCTGGAGAATAAATAACCCTTATACCAATAAACCCCACCAGAGATTCTGATTAGAGTATTTTTTAACACTGCATTGTTGTAAATAAGATTTTTGTAATTTCTTATTTTGCGCTGCAGTGTTTTTAGTTTTGTATTGATAATGATTTAACTGGCGCACATCCTTGTTTTTTGTTAATATAGTAAACAATTGATTGGTCGGTGTAAAGTTGCATTGATCGCTAAAGCAGGGTGGCAGCATGAATGAGGATTATTTAGCAAATGTAAGGCCTACAGCACGTCAAATTTCTTGGCAGCGCATGGAAATGTATGGTTTTATTCATTTTGGAATGAATACTATGACAGATCGTGAATGGGGGCTTGGTCGCGAAGATCCGAAGATATTCAATCCAGATAATTTAGATGTTGACCAGTGGCTTGATGCTCTACAATCGGCAGGTATGACCGGCGTGATTCTAACTTGCAAGCATCATGATGGTTTTTGCTTGTGGCCTTCAAAGTACACCAAGCATACCATTGCGTCCTCTCCATATAAAAATGGAAAAGGAGATATTGTGCGCGAAGTTAGTGAATCAGCTTATCGACATAATATGAAATTTGGCGTATACCTTTCACCATGGGATCGTACAGAATCATCATATGGCACTGGCAAAGTTTACAACGATTTTTATATTAATCAACTTGTTGAATTGCTAACGCACTATGGTCCTATTTTTTCCGTATGGCTTGATGGTGCTTGCGGCGAGGGTGAGAATGGTAAAACGCAAACTTATGACTGGCAACGAATCTATAATACAGTCCGTGCGCTGCAGCCAGATGCTGTTATCAGTGTTTGCGGTCCAGATGTGCGTTGGTGCGGCAATGAAGCTGGTCATACGCGCTCTAATGAGTGGAGCGTATTACCTACAGAATTACGTAGTGCTGAATTAACCTCTTCAAAATCACAACAATCAGATGATGGTAAATTCTCTCGCAAATTTGCGTCTACTGATGAAGATTTAGGGTCTCGTAAGGCGCTTGCACACTACGAAGGCGATTTTGTTTGGTATCCAGCAGAAGTTGATACCTCTATTCGCAAAGGTTGGTTCCATCACGATAATGAGGATAATAATGTTCGCAGTTCTGATGAATTATTTGATATATGGTGTAAATCTGTAGGGGGTAACTCAACACTTTTGTTGAATGTGCCACCGACACGTCATGGTTTGTTAGCAGATTCTGATGTTAAAATTTTAAAAGAATTGGGCGATAAGATTCGTAAATTCCATGGGCGCGAATTACGAGATTATGAAGCATTATCAATACAAGTTTTAAGTCCTAATGCATATGAAGGAAATCCAAAGTACTTGGTTGACAGAAAACAGGGTACAGCATTGTCATCTTCTAAGCCGATTGATTTTCGTATGGTATTTACTGAACCTACTTATATTGATGGCTTAGTTATTGAAGAAGATATTAGTAAAGGACAACACGTTGAAACAGCTGAAATTCACGTTATTGATGAATATGGAGTAAATCATCATGTTTCAGATGTTCATGCCATAGGATATCGCAAAATTCTACGTTTTGACGCGATTCGTGCAGTATCGTTAACTGTGAGAATAACTAGTATTCGTCAATATGTAGCTCTTCAATCATGCTATCCACTAGTTGCACAAGACGAGTAGTAGAAAAGAAAACTCTGATATAAATTTATTTCAATAGCAATAAAATACCGCTGACATAGAAACTTTCTTGTAACTATATCAGCGGTATTAGCTATAGGAGGGAGGGTTAGAATAATTGCAAATCCACATTTAGAGAATATGGTTTATTGGCAGGCAAATGATATTCGGGATGCACAGGCGAGCCCCACGAATCATCGCCGCCGACTCCCATTTGTGCTGCAAGAATTCGCAAGAACATATGTTTTGAGTCACCTAAATCACTTATATGTTGTGCTTCCTCTATCATAGTGCTGCTGTATGGAAGTAAACTTACGCAGAAGTTGCTAGTACTATTATGCCGCTGAATACGCATGCCATGCCCAGAATCGTCTGTTACGTTTGCCCATCTTACTTTTTCATGATTGCCAGTTTCTTGTGGAACAAGATATGGCATAAAATCGTCAAAAGCATTTGTTTTCCAAATCCCTAAACGTCCCGCACTGATACGGTCTGCATATGTTTCAACAGGACCAATACCGTAGAATTCAAGGTTTCTGTATTCTATTGGTAGCATCCATTCCAATCCAAATGCTGGAATGGAAGGTAAATCTTTTCCAGAAGGAACATAATTTAGTTCAATGTGTAAATCTCCTGATGTTTTAGACACATATGTTAAATTCACTGTTGTATGGTCTGCGTTAGCAAGTTCATATTTGTATACAATTTGTAGCGTATTGTCGTCGAGCTTCTCAGCTGTTTGATCTACGCATTTAGCATATTTACCTGCTACAGACCATTGAGCACGCTCAAAACCATGTTTGCAACCGCGGTCATTGTCTGTTAGTGCTCGGAATGTAGTGATCAAAGGGCGTTTAATCACAAATTCTCGTTCGCCAAGACGGTATGAAATAAGCCCACATTGTGAATATGAAAAAAGCGTTTCTATTGAAGAGTTACGTGTTCCTGCGTTCCAGCGTCCAATAGTAACAGTGCCATCTTTATGTAATCGTGCATCTGATATTTGCTTAGCTTGTGATTCTGAATTTTTAGTGAGTATTGTGTATTGGCCGAACGATAATTCGTATCCTTTTTGTGCCCAACATGTAGATTTTGCAAGCGTGCACGAAACTTCAAAAGTAATTTCTTCCCCACTGCTTTGATACTGTTCCAACGGCCACTCTATAGGCATTTCAAAATCATTTTCAGGTTCCACATTACACGTATATGGTTGAGACCACATAATTTTGCCGTCAACGCGTAATTTTGCCAAGAATACGTAATTTTCAGTATTCATGAAAAGCTGATGATTTTCTATTCGAACACCATTTTCGTTTGGATATAGTCTTATATTTGCATATTGTTGTTTAGCCTCAATGGCCTTAGGACTTGGTTTTCTATCTGCGAATAATAGACCGTTGCCACAGAATTCATAATCGGTAGGTCGATCATCAAAGTCGCCACCATATGCCAAATGCGTGCTTCCGTCTGGTAGGGTTTGTTTTATTGCCTGATCGATGAAATCCCAAATAAAACCACCTTGGTAATGCGGATACTTTTCAAGAGCAACATACTCGTTCATGTTTCCCAATGAATTCCCCATAGCATGCATGTATTCGCAAGATATATAAGGTTTATCTGGGTTGTTTGACACGTATTTTTCTATTTCATCTGCGTGAGCATACATGCGTGTTTCAATGTCGCTAGTATCGCGCCAAGACTTATCCATAGTCTGACCTTCGTAATGCACTGGGCGATGTGCATCTAGAGCACGAGCATGATGATACATAGAACGAAATACGTCTCCACCAAAGGATTCGTTTCCGAGAGACCAAATCAGCACACATGGGTGATTGTAATCGCGTTGAATCATGTTATCGACGCGATTTACGCACGCGGCACGCCATTCATCTCTACTCCCAGGAATAACGCATTCTGGAGTTATGTTTCCGCGCCCATCTGACCACGTTCCATGTGTTTCTAGATTAGTTTCGTCAATAAGATATAACCCATATTCGTCGCATAAATCGTACCAAACATCTTGATTAGGATAGTGAGAAGTTCTCACAGCGTTTATATTGTGTTGCTTACAAAAAAGCACATCGGAAACCATGTCATCATATGTTATTGCTCGGCCTCTGTCGCAATTAAATTCATGACGGTTTACGCCTTTGAAAATAATGCGTTTTCCGTTTAATCTCATTATGCCGTTTTCAATATCAAAATGTCTAAAACCAATCGGCTGCACTACATGTTCAATAATATTCGATTCTTTGCTTACAACATCAATATGTAAGTCGTATAGCGCAGGGTATTCAGCACTCCAAGGTAGTGCTTTAGGAATAGTAGTCTGTTTTAGTTCAGTAATCGTTTGTACAGGTAGCGTGCAGTCCCACAAAATCTCATTATTATTTGTGAATTTATCGTTGCTGTATTTATGATTTGTAATGTAAGCGTGTAGTGTAATATCTTTTAAATTGTCTCCTTCAATGTTTGCTCTGAATGCGAGTTTCCCAGTATTTGTATCATTGCTATAATCTGCATCAACATGAAGATTTGATACATGGGTGGAAGGATGTGCACACAGTTCAACGGAACGGAAAATGCCGTGTAGTCTCCAATAATCTTGATCCTCTAGCCATGATGCGCTAGAAAATTCGTAGCACGCTACAACAATACTATTTTCAGAATCTTTTAAAAATTGAGTAATATCAAATTCGCTCGGCGTAAAAGAGTCTTCACCATATCCAACAAACTTTCCGTTAATCCATACGTAAATAGCTGTTTGTGCTCCATGGAAGGTAATAGTAGCTTTACCTTCTTCGTTCAAAATCTGTTTAAGATTATTTTGTAAAACAAAATGTTTCTTATAAATTGCCACGTGATTTAAGGAAGGAACATTTGGTGCTTGAACGTCCTCATGGCCATCCCAAGGGTACTGAACGTTAACGTATTGCGGTTTTAATAGACCATTCATCTGTAAGTGTGATGGAACTGAGATTGTTTTATATGAAGAATCTTCGTAATTTTTAATATTCTCATCTAAGTTTTCAGGGTTGAATATGCGGGAAGAAAGTAGCTTTACTTCCCACGTTCCATTAAGTGACTGTATTGGTGTGGTACCGTTGATTGTGTAATGATGATGTGAATGCGCTGAAATAGTGTTAACGGCAAAAACCTGAGGATTTGTTATCCAATCAGTTTTTGCATAGTTGGAAGATATGCAAGTATATGTTGGCTCATCCCAACAAGTATTGTCATTATAAATAGATGGCCTAGCCATTACATGCTCCAAATCGTGTTAGTAAAAGTTAAGAATACGTATAGATTAATTATGCTTCTGACAGCATAAAACTGTCAGAAGCAATAAAAGCAGATTTAGCTGGTTACCCTTTTGTCGCTCCAATTGCTAAGCCTGATTGCCAGTAGCGTTGCAATGCCAAGAAGAGCAGAATCAGTGGGAATACGACTAGCAAAGATGCGGTAATGACTAGGTTTGGAATAATAGGCATATTGCCACCTTCATTGCCTTGAGCATTCCACTGTGCAAGACCTAATGCCAATGGATACCATTTAGAGTCTTTCAGCATTATCAATGGAAGGAAGTAATTGTACCAAATGGAAACAAATGCGAACAATGACACTGTTACCAATGATGGTTTCATAAGTGGTAATGCAACTTGGAAGAAAATGCGTCCTTCTCCAGCACCATCGATACGTGCTGCTTCTATAAGAGAAGTTGGAACACTTTGCCCTGAAAATGTCCACATTAAATATAGACCAAATGGGTTTAGTAGAGATGGAATTATTACAGCCCAAGGAGTGTTTGTTAAACCAAGCTGCGAGAAAATCAAGAACTGTGGAACTACAAGCAGTACTCCTGGAATTGCCATAGATCCTAAGATGGTTAGCAAAATAAAGTGTTTGCCTTTAAAATTGAGTTTTGCTAGAGCATATCCTCCCATAGTTGCAAACAATACAGAAATGATAGTGCCAATTATTGTGTATAGGACCGTATTTAGAATCCATCGTGCGAAAATGCCATTGTTATATGTAAATACCTCTACTATGTTGTCCCATAGAGCGAATGAGGATCCAAATGATAGACCGAATGTAGAAGCAAAATCAGCCTTAGTTTTTGTAGCATTTATGAATAGCCAAACAAATGGAACGAGAGCGTATAATAGATATAGATACACCCAGAATGTCATCATTGGACTCTTCTTTGGATGTTCAACAGTGTAGAACCTCGTGAGTGGAGGCATCGCTGCCTGATTATTTGATGATTTTGTTGTATTAATCATTTGTTCTTCCTTTTGGATGCTTCGTTGCATATTTCGTCTATGGTTAATCAGCGGTGACATTTTTGCGCATATTGCGAATTTGAATCGTAAATGTAACGACAATGACAATAATTGCCATAATCAATGCTGCTGCAGCAGCATATCCCTGTGAAGAGTCACCAAAAGCTAGATTGTAAATGTATAAGTTTGGTGTCCAACTGGTTGTAATGCCAGTGCCTCCAACCATTTTTGACAAAATTTGCGGCTCGTTGAAAAGCTGTACACTACCTATTATTGAGAAGATAGTAGTTATAGCCAGTGAGCCTCTAATCTCTGGAAGCTTGATATAACGATCTATTTGGCGATAGCTTGCGCCGTCAATTACAGCAGCTTCGTAAAGATCTGGTGAAATAGCCTTTAATGAAGAATAGAAGATGAGCATGTTATATCCAATAGCAGCCCAGCTAATCATTACTCCGATAGAAATCATGATAAATGAAGGAGAAAATGGATTTATATCAGTATGAGATATCTCATTAAAATTCTTGAACAGACCATACCTAGTTCCAAGGATGAACCCCCACATTAATGTGGAGATAACACCAGGAACAGCGTATGGAATGAATATTGAGATTCTGCACCAGTTTGTACCATATAGACGTTTCGAATCGATAGCAAGCGCTAGACAAATGGAAATTATTAACATTAGAGGGACTTGGATTGCTGTAAATATGAGGACGCGTGCAATACCCTGCCACAATAGTGGATCTCTCAAAAGTTCGAGATAGTTTTTTGCGCCGACAAACACGGTTCCGCCAATTAATTGGTGTCCAAAGAAACTAATGTACATCGAGTATACAAGTGGAATAATAAACACGAAGGTAAAGAGAAGCAAAAATGGAAGCACGAACATCCAACCAGCAGCTCCTTCGCGTTTAATTCCATTGCGTTGCCGTGTTAAATTCGCTCGTTTATTTTTAGAAGTGTTCAATATCATTGCTTTCCCCCAATGTAAAAACTTTTCAGTTAAATTAGGTGCTGTTGGTGTTGTAGCACCAACAGCACCTTAAATGGTAATGAGTTTATTTGCTATTATTAGTAAACATTATTTGCTTACTGTGAAGCCCTGTTTGTTTCCATAGTCGATGCACAGCTTAGCCCAGTTTTCTAGCTGAGTTTGCAGTGATTCGCCTTTGGCTACTTTTGCATAATCCATATTGTCACCATATAGATCACGCACTTTTTCCATGAACGGAAGGTACTGCCATCCTTCTCCTACTTTTTGAGCTGAATCGGCAATAGGCTCACGGTACTTCTGGTCTCCGAAGTAAGGGTCAGTAGAAGAGAGGAATTCGTTATTCTTAAGTACGGAAACATTTGGAGGGAATACTCCAGCATCAACGCGTGCTTTTACGCCTTCCTTATCGTAGGCAAGGAAGTGCAAGAATTTCCAAGCCCATTGATGATTCTTTGCTTTCGCTGGAATAGCAAAGCCAGAGCCGCCGTTTTCTGCGCTCAACTGTTCGCCCGCTTTCCATTGAGGCATAGGGGCAACACGGAAGTTTCCAGCTTGTTTTGGAGCGCGATCTTTAATGCTAGAGGTGAACCATCCTCCTATGATTTGTGTGGCAATAGTTCCATCGTTTAAAGCTCTGTTCCAATCATCGGACCAAGTTTTGATATTAGTTGCAATCAATCCTTCTTGAATCATCTTCTGATAGTAAGATACAGCTTCCTGCATCTTTGGATCTTTTACGTTAATATGAGCAGTGGTTCCGTTCACCTTAAATGGATGCCCTCCAGCTTGCCATACAAGAGATAGCAATGTGAAGATATCGCTTGCGTCATTTGTTATGTAGTACTTGTCTCCGAGCGCTTTTACTTTCTTAGCTGCTTGGTAATATTCTTCCCAAGTTTCTGGTACTTTGCTTACTCCTGCTTTTTCTAATATTGCCTTATTGTAGAACATGACGCTTGGGCCGTAATCCATTGGAATTGCGTATGGCTTATTGTTGAAGCTGATGTCCTGCCATGCGCCTTTCACAAATGTGCCTTTATCATTATTTGCGCCAAGAGTGCTTAAATCTACAAGTTTGTTTTGAATTGCGAAATAAGGAACTGTCAAGTACTCAAATTCCATAACGTCTGGAATTCCCGATCCAGCTTGAATGGCTGTATCCAGAGCCTGATAAGCGTCTGTTACAGTTTCTACTTTAATTTTTACGTTTGGATATTTCTTTTCAAATATTGCTGCTGCTGCTTTTGTTGGTGTTGTATTACCAGTCCACACAGTGAGGTTAACAGGTGTTTTAGTATCAACTTGCGCTGATGAACTCGAGTTATTGGTGTTACCGCATCCAGCAAGCGATAGTAGAGCGGCGCTCGCTGCTGCAATGATGCCAATAATTTTCTTTCCACTATGCATGGCGCTTCCTTTCTTTGAAGCTTTACTTGTCGACTTTGACGAGTTGTGTATTGATTGCCGGCGGCATCTATGTCGTTGGAACATTCAATGTTAACTATCTTAACAAATTATTTATTTGTTGTAAAGACCAAGAAATATACAAACACTTGTGTGTATATTGGGATGAAATCATTGTTAAGAATTATGGTAATTATGGTAATTATGCCTAGCGCGTATGTGTTACAGCTGGCTACAATGGTTGAGAGAGTACAATATAGTTTATTGTGAAATTTTGTTGTGAGTACATGTGCTGACAACAATTTTCCTGATGATTTGGCCTATTGGTGGGATGGTACGATGTAGTACTTACTTTCAGTATGCTGCAACAGCCCTATACTTGAGGAGTGTCATGTTTGGAACAACTGATGATAATGCCCTGTCTTGCTTTCTATCACCTTCTATGACAGTTACTAAAAAACATGAACCCGCTGATGTACGAATCAATAATCGCATGATGGTTTTTGGACAAATTTTTTCATCATGTCCTATGTCTAGAGCGCAAATTGGAAGGAAAACCGGATTATCGCGAGTTGCTGCGTGCGAAGTCGTGTCTGACATGTTAGATAAACACTTTCTGATGGAAAATGGATATGAACAACCAACGCGACCTGGTAAAAAAGGCACTTTAGTAAGTGTAGATGATCAATATTGGAATGTGATTGTTCTGGACTTATCAATGCCATTTTTGTTGCAAGCTGCTGTCATGAATTTACGCGGTGAAATTGTAACTAGAGTTGAAAAATCCTTTGATAAAATTACTGCTATTACGCCTGAAACTGTAATTGCTTTAGCTGAGTCACTACTTGATGGTGCCTCGCACATACTTGGTTTTGGTGTTGCTGTCCCAGGCATTGTTGATGAAGATGGTGTAGTAGTTGAAACTGCGAATTTTGGGTGGAAGAATGTACCTTTACGTAAGATGTTTCAACAACATTTTGGTAAGTTCTGTACGGTAGATAATGACGCGAATAGTGCTTTAATCGGTGAACGTTTTTGTGGAGCTGGAAGAGCAACTGGCATTTTTGTTCAAATCGCTGTTGGCGTAGGCGCAGCATTGTTAATCGATGATTCGCTCGTTTTGGGGATTCATCATGCTGCAGGTGAAATCGGTCACGTAGTTGTTGATCCAGATGGTCCACAATGCACGTGTGGTAAGCGTGGTTGTTTAGAGACTTTTATATCTGCAGCTAACTTACGAAGAAGAATTAATGAGAATCCTTTAGACAGAACAACAATACTACAGGAAGCAGGTCGTTCACTTGGACATGTGCTTGCTCCGTCTGTTAGCTTACTTGATTTAGATGATATTTTTGTATACGGTTCAAAAGATATTGTTGATGATATATTTTTAGGCGCAACTGAATATGCAATTAATGCCGAAGCCGCCTCAACATTACAAAATCATTCTATTCGTGTACAACAATGTTCTTGCGGTAATGACATAGTTTTACGTGGTGAGAGCATTGCTGTTGTACAAGCAGTACTTCGAAATGCAAATGAGTATAAAAGAGTGCCCCCTGTGGGACTCGAACCCACAACCCAAGACTTAAAAGGACTCTGCTCTGCCAATTGAGCTAAAGGGGCAACAAATGCCAAGTATACTACATTTTGTAGACTAATCCAACTTATGGCTACATGTAGCGTGTGTTTTGTGGCAAGTTGCTGCGAAATTGCAAGCAAAAATCACAAATTGATCTGTCCTAGTTCCTCAAGTTTTTCTTTAATCTGAGTTGCAGTCGGCTCAACCATAAAACTTCCATCGCTAAAAGTAACGACAGGAATATGCTTCTGACCGCTAATATCAATAGCCTTTTGTTCGGCGCCTTCTTCAGATTCAATGTTATGCCAAGTAAAAGCAGCATTAAACTTATTAAGCGCAGCTTTAGCTCTGATGCAATCGCCGCACCAATCTGCTCCATAAACATCAATCGATGGCGAGTTTTCCATACGTAATACCCCAATTCAATTTTTGATTACAAAATTAACTTACAAAAGTATTGTATTAAAATGCTAATATTTACGTGATTTTTGCTTACTTTAGCAACAGTCTTTGTTGCAATCTAATCAACTGTCCCTTTAATTTCATAGTCTTTATTATATGAATATAGTTATGGATTTAGATTTGATTATATGGTCCGCTGTTGGCACAGTTATTTTAGCAGTGCTTTTAGTGGCTGCGGCAGTTGTGCTGAGAATTATCGGCAAGTCGCGAGGTCCTTTAATACCTACTAGCAAAGATAATCCACTGCCTAGCGTGGTAAAAAGTGATAGCAATGTTGAACCATCTGCGCCTGAAAACGTTGCCTCTCGAGTTACAAGATTGCGCTCTAAACTTGCTAATAGTGCGAATCCTTTTGGTCGTGCTCTGTTCAACATATTGAGCAAAGATAATCTTTCAGAAGAAGATTGGCAAGATGTAGAAGATACGCTTTTAATGGCAGATGTTGGAGCACAGGCAAGTGATGAATTGGTTGAATCACTTAGAAAAGATGCTAGGATTTCTGGAACAGCAAGTGCACAAGATGTACGTGAAATACTTCGTGCAAAATTGCTGGATATTGTTGGTGCCAAAACAGATAGAAGCCTAAATGCGGATTCTTCTAAAGCACATAAGCCAAGTGTAATCATGATGGTTGGTGTAAATGGCACTGGAAAAACCACCACTGCTGGGAAACTTGCTAGATTGATGGTTTCGAAAAATCGCTCGGTAATATTAGCTGCAGCAGATACTTTCCGCGCTGCAGCTGCCGATCAGCTTGAAACTTGGGCAAATGCTGTAGGTGTTAAAATCGTTCGATCCGAAAAAGACGGTGCAGATCCAGCTTCTGTAGCATTTGACGGTGCCGCCAAAGCTAAGGAATCCAATTCAGATGTTTTGATTGTAGACACGGCTGGAAGGCTGCAAAATAAGGCAAATCTTATGGACGAGCTTGGCAAAATTCGCCGAGTTATTGAAAAAACTGTTCCTGTAGATGAAGTCCTTTTGGTTCTTGATGCTACAACTGGTCAAAATGGCATGGTCCAGGCAAAAGTTTTTGCTGAGGCAATTGGAATTACAGGTGTGGTTTTAACTAAGTTAGACGGTTCCGCGAAAGGCGGTATCGTGGTTTCTGTTCAAAAAGAGTTAGGCGTTCCTGTGAAGCTTGTCGGATTGGGAGAAGGTCCAGACGATCTAGCTCCATTCGATCCAGAAAGTTTTGTGGATGGAATATTGGATTAATCTATCGTAATTAGTTATTAATCACGCAGCGCCAGTTGAGTAGAATATAAAAGAACATATAAAATAGAATATTGAAGACATAACCGCCGAGGGTTGTGTATTGTGAGGTGAAAGATGACCGCAATGGATCCGCAATGGGCATTATTGGCCGCTGCTTTAGTGTTTGTAATTACGCCAGGGATTGCTCTATTTTATGGCGGTCGCGAACGAGCAACATCTATGGTCAACATGATGATGCTTTCTGCTGGAGCTATTGCGGTAACAACCATAGTTTGGACGCTATGGGGATGGTCAATGGCTTTCGCTGGGAAAGACATGATTGGCGGCGTTGTGGGTGATCCTGTGAGTGGTTTGCTTCTACGTGATTCAATGGTTGCAGATCATGGAATTTTTACTTCTATGGACGCAAACACAGGCTTGTCGGGCGGAGGTATTCCAGCAGCCTTTAGATTAGCGTGCGCTGTCGTAGCAGTTGCTCTTATTACTGGTGCGTTGGCTGGACGCGTAAAATACGCAATTTGGCTTATATTCGTGGCGGTATGGGTCACTTTAGTATTTGCTCCTCTAGCGCATATGGTTTGCGGAGGGGGATTGCTTTCCCCTAATGGCGCAATATCACAAGCTTTAGGAATTCAAGTACACGATTTTGCTGGAGGATCGTTGCTGCACCTGACTGCAGCAGTTTCTGCGCTTGCAATCGTGCTAATTATTGGTGGTCATGCGCACTTCCCGTTAAAGCGATTTGTGCTTCATACCAAATCCTCTACTGTTCAAGGTAACAGTAGTAATAATTCTGAGCATAAGGGAAATTTGGTTCGTGCATTGTGGGCTGACGTTGCGAGATTTAGTAAATTAGAGACTAATACGGGTTCATCATCTTCTAAAGCAGAAGATTCTAATGGTTCTGTTGAAGCTGTTAGTGATGTTGCTGATAATTCTGTAAATGTTCTAAAACGCCATCCGCATAATGTACCGTTTGTTGTTCTGGGAATTTTTATTATTTGGTTTGGCTGGCTTGGCTTAATGATTGGATCTTCTGTAGGTCTTCCTGGAGTTGCTGGATATGCTTGGGTTTCATCCACTATTACAGCATCTGCTTCTATGCTTGCTTGGGGTGTTACAGAGCGTTTGCGTTCAGGTTGTTTTACTGCTGTTGGCGCCGCGTCTGGAATTATGGCGGGTTTGGCCGCTAGTTCTGCCGCTGCAGATGTGATTGCGCCTTTATGGGCAATGGTATTAGGAGTTATTGTTGGTGTCGTTACATGCCTTGCAACGCATTCTAAGACTTTTGCGCGTTATGATGGAGCGCTTCATGTTGTGAGCGTGAACGGCATCGCTGCTCTTATCGGTATTTTTGCAGTGGGATTATTTGCTGATAGTAGCGGACTGTTTTGCGTTGGTGACTGGCATCAGCTTATCGCGCAGATTTGTTTACTTGTAATCACTGTTCTTTATTCCGGTGCAGTTACTGCTTTAGTTGCATTTGGTTTAGAGAAGCTTTTTGGTTGGAGAATATCGGAAGCTAAAGAGCGTAAGGGTGTTGATTTGGCAGATCAGGGTGAGCGCGCATATGACTTTTCGAGTATTGCTCAAGCTAGAGCTGGAGCTGTTGTAGAAGTTGCTGATTCTGAAGAAGGGAAAACCCAAGTGGCAGTTCTTACTCCAGTAGCTATTTCTGTTGATGAATCAGTTGTAGACGCAGATGGTGATTCTGTAGATGCAGATGGTGATTCAACGGTTGCTGGCGATAATTCAGCTCATTCTGATGATAATGTTTCTGCTCAATCGCAAGACGAAGTTGAATTGGGCGAAGAGAAAATTGAAACTGAAAATGATGGAAAAGAGTCAGAAAATTCAGAAGAATCTGATTCTAGTTCTGTGGAAAATAAGTCAGATAAATCTAGAAGTAATTCTAAGAAATCTCAAAAGAAGCAATAAAATATCAAAGTTTGTGTAAAGTAATCCCCCATTGGTGTGAATATCTCAAGATTATGACACACACGGGCTAAGTGATGTGGATAAAAACTTTGAGTTATCCACATTTTAGGCGTGTTGCTGTGTGTATCTCAAAAAGTTATACACAAATGGGGGATAACATTGTGGATATCCTGCGGATAACTTTTCCAAAAACAATTTTGATTTGCAATTGGCAAATATTTATGATAGCGAAATAAAAAGGAAAAGTCGCAAGCTACCGAACATCAGATTTAGAAAAGTAATGTAATAAGTAATAAAAATAATAAAAGTAATAAAAATAATAGTTTTATTAAATACTTAATCTAATAAGTTTTTTCGACAGTACAATAGTGCATTATGACAATAGCCAAGAGTAACGCAGCTACCAATAGACAAGAAGATAAAGAATCTGCTATAAACAAAAAAGATTTACTAAAGCATATATTTTCTCTAGCTATTCCTACATTTGGACAGCTTATTGCAGAGCCAGCGTTTGTTTTAATAGACACCGCAATAGTAGGTCATTTAGGCAAAACGCAACTTGCAGGGCTTTCAATAGGATCAACTGTGCTTTTAACAACAACGGGACTATGCCTGTTTTTGGCATACAACACCACAAGCCAAGTCGCGAGACTATTGGGTGCTGGGAAAAATCGTCAAGGACTAAGCGTTGGAATGGACGGTCTATGGCTGGCTCTTGGGTTAGGTGTTGTTTTAACGCTTGTTTTAATGGTGTTCGCAGGTCCGCTTTGTCAAAGCTTTGGTGCAAGTGGAGATACGCTTAAAAACGCGATTATTTACACTCAAACTGTTATGCCAGGATTGCCTGCGATGCTACTAATTTACGCGGCAAATGGCATATTCAGAGGACTTAGCAAAGTAAAAATCACACTTTTTGCTGCAATAAGTGGAGCTGTGCTAAACGCTATTTTAGATATTCTATTTGTGTTTGGAATGAATCTTGGCATTTTTGGATCTGGAATAGCGACAATGATAGCGCAATGGTATATGGGTATTGTTTTAACGCTTCCAGCGATTTTTTGGGCAGCTCGTGAAAAAGCACGTTTGCGTCCGCAAGCGCATAGCATACTTAAAAGCGCTGGAAGTGGTATTCCGCTGTTTATACGCACATTGGCGTTGCGCGCGTGCATGGTTGCCACTGTTGCAGCGGCTGCTCGTCTTGGAACAAATACTTTAGCTGCATACCAAGTTGCAAATTCTTGCTGGAATTTTGTTATGAACATATTAGACGCTATAGGAATTGCAGCTCAAACAATAGTCGCCTCTGCGCTTGGAGCTGGATTATTAAAACGCGCTAACATAATCACAAAAATATGCGCACAAGTAGGCGCATTAAGTAGCGTAATCGTTGGAATTTTGATGATATTTGCAGGATGGCTATTATCCCCGTTATTTAGCCCAAACGTAGAAATACAACTCTTAGTTTCAATAGGAATGACGATTCTTGGAATTTTCTTGCCGTTATCTGGATTTATGTGGGCTTTAGACGGAGTGCTAATCGGAGCTGGAGACCACAAGTATTTGGCCAAATCGTGTTCGATTACAGCTGTTGTATACCTTGTTGCGATTAGTGCAATGTGCTTCGTAAATATAGCTTTTGGCTCTACTGACATAATTAGAACCGTGTCATTGTGGGTGGCTCTGAACCTTGTATACATTGGTGGAAGAGCTTTAGGAAATTCTCATAGGGTTAAAACAGATGATTGGATGAAGTCTGCAAGTCTGTAAGTATGTAAATATGTGAAATATTCAAATATGTGAAATATTCAACTTGCGACTTGTGTTGGTTTATATCAACTTTTGTTGGTGTGCTCCGTGCGGGCGTTTATACTCGATTCTATGGCAGGTAATGATATGTGGAAGTCAAGTAGAAATGACGCAAACCAGTCAGGCAACGCATCATATAAAAGTATTTTGTTTGACAAGGTTCCGCCTCACGACGAAGACGCGGAAATGGCCGTTTTAGGTGGAATGCTAATGAGCAAAGATGCCATTGGCGAAGTTTCGCAAATCCTAGAAACAGCAGACTTTTATGTGCCAAAACACCAAACAATTTACGACGCGATCATAAGCTTATTTTCTGGTTCACAACCAGTAGATGTTGTTTTAGTCGCAAACGAGCTTCTAAAAGACGAAAACCTGGAGAAAATTGGTGGAGCAGACTACCTGCATAGTCTAGTTGCATCAGTTCCAACAGCTGCAAACGCGTTATATTACGCGGATATTGTACACAAAAATGCGATTTTGCGAAATGTGATTGCTGCTGGAACAAAGATTGCGCAAATGGGGTATTCTGCCACGGGAGATCAAGCAGAAGACGTTGTAAATCTTGCACAATCCGAAGTTTACGAGATGAGTTCTGGCAAAGTTCACCAGGATTATTCTGCTATTGGTCCTGTTGTTCAAGATGCTCTTGAACAATTAGACAAGTTGCAAAGTAACGAGATTGAAAAAGGCGTTCCAACAGGATTTAGAGATATTGACGACATGACGCAAGGCTTGCAACCAGGGCAAATGGTAGTCGTAGCTGGTAGGCCTGCAATGGGAAAGTCAACTCTTGGAATCGACTTTGCGCGTTCTGCAGCGTTGCATCACAATATGACAACAATTGTGTTCTCGCTAGAAATGAACAAATTGGAGCTTGCTCAAAGAATAATTGCAGCCGAAACGGATATTCCAATGACGGCAATGCATCGCGGGACTTCAGAAGACATTACAACAGATAGATGGACTAAGCTAAATGCGTTTTGGTCAAAAATGAAAGACGCTCCGCTTTTTATAGACGATAGCCCAAATATGAGTCTTATGGAAATTCGCGCAAAATGCAGGCGACTAAAGCAAACGAACGATCTAAAGTTGGTTGTAATCGACTATTTGCAACTTATGACTTCTGGAAAGAAAGTTGAATCGAGGCAGCAAGAGGTCTCGGAGTTTTCGCGTGCATTAAAGCTTTTAGCAAAAGAGCTAGAAGTGCCAGTTGTTGCGCTAAGCCAGCTAAACCGCGGACCAGAAATGCGAAACGATAAAAAGCCTCAGCTTTCAGATTTGCGCGAATCGGGATCTATTGAACAGGATGCTGACGTTGTGTTTCTTGTGCATAGACCTGATTTTTACAACAAAGAAGATCGTCCAGGCGAAGCAGACATTATTATGGCAAAGCATCGTAATGGCCCTACAGAAACATTTAATCTAGCTTTTCTTGGAGCAACGTCTAAGTTTAAAGATATGCCGCAAGGATACCAGCCGCAATCATATTCGCAAGGTAATGATGCTCAAGGTTATGATTCGCATCAGTCTCAGGCATATCAGCAGTAGAGTTAATAGGGGGATTGATGATCGTCAAAAATAAAGTGGTAAAACGCTGTTGTTTTGGATTCATAATGCCAGCTGTAGGGAAACTGGTTAGGATGATTTCGCGCGCGACAAACCACGGAGGAAGTGCTTTACCAGGCAAAGTTGTGGAAACACTAGACCCTGGGTTTTTGGCTAGAACGCTAGGAAAATTACCTTATGGTGTTGTGTTAATTTCTGGAACTAACGGTAAAACCACTACAACTCGCATGGTTGCGTCTATGCTTAGAGATGCTGGATTGCGCGTGTTTACAAATCCTACGGGATCGAATTTTACACGCGGAGTTGTAGCAGCATTGGTGCAAGAAATGCCTGTTTTTGGCACAAAGTTAGATGCGGATATAGCTGTTTTAGAGCTTGATGAAGCTTATGCGGTGCATTTTGTAAATCAAATAAAGCCGCGCTATTCGCTTCTTCTAAACGTTATGCGAGATCAGTTAGATAGATTTGGCGAGATTGACACTACAGCTAAATTGTTGAGTAATGTGGCGCGCGCAACTAAGCAAGTAGTTGTGCTAAATCGCGAAGATCCGCGAATTTCTGCGCTTTCTAAAGACGTTTTGCCGTCTTGTAAGATAAAATATTTCGGTTTGGATGATTCGTTAAGAAGCATGTTTCCAACCGACGACGATTTGCATAATGATTTGGCTGGCGATTTTAATGGCGATTTGGCTGGCGATTCGCGTGATGCTTTGCATGATGATTCGCATGATGATTCGCGCAATCTTTTGCATGCAGATGTTGTGTTGGCAAAAGTTGCAGATAATAAAGCCGATTTTTTGATTGATGGGCATAGAAAAACCACTAGCGTTAAGCTGCGAGGCGTGTATAACGTTTTTAACGCTGCTGCTGCTTCGGCGATTGTGCGCTCTATTTTGGCAGATGCTGCTAAAAAAGATGCAACACTCGCAAAATTCGACGACGATGCGCTTATGGAAGCTATTTCTCGTGTAACGCCAGCATTTGGTCGAGGCGAAGTAATCGAAGTTAACGGCGCTCCTGTGGAGCTTGTTCTAGTGAAAAATCCTATTGGGTTTAGACTTGCGCTCGCCTCGGATAAGCCTGCAAATCATGACACAATGATTGCGATTTGTGACGAATACGCGGATGGGCGAGACATGAGCTGGCTGTGGGACGTTGATTTTACATGCTTTAGTGGCACTGGAGTCACTTGTGTTTCTGGCACGCGCGCGTGGGATATGGCTTTGCGTTTACAATACGACAAAGTTGCCTCTAGAAATGTGAACACTGATTTAGAAGAAGATGTTAAAACCTTTGTAAATGGCGATTTTAGTAGTGATGCTAAAAATGCTAAGCGCATATATTGCACATACACTGCTATGCTTCGCGTGCGATCTACGTTGGGGCAAATCGCAAGCGTTAAAGACGTTGGAGTTGGAAAGTAGCAAGAAAGTAGTCGTCATGAATGATATGAGTGATGTTAATTATATTAGTCAAGCGAATGCTACTAATAAAGCCGAAAATCGTGTATTAGATATTGTGTCGCTGTACCCGAAAGACATGAATATTTACGGTGACTATGGCAATGTACTTACGATTATGCGTCGAGCGGAATTGTACGGTTACAAGCCTGTGCTTCACGAATACAACGTTGGCGATGATTGGCCAAAGCGAGTAGATATGGTTCTTGGTGGCGGCGGTCAAGATCATGGTCAAAGTAGAGTTACGGATGATTTATTTGCGCGCGCGGGCGCGATTCGCGAGCTTGCAAAAAATGGCGTTCCAATGCTTATGATTTGTGGGCTTTACCAGCTTTTTGGAGAGTACTTTGAGACTATTGAAGGCCAAAAGCTTAAAGGCATAGGCATACTCGGAGAGCATACGGTTGGTCAAGACGTGCGCATGATTGGGAATCTTGTTGAGCATAGCCGCGATTTTGGAGATATTGTGGGATACGAGAACCATTCTGGTCGCACAAGTTTGGAGAGTGGTACGCAGCCACTCGGCTCAGTTGATGGCGAAAATTGCGGAAATAACGGCGAAGATCATACGGAAGGTGCGCGCAAATACAACGTTATCGGCACTTATATGCACGGATCAGTTTTGCCAAAAAATCCGCGTTTGTCTGACTTTTTAATTCGTACAGCTGCGCAGAATCGTTACGGAGAATTTGCACCAAAGCAGACTAATGCTCAGCGCGCGGAGCTTGAAAAATTGGACGAATTGGCAAATCGCGCTCGCGAAGTCGCCATAACTCGTCCGCGCTAAATACAAAATAACCTGCTGAAAATTGCAAAGTGTTGCAAAACAGCAGGCTATTTTGTGGTTTTAAATTCTAGTTTTTGATTCTAGTTTTCGTTTGATTCGGTTAGTAACTATTAATCAATTAAACCATACAAGCGATCGCCAGCATCGCCAAGACCAGGAACGATATAAGCCTTGTCGTTTAAGTGCTCATCAACAGCGCAAACAACAACCTTAAAGTCAATAGAAGGATCAATCTCCTTCTCTAGGCGTTCCAAGCCTTCTGGAGCTGCCAAAATGTTAATAGCAGTAACATCCTTAGCGCCGCGCTCAGCCAAATAGTGCGTAGCCGCAATAAGAGTGCCACCAGTGGCAAGCATTGGGTCCAGTAAGAAGCACTGACGACCAGTCAAATCTTCTGGCAAACGGTTAGCATAAGTGACGATGTCGAGAGTCTGCTCGTCGCGCTTCATACCAAGGAATCCAACCTCAGCGGTTGGAAGAAGGCGAGTCATGCCGTCAAGCATACCCAAACCTGCGCGCAAAACTGGCACAACCATTGGGCGTGGGCGGTTCAAATGCTTGCCAGTCATCTTGCAAATAGGAGTTTCAATCTCGCGATCGCTAACTTCCAAATTGCGGGTTGCTTCGTATGCTTCGAGAGTTACCAATTCGGAAACTAACTCGCGGAAAATGTTAGAAGGTGTATTCTTATCACGCAAAACGGTGAGCTTGTGGTCCACCAGCGGATGATGTAAAACATGAAGATCCATACCTTCTAGATTAGTGCAAGTGCGGCATGTTAAGCTATCGGCGTGCCGTGACTATTTAGAAAAAATATAAACAAGTGTTAATGAAGGTTGAATTTTGTGAATTGCTGGAAAATTAAAACATACTTGAAAACGCTGACTTGCGAAAGCGCCTGTCGGCGCAAACGCCGCTCGCAGCGGCAAAAAATGGAGCCCGGGGCTTAAACACAAGCCAGCGTCACTTCCCGAGTATACATGCTTTTAGATTTCAGCGCGCCGCGCTGTTGTATAACAAATAAACGCAGTGTGATAACAAATAAACTAATCGAGTTTTCCAAGTCTCCACAATTTAGCTCCATTAGCGAAGCATAAGGAAAGTGCATGCATGTTTGCGGATTTGTGCAAAACGCTAGCAAGACGCTGTGAATCATCTCTTTTGGAATCGTTCATCTTCTGTGTTAATTTTTTCGCGTAAGAACGCATTCCGCACGAAATAATCGCAGTAAACGCAGAAGCTCGATATAGAGCAACAGCAAAATCGCCCGTAAAAGCACCAGAAAGAATAGAATCCGCGAGTCGCGCAATATCTTCTCCTGTAGGAGATTCGTCAATTCCAGTAATTGCTGAAGCGCTAGTTGCAGAGGGTTCTCCAAGATTCCAATACTCCGCATATGCTTCTCGCTGCTTACGCAAAGACTCCCTAAGCAAATATAGCCTAAAAAGCATTCCAGGGAGCGAATCTGGTTGCGCTTGACTCCACAAGTCTGCGATGACCTCAATACCCTCATTCTCAACCAAATTCAGTACGCGTTCCACAATCTCTGGAGATTGTGTTTTATGCACGCGGTTAAGCAGAACTGCTGCTGAAGTGTGGCTGATTTCGTTTACAATTTGTGGATCTGTGCCGCCTTCAATTTGCGCGAGCATTGCAGGATCCATTTGTGCAGGTCTGCTTGGGCGACTTGCACCTATTGGACTTGGCATAAAAGCAGATCTGCTCGAATGGATAGAACTCGATTGTGAATTAAGGCTAGTAGACAATTGGTAACACCTTTTCAATATCAATAATGCGAGCGCCTTTAGAAGTATTGCTAATATGCAAAACTATTGCGCTACCAGTAGGCATGTATGGAGATTTTTGGCTAAGTATACGTTTATGTGCTCGCGGTTTTGTGATTCCTCGCAAATAGTCAAAGAAAGTGCCGATAATAGGGCGATGCAAACACATAACTGTTGAATTGTTAATATTTGCTTCTGTGTTTTGTGTGTTTTGTGTGTTTTGTGCGTTGCAATCAAGATTTTGTATTTCACTTATAAGAACAGATAATGTAGATTTTGGTTTATTCTCATGATGGTCTTCAGTAAGTTCCGCAATCTGTTCTATAGAAAGAGAAGAATCGTGTGCAAAAGTTGCAACAGTTTCCACGCAACGTTTCCAAGGTGACGAGACAATTCGATTTGGAGCATAGCAAGCAAGCTCACGACCTAGAGCGTAGGATGCTGCAGATCCAAGAGGAGTGATTGGACGAGTTGCTTCGCTGCCTTGCCATGATTTACGTGATTCAGCTTTTCCATGTCGTACTAGTATCAATGTCTTATATTCAGTTTGACCATCGTGTAGCTTTTCAAGAAAAGCATCTAAAACTTTTCTATCGCTATCGTGTGTGAGTTTTTTGCGAGCTTTAGAAGGAGTAAGCCATATAACATTGCCAATTTCAGTAGGTTTTGCTGGTTTTATTGGACCAAATGCTGGTAGTCGCTTCATTGCGGCATTCTCGTCTATTTCGCGCATCATCCAGTAGTGAATTCGCTTAACTACTTCTGTTTTGTTGTTGTTTTGTGAACTGTTTTTCGCACCGCTTTTTGAGATTGATTTTTTGCCTTCGTTTTCAAGCGGATATTCTATTTGTGCAATGTGAGGTCCTAGTGTTACTGCGTAGCCTGTTTCTTCCCCAACTTCGCGCACAGCTGTGTGACGATGCGATTCTTTTGGCTCATTCTTGCCTTTTGGCCAGCTCCAATCGTCATATTTAGGACGGTAGACTAGGCAAAGCTCAAAGTCGTCATCGCTTATCATGTCCGCTTGATTGCTTGTTTTTTTCAAGTCACTTGTGTTTGAGCTGTCTATTGTATTTCGCTTGCGATAAATAATTCCGCCAGCAGCCTCAACGTATCGCGTCGTTACTACACTCATATTCACTATTTTAGCGGCTTTCTTTCGCAACTTTTAGTTGTGCCTGGTTATTTATTACGATTCGTTTATTCGCTTATTTGGTTAGAGTCAATTTAGTTGCTGGTTTTCGCATATTTACGTTGCTTACGTTTATCACAGTCATGATAGTGATAAAAGCGCTGTGACTGTCATTTTAACTTCCGTGACTGTGATAATTCACTCCATAGACGTGATGACTCATCAATATTGCGCCATCATCTCACCCACATCTAGATTATTGCTGTTAATAACAGTAATGAAGACATATGTAGTTACATCATTAATTCACAATTTTTCTGACAAATCTATTCCTGATACACGCTTGCATTCATTTAATATTGTTTCTACTATTTCTGGAACATCTGTCCAAGGAGCGTAGTTTGACTTTTGAGTTACTGAAGGGTGATTTTTGCGATTTTCTATCTGTTCGGTTTGCATATGCTGCTTTGCGTTTTTAAAAGCATTCTTATAGTTTCCAGTTAATTTTTCTAATTGGATATGCTTATTTTTATTCCCAGTAGTGTTGTGAAGTAGCCCAAGTTCTTTTGCTTCTTTTTGGCAATCTCGCGTTTCTGTGCAAGAAAGAGGGCAGCTTTTTATATGGTCAATAAGCCATACTTCGAAGCAAGGGTTGGAAATTACTAATTTTATCTTCCCACAAGTTGAATCCGACTTAGATTGAGCTTGTTGAATTTTTTCTCCAAATTCATCAACGTCTGTTACAACCCATACCAGTGTAAACGGATTGTAGTTTTCTTTTTTCGCTTCTTTGCAGTCTAATCTCTCAAGTTTAATCGCATAATTTGTTAAAGTGAGTGGATCTACGCCCTCTTTTTCTATGTTAATTGATTTATGAATATCCCATGATGTAGCACAATATTTACTTACTTCTGATTTTATATAGCTAAAATACTCAAACTCTGTAACTACACCGCCACAAACAATGAGGAATCTTTTATTTCGTTTCGACTGTTTCTTTGAACGGCCGTGTGATGGAACATGAACCATAGCCCGCTCCTCATGAATACTAGTGTTTTATATCGTTTTGAATATTGGTAGTGTTTTAGCTTCTGTTAGTATTTGTAAGTATTTCCGCAAAAACATCATGTAGCGAAGGTTGTGGCGCTGAGACATATATGTTGTGTTGATAGTTTTTACCAAAGTTTACATTGCGGTTTTCCCATTCCGTAAGTGGATGTAGTGAAGATTCGCCTAATGTATTTTTCTCTATAAACCAAATTTGATCTCTGTCGAGAATAGTTTTGTCGGTTCCAGAATTACTAATAAGACTTAAATCGTGAGTAGTAAAAATTAATTGCGATTGGTTAGGATTCGTTTCTGGATTACTGTAAAGCTTGAGTATTTCAGACACGAATTGCATGCTTAGACTTGTGTCGATTTCATCGATTAGAAGTATGGAATGTTTTGATAATGCATCTATAACGAAAGCAAATAGCAATAATGCTGTTTTAGTTCCTAAAGATTCAAAATCTTCAGGAAGTTGGCAATCTTTTTGACCAGAATGTGTAAACATTAAACGTGAAACACTGAATTTTTGCAATTTTTCAGTGTTTTCAGAAGTGTTATCTGTAAGTTTATTGTTGTCTCCGTCAAGTTCATTAAGAAGATTTGCGAGTCTCGCTAGTTTTTCTGATTGTTTAGCATCTAGCTGTTCGGATTGGACTGTTACACCTTTTAATCCTAAATCTGCATATTTTAGCAACTTGCTAATGTTGGATGCAAAATCTGGATTTTCTTGTAAAACTGTTATCAAATTATTGGAATACTTATCAAAGTCAACTGTTTTGCATTGCTGTGTAGAAGTTATTTCTTCGTATGCAGCTTGCAATGCTTGTACACCTGATGCTGCAGATGCAGATAGAAATAATGCGTTGTCTCTTGTAATTTTTTCTACAGTTTTTCCTATGGTTTTTAGATTTGAGCCAAATCGCATTGGTTTGCCATGCTCTCGTTCAAACAGCACAGTTTTTCTGTTTGTTGTAGAGCGGAAAAGCCATAGTCCTTCTTCAATAATGTAATTATTATTGAAGGTAAACCAATATTTATATCTGTTGTTATCTTTTGCAATAAATTCTATAAAGAATGTTGAAGGTTCATTTTCAGATTCTTTATTTAAAAGAAAAGGAAGTGCATTTATTTTTGAATTTGAGTTACCGCCTTTGAAGCTTCCTTCCACAAAATTTTTTAAGAATGCTATGCATTTTAGCAGATTTGTTTTCCCTGAGGCATTTCCTCCGTAAATGGCTGCAAGAGTTGATACATCTGGATGGGGCCACGAACTGTTTTTTGCATGTACGGTTCTTTGCATGCTGAATTGTTGCGATTGACGAAAACTTAGTGCGTTTTCTACGCTAAAATTAAGCAACATAGTGGTCTCCAGTGCTAAGTTTGCTATTTAACCAAAAATAGCATCAATTTTTTGATTATTATCTACTATCTACAGCGATATATCTTATATAAGAATATCGTAAAATATCATATTTGCAATCTACAAATAGTTTTTTGTATAAAATGTACATAAAAGTAGTTGAAAATTTAAAGAATAAGATTATTGTTCTCGCGCGTGTAATTGACTTGTACTAAAACATTGGCAACACTAAATTCCCAAACTTACAAAAACTGGCAAATTATGGCGTAAAAAACATGCCAAAACTGGCAAATAATTGCTCAAAAAACCTCCTAAAACTGGCAAATAATGCTATAATCGTTGTAATATCAACATTAAAAAGAGTAAGCCATGGAACGACTAGCATTACAAAAATTAATCGCCTGGAATAGCAAGCCGAATCGCAAGCCGCTAATAATATGGGGTGCGCGCCAGGTTGGCAAAACGTATCTAGTAAAAGAACTTTTTGCGGAAAAATATTATAAAAATAGTTATATTTACATCGATCTTAAAAAAGAAGATGAGGTTCGTAACTTTTGCGAAAGCACAGCAAACGCAGAAAAGATTATAGAATACTTGTCTTTGCGATTTTCCAAGGCTATAGATGAAGGCACTTTGCTGATTTTTGACGAGATCCAAGAATGCCCAAATATTATTTCGTCGCTTAAATATTTTTGCCAAGATTTTAGAAAAATTCACGTAATTGCAACGGGTTCAATGGTGCGAATTAAATTGCATCGCGAAGCTCACAAGCAAAATTCGTCGAAATCAGCAGTTGGTCAATTCCTCTTTCCAGTAGGCAAAATTGACCAGATAACAATATATCCAATGACTTTTGGTGAGTTCCTACTGAACAATAATAGTCTTCTATATTCAAAGGTGCGCGAAGCATATGATTCTAAGCAAGCGCTGCCTACAGAAATTCACAATCTTGCGTTAAATGAAGTGTATAAATATTTGCTGATTGGGGGTATGCCAGAAGCAGTACAGGCATACATTGAACGTAAAGATTTACTAGAATCGCGTGAGATTTTGCGCTCGCTTTATGACAATTATCTTGCAGATATGGAGTTGTACCAAGCAAGTAGCGAATCGATTTTAAGATCTCGACTTTTATTTGAGAATATTTTCAGAGAGCTTAACAAGGAATCAAAAAACTTTTCAGCTGGTCTTATTAAAAAAGACAGTAGAACTAGAGATTTTGCGACGTCCATTCAGTGGCTGCTTATGACTCATATTGTTAATCAGTCATTCCAACTCAAAGAGCATATAACCACGCCGCTTATGCAAGAAAACGAAAGTAATTTCCGACTATTTTTGTGCGATATTGGCATGTTCTCATATCAAAGCGGAGTTAATGCAGCATCTTTTATTTCAAACGAAAGAGACAATACGCTATCTGGTATTTTCTTCGAAAATTACGTTGCAAACGAACTTAGCGCAAATGGTTTAAAACTGTTTTATTGGCGCGGAAAATCAGATTCAGAATTGGAATTTATAATTGAATCAAATAACAAACTTTTTCCGATTGATGTTAAAAAAGGCAGAGGAACTCTTAATTCTCTAAATAAGTTTGCAATGCACAACAAGTTTGAGTTTGCAATAAAAGTTTCTAAAAATAATTATGGCTATGATGCAAATCAGAAAATCGCGACTATGCCATTTTATTTTATGACGTTCGTGGCTAGCGATTTGGCTGAGGGAACGCTTGAGATTTAGTCAGATTAGAAGGAGCAATAAATACAACAAGAGCCAGAATCATATTGCTGAATCTGGCTCTTTGCCTATTGTTTATTAGTTACTCGCAATCAGTTCACACCTCGAGGTTTGCGTGTGTGAGTATGAATTAGATATTCCTGACTGTCAACTAGAGGACGACCTTCGGAATCGCGAGAATGCAGCGTGTATGTGCCATCTCCATCCATCCACCAAGAAACTGTTGAATCAGCCATTTGCAAATCAATGTATTGAATCAACGCTTCCACCTGGTCTGGAGCGCTTATGCGAACCAGTGTTTCAACGCGGCGATCAAGATTTCGATGCATCAAATCGGCCGAGCCAATCCACACTTCTGGGCCACTTGCAGGACCATCGCCAATTTGCGGACCGCAAGAATTAGCAAAAGCATAGATTCGGCTGTGCTCAAGGAATCTGCCAAGAATAGAGCGAACTCGAATATTCTCGCTCAATCCTTCAATGCCAGGCTTTAGCGAGCAAATTCCACGCTCAACAATGTCAATCTTTACTCCAGCTTGAGCCGCGCGGTACAAAGCGTCAATCGTCTTTTCGTCAACAACAGAATTGACTTTAATCTTAATCCACGCTTCTTTTCCAGCAAGAGCCGCTGCCTCTTCCCTGCGAATTCGCTCAATAATGCCCGTTCGAACTGTGCGAGGAGCCACAAGCAAGCGATGGAAACTAGACTTTGGAGCGTAACCCGAAAGCTGATTAAACAAGCGAGTCAAATCTTGACCAACTACAGGATCGCAAGTAAGCAAGCCCAAATCTGTGTAAAGGCGAGCCGTCTTAGGGTTATAGTTGCCAGTACCAACGTGGCAATAGCGGCGCAATCCTTCGGCTTCTTGGCGAACCACAAGCGAAAGCTTGCAATGCGTCTTCAATCCAACAATGCCGTAAACAACGTGAACGCCTGCGCGCTCAAGCTTACGCGCCCAAGCGATGTTAGCGTCTTCGTCGAATCGCGCTTTAATCTCAACAAGCGCAAGAACCTGCTTGCCAGCGTGTGCTGCGTCAACAAGAGCGTCAATAATTGGCGAATTGCTAGACGTGCGGTACAGCGTTTGCTTAATTGCAAGCACCTTTGGATCTGCCGCCGCCTGCGCCAAGAACGCTTGAACAGAAGTAGAGAACGAATCGTAAGGGTGATGAAGCAAAATATCATGCTCACGAATCGAAGCGAAAATATCTTGCGCATGGCTAGTTTCAACTTCTGCAATCTGGCGATTTGTAGTAGGAATAAACGGACGATACTTCAAATCTGGGCGATCCAGCGCCTGCAACTCAAAAAGAACCGTCATATCTAGCGGCGAAGGCAAACGATAGACTTCCTCTGGGCTTACACGCAACTGATTAGCCAGCAGCTGCGACAAGAATGGGCTAGCTTCGTCGGAAATCTCAAGACGGATAGGCGGTCCAAAACGACGACGCAAAAGCTCCTTTTCCATAGCGTTAAGCAAGTTTTCTGCATCGTCTTCCTCAACGTCAATATCTTCGTTACGCGTAACGCGGAAAGATCGCGCTTCTTTAATAATCATGCCTGGGAAAAGCGATTCCAAATGTGCTGCAATCAACTTTTCCATAGGAATAAAGCCGTAGCGCTCTTCGCGACCCTCTTCGTCGGTTAAATCGTCAACTGGAACAAGACGATTCAAATTATCTGGAATCTTTACGCGAGCAAAATGCGATTTGCCAGAATTTGGATTTTCTACAATAACAGCCAAGTTAATAGACTTGCCAGAAATATATGGGAACGGGTGTGCAGGATCCACTGCAAGTGGCGTTAATACTGGGAAAACCTGCTTGCGATAATAGTCTGAAAGTCTATCTTTTTCGGATTGCGTAAGTTTGTCCCAACTGAGCATAACAATGCGCTGCTTAGCAAGCTCTGGCAAAATGTGGTCAATAACATAATGCGCATGCTCATCTTGACGACGATGCGTAACCTCGCTAATTGCGCGCAACTGCTGACGCGGGCTAAGCCCACTTGCAGCGGTTACTGCAATTCCTGAGTCAATTCGGCGCTTTAAGCCTGCAACTCGAACCATAAAGAACTCGTCTAGGTTGGAAGCAAAGATGGCTGCAAAATTAGCGCGTTCAAGAAGTGGTAAATCAGTATTTTGCGCTAGCTCAAGCACGCGACGATTGAACTTTAACCAGCTAAGCTCGCGGTCAAAGAAGCGATCTTTTGGCAACGGTAGCTCGCCCTCACGAGCCTCACGCTTTTCTGCCTTTTCGTCTTCGGCGATGTGCTCTGCAATTTGACCGCGCAGAATCGCCTTTGAGGGAGCGTCAAAAATTTGTACCATACTCCGTAATTGTATGCGCTGTAAGGGATGTGCGCGACTGAGTGTCGGCAGCTGCGCGTGCTCGACACGCCGATAATTGCAATATGTGAACGCATCTGAACATGACAACCATTGCATATTCACAAAATGATGCAAAACCATCTATTTTTTATGTTCGAATGAACACTAATTACAATATGTGAACAAAGATGGTTTTGTACTTTACTAAAGAACAAAAAACAGTAATAATAAGAATCACAAGAACAAATTAAAAGAGCGGTAGACCACAGAAAATGTATGGATGTTAGATTCCAATTACGTTGGACGGATACATAAGACTTTACCGTTGCAACGAGGATGTTGTGCAGATAGAACCGCTGAAGATTGTTTTTGTAAGTAAGAGGCTCGCCAGTGTGGCGGGCCTCTTTTGATTTGATATTTACTCGCAGTGTCGTGTTCATAGGGGAAACTATCAAAGAATAATTGTTGGAATAATAATTGCTGGATTCATTTTCTTAGCTTCTTTGAAAATGAGATGTGGCACAAAAGCAAAAGCAGCAAAACAATTAAGAAGGATCGAAGGACCATGCAACATTCATTTACAGTAATGTTGGCAGCCGAGTTTATTGGAACTGCCATTCTTATGATTTTTGGCAATGGAGCCGTTGCCAATGTTGAACTTAAAAACACTAAAGGTCATCACGCAGGCTGGCTAAACATTGCTATGGGCTATGGTTTTGGCGTTATGTTCCCAGTGCTAATGTTCGGTGGAATTTCTGGAGCGCACATAAATCCTGCTATGACAATTGCGCAAGCTGTTTGCGGAATGTTCCCTTGGTCAAACGTACTTCCGTATATTGTGGCTCAGCTTTTGGGCGCATTGGTCGGTCAGCTTATTGTGTACGTAACTTATTTGCCACATTACAACGAAACCGAAGAGCCAGAGGCTATTCTTGGCACGTTCTGCACTACGGATGCTTACAATAACAAGCTTAACTACTTCCTAAACGAATTCTTTGGCACGCTCGTGCTTGTTTTGGCTGCGCTTTGCTGCCTTACTTCTCCTTGGGGAGAGAAGAATTTGGCTGGAGCATCAATCGTAGTTGGCTTTGTTGTTTGGGGATTGGTGACTTCTATGGGTGGTCCGACTGGTCCTGCTTTGAATCCTGCTCGAGACCTTATGCCGCGTTTGCTCCACGCCATTTTGCCTATTCCACACAAGGGTTCTTCTCGTTGGGGCGAGGCGTGGATTCCAGTCGTAGCCCCTATTGCCGGCGCAATCTTGGGCGTGCTTATGTTTAAGTCGCTATTTGCATAAAACAGTTGCTTTTAATTGTTATTGATTGTGATTAATTGCGGTTGTAAGAAGCGCGTGATGCTAGTATGAATGCGTTACGCGCTTCTTGTTTTGCAAGTTTATGCTTTGCAAACTTGTGCTTATTAAGAAAGATTTTAAGAAAGATATTAGAAAGACGAAATCATGTTTTCTAAGTCACCTATTGCAATTGGTCGTTTTGCGCCGACTCCTTCTGGACGTATGCATATTGGCAATATGGTAGCAATGTTGGCTGCTTGGCTTTCTGCAAAGTCGCAAGGTGGAAGCATGATTTTGCGCCTGGAAGATCTCGATATTGCTAGAATGCCAAAAGATGCAAGCGCGCGAGTGATTGACGATTTGAAGTGGGCTGGGCTTGATTGGGTTGGTGAGCCGACTTATCAGCATGAGCGCACTGCACTCTACCAAGAAGCTCTTGATGCGTTAGAATCTTTGCAAGACGGAGACGGGAATTCCCTGATTTACCCGTGTTTTTGCTCGCGTTCCGATATTCGCGCGATTGCAGCGCCGCAAGAAGGCGACGGCTTTATACGCTATCCCGGTACGTGCAGAAATCTTCGCAAAAATGCGCAAGGCTTGGCGCAAATCGAAAAGCGTTTGCAAAATAATCAACAACATTCTTTGCGGCTTGCTGTTCCGACTGCTGATTTAAACCAAGCGAATGTGAGTTTTATAGACGCGATTTTTGGTGCGCAATCGTTTAACATTAATCGCGACTTGGGAGACATGGTGATTCGTCGCGCGGATGGCGTTTTTTCTTATCAACTTGCGGTTGTTGTTGACGATGTGCTTTCGGGAGTAAACGACATTGTGCGCGGACGTGATTTGCTGCGTTCGGCGGCTCTTCAAATTTGGATTGGTGAATTGCTTGAAAAATCTGGATTTTTTGCGGCTAACGGCGTGCACTATGTGCGTCCGCAATTTGCGCACTTGCCACTAATTGATAACGCTCAAGGCGAGCGACTCGCCAAAAGTAAACATTCGCTTGATGTTGGCGCACTTCGAGAAGCTGGTTGGAGCGCCGAGCGCATGATTGGCTATTGCATGTATCTTTTGGGATATAAAAATCCTGGGCAAACTCGCCCAGCAGATATGAGCGCTGCAGATGCGCTCGCGTTATTTAAAAGCGACGAAACGCCGTGGAATTCTGTTCGCGCAAACCTAGCAGACAAATCCGTGCCCTTCCTCGACTAAACTATGTATTTAGAATGATAGATTGGGGCACTAAATGGCATACATGACGCAAAAAGATTTAGCGAATACTGAGGTAGATTGTGTTCGCGCGCGTCAAATTGCCGACGGCGTGCACAGCGTGCAAGACGCCATTGCTCAAGCCGAATCGCATTATGGGTGCAAATCTGAGTCGGTTACGCTGCTTGCTGCAACTAAAACGCGAGATGTTGGCGAAATTATGGCAGCGCTTAAAGCTGGAGTGCGCGTAATTGGGGAAAATCGTCCGCAAGAAATTGTCGCAAAAGCCGAGATTTTACGCGCACAAGCTGCTCGCGAGAATTTAAGCGTTGGCGTAAATGGAAAAATTCCGCTCTACTTAATCGGTCAGCTGCAAAGCAATAAAATAAACAAAGTTTTGCCGCTTGCAAATGGTATTCAGTCGGTTGACGGCATTGAGCTTGCGCAAAAAATATCTGCTCGCGCTCAAAATTTGGGACTTTGCACAGACGTTATGTTGGAAGTGAATGTTTCAGGAGAAGCTACAAAATCCGGATGTGTGCCGGAACGTGCGATTGACGAAGCTCTCGCTATATCTAGCCTGACTGCACTTAATTTGCGCGGATTTATGACGCTCGGAGCGCGCGTGGATGATGAAAAAATAGTGAGAAGCGGTTTTGCAAAATTGAGAGAAATTAGAGATTGCGTGAGTGAACAACTTGCGCAAGATCATGATGGAAACTCTGCAAAATTAGAGCTTTCAATGGGAATGTCTGGCGATTTTGTGTGGGCGATTGCCGATGGTTCGACGATGGTCCGAATCGGTTCGGCAATCTTTGGCCCGCGCGCATTTGTGTAGTATTAAGTTTTGTCTAGCTTCTGATTTTCATCTTTTACTTTTATTGCCGTTACGCATGCATAATCACATTGCGCAGCGAACCAATACCATTTACATGCACAATCGCTTCGTCGCCAGCGTGCAAAGTTCCTGCTGGATACGGCGTTCCTGTCAAAATAACATCTCCTGGAAGAAGCGTTGAGAAGCTTGAAATCGCAGCAATTTGCTCTGGGATACTGTGAATCAATCGCGCTGTAGTGCCGTCAGCTTCCGGAACATTTTCGCCATTAAGCGTAAACGAGATATGCGCGTCTCGCCAATTTAGCTCGGTTGTAATCCATGGACCAAGTGGGCAAGACGTGTCGAATCCTTTTGCGCGCGTAAACATTGGATCGCTGCCTGCGCAATCACGCAAAGTCACGTCGTTTACACATGTAAAGCCAAAAACGTAGTCCATTGCCTTATCTACCGACACATTTTTGGCGATTTTGCCCATAACAACAGCCACTTCTGGCTCAAAATTCATATCGTTTGAAAAAGCCGGAATAACAATTGGGTCGTCTGGGCCAATTACAGATGTGCTCGGCTTTGTAAAAATCACCATGTCTGCTGCCGTGTGGCTTGACGACGCAGCAGAAGATGCGCGCTCTTCGGCAGAACGCGTATCGTAGTTTTTTGCCAATCCGTAGACTTTTGAAGGAATTACTGGTGCAAGCAGGCGCACGCCATCGGCGTCTAACTCGTAGCGCTTGCCTGTTGGTTTAACTCCTTGAGGGCTTAGTGGATGGCCTTCTAGCGCTACTAAATAATCCTTGCCGTCTGCTTCGTCTTTTTGAACAAACGCGTATTGAGGAACTTCATTATAGGAAAAACGTGCAATTCTCATATTTTTAAGATTACGACATATTTAATACTTAGGAAAATACTTAGGAAAAGTCGCAAGCAACCGTTGTATAAGGAAACGCCACAAACATCTTGAAAACAAAACTTGAGTGTAGTAGACTCAAGTTTTAGAAATTGACGGAATGTGGTTTGAGCGTAATTGCAAAAATTGCACGCAAATCACCTAAAATCCGCTAGATAGCGGTGCAAATGGGGGTAAATATGGAACAAAAGTTTACAACCTTAGCGCAAGATGCATTAAGCGATGCTGTGCAAAGCGCGGCGGCAGCTGGCAATGCGCAAGTAGATACGTTACATTTGGCAGATGCCTTACTTCGCCAAGAGCAAGGCGTAGTGCGCGCGCTTATTGCACAGACTGGTGCAGATGCGCAACAAATCGGCGCTGAAATTCGCAACGCATTAGTGGCATTGCCTTCATCTACTGGCTCAACTACAACTAAGCCAGACGCAAGTCGTCAGCTTTTGGCTGCGTTAAGCCAGGCAGAAAAAGAAATGCGCACAATGGGAGACGAATACGTTTCTACAGAGCACATGCTTATTGGCATAGTTGCAAGCGCGCCGAATGCTGTTGCGGATATTTTCAAAAAGCACAATGTTTCTGCAGATGCGTTGCGCAAGGCTGTGCCAACTGTGCGCGGAGGCGCGAAAGTTACAAGTCCAGACGCGGAAGGCAACTACAAAGCGCTCGAAAAATATTCTGTTGATATGACTGCGCGCGCTCGCGAAGGAAAGCTTGACCCTGTGATTGGGCGAGATCAGGAGATTCGCCGCGTGATTCAGATTCTTTCTCGCCGCACGAAGAATAATCCTGTGCTAATTGGCGAGCCAGGCGTTGGTAAAACGGCAGTTGTAGAAGGATTGGCTCAGCGAATTGTGGCAGGAGATGTGCCTACGACTTTGCAAAACAAGCGTCTTATCAGTCTCGATTTGGCTTCGATGGTTGCAGGTTCGAAGTATCGTGGCGAATTTGAGGAACGATTAAAGGCAGTGTTGAAGGAAATTCAGCAATCGGACGGTCAAATTATTACGTTTATTGACGAAATTCACACTGTTGTTGGCGCAGGATCTGCAGAAGGTTCAATGGATGCTGGCAATATGCTTAAGCCAATGCTTGCGCGCGGTGAGCTGCGCTTGGTTGGTGCAACTACGCTTAACGAGTATCGCGAGCATATTGAAAAGGATTCGGCGCTTGAACGCAGATTCCAGCAAGTATTTGTTGGCGAGCCATCTGTTGAAGATACGGTGACGATTTTGCGCGGACTTAAGCAACGTTACGAAGCACACCACAAGGTGACGATTAGTGACGATGCAATCGTAGCTGCAGCAACGCTTTCAAACCGCTATATTACTGGTAGACAGCTTCCAGATAAGGCGATTGATTTGGTGGATGAAGCGGCAGCTCACTTGCGCATGGAGCTTGATTCTCAGCCAGAAGAAATCGACGAATTGCAGCGCAAAGTTACGCGTCTTGAAATGGAAGAAATGCAATTAAAGAAAGCAGAAGATGCTGCTGCTAAAGAACGCTTAGAAAAGTTGCAAGAAGAATTAGCAAACTCGCGCGAAAAGCTTACTGGATTGAAAGCGCGTTGGGATGCGGAAAAAGCTGGCCATAACAAGGTTGGTGATTTGCGAGCGCAACTCGATGCTAAGCGCGTAGAAGCCGACAAATTCACGCGCGAAGGCAATTTGGAGCAGGCAAGCCGTATTTTGTATGGCGAAATTCCAAGCATTCAAAAAGCTTTGGAAGAAGCGGAATCACAGGCTGCTAATGCTAAGAGTGAAGCGAAAGAGCCAATGGTCCCAGACCAGGTTGATGCCGATTCTATTGCAGGAGTTGTTAGCGAATGGACTGGCATTCCTGTTGGTCGCTTAATGCAAGGCGAAAATGAGAAGCTGCTCAACATGGAAAAGGAGCTTTCTAAGCGCGTTGTTGGCCAAAGCGAAGCAATCCGCGCTATAGCGGATGCTGTGCGCAGAAGCCGTGCTGGAATTGCAGACCCGAATCGCCCAACTGGTTCGTTCCTATTCTTGGGTCCTACTGGCGTTGGTAAGACGGAGCTTGCAAAGGCTCTTGCCGACTTCTTGTTTGACGACGAGCGCGCAATGGTTCGCATTGATATGAGCGAGTACATGGAAAAGGCTTCCGTTTCACGGCTTATAGGTGCTGCTCCTGGTTACATTGGCTATGAGGAAGGCGGCCAGCTTACTGAAGCCGTGCGACGCCGCCCGTATTCTGTAGTGCTTTTTGACGAAATTGAGAAGGCACATCCAGAAGTATTCGACGTTTTGTTGCAGGTTTTGGACGATGGTCGTTTGACTGACGGGCAAGGTAGAACAGTTGATTTTACGAATACGATTTTGATTATGACATCAAACTTGGGTTCGCAATTCCTTGTGCAAGAGGGCTTGGATGATGATGCTAAGCGCAAGGCTGTTATGAACGCTGTTCACGCTGAGTTTAAGCCAGAGTTCATTAACCGTTTGGATGAGCTTGTTATGTTCCATCCGTTGAGCCGCGAAGAGCTTGGCGGAATTGTGGATATTCAAGTTCGTCAAGTGGCTGCACGCTTGAGTGATCGCCGTATTAGCTTGGATGTGAGTGATTCTGCTCGCGCTTGGCTTGCGGAGCATGGCTATGATCCAGTTTACGGTGCTCGTCCGTTGCGTAGATTGGTTCAAACGGAAATTGGCGATCAACTTGCGCGATTGTTGCTTTCTGGCAAGGTGCATGATGGGGCTCGCGTAGTTGCGGATTGTGAGAATACTAGCGACCATGTAACCCTAAAGATTGCGTAGTGCCTGCATTATTTAATGTAGTCAAATAATATAGTCAAATAAAACAAAGCGTGCTGTTTATTGGATTATTTTCCATTAGACAGCACGCTATTTTTGTATCTAAATAAAAAATATTTGTAGAAGGAACTTGAAATAAAAAGGTGGAATCCCCCTTAATTTTTCAAGTTATTGCTGATAATTGGCATTATAGGATATGCATATCTTTTAAAATTTTAATTGGTTTTTATAAAAATCTATTTTTTTTATATTGAATTATCATAAAATATATGTACGTATTCAAGGCTGAATACGTTATGAAGCAGATTGAAAATGGAGATACGAATATGTTCGCAAAGAAAGGATTTGCAATAGTTGCGCTTGCTACTATTGTTTATACTGTGCCAATTTCAGCTTATGCTCAGATGAGTGGTTCTGTAGTTGGAATAGACAGAGAAAATATACGAAGTTGTAGGTAAGTAGTCTAGTTATTAAGTGGTGAGATATGCAAGAATCATATACGGGCTCAGATGTGCAACTTGTTAATGTGAATTTTTCGTATGGGAAAAAACAAATTTTGCATAATCTTTCTATAGATTTATCTTTTGGCATATGTGGTCTTTTGGGGCCAAATGGTGCTGGGAAAACTACTCTGCTTAACGTTATAGCGACGATTTATGCTCCCTCTAGTGGGAAACTTTTTGTTCATGGCTTTGATGTAACTTGTCGTGCGGAAAGGGCTAAAGCTCGGTCAAATATTGGTTATTTGCCACAATCATTTGAACTTATGAATGCATCGAGTGTGTTAAAAAATGTTCAATATGCCGCATGGGCGCGAGGTTTATCGTGGAGCGCTGCGTATCAAGCTGCTTGGAATGCTCTCAAACAGGTTGGCTTGGAAAAACAAGCACATCGCATCGTTGCTAAAATATCAGGAGGTCAGCGTCAGCGTGCTGGTATTGCTTGTGTGATTGCTAGTCAGCCTGCAGTACTAATACTTGATGAGCCTACTGTTGGTTTAGATCCTGAGCAGCGTATTGATATTCGTAATTTTCTTAAGTCTTATTCGCAAAAGCATACTGTTATTGTCAGTACACATTTAGTAGAAGATTTAGCAGTAATTGCGGATCGGGTTATAGTTCTTAATGAAGGAATTATATTGCTTGATGGGAAAATGGATAATCTTCTTCAGTATGCTAATCGTGAAGATCTTATGGTAACTCCATGGGAATCAGGATATAGGCATTTGCTATCTAAATTTCATAAAAGTGAGTAGTAGCAGTAACTGGATATGTATAGTTTCTTATTTTGTTAATGTGGTAGTGAGTAGGGATGTGATTAAATATGCGTCAATATTCTAACTTTTTAACTGAATTCAGATTTTTTACGAAAAGTCATAAGAAGTGCACGATTGTTTCACATATTATGTCCCCATTATCTCTAATAAGCAGTTGTATTTTTAGCTTATTTTTGATTGCATATCCTATTTTTTTGGGTGTGGCAAATTTTTTAGCGCATAATAATAATTATGCGCTTTGGTTAAGAATTGATGTCACATGGATGCATTGTTTGTCTGATATTGTTGCTTGCATTTTTGGCGCATGGTGTTCATGTAAAGCTTGCTCGCCCAGATGTTTGGTCAATTCTGCGTGGTGTGCAGGAAAATCAGCCAGTCGTTACGCTATTCCTATACTAAAAGGCGCTATACTGTGCAGTTTGTTATATTGCGTAAGTATATTGCCAACAGTAATTCAGAGTGATGTAAATATTACAAATTTTCCGTATTTTCCACTATTGTGTGGAGGCGTGACGCCGAGTGCATTTTTTGCAATTGGTTTTACTTTAGGGGTAATTATTGGCAATCGTTGGGCAATTGTATTATCAGCTTTATTATCTTTTGCAATAATTTGGTGCTGTATTTATGGCGTCATTATAATGCGTAATGGCGTTATCCCTCAGGGAGATATTTTTCCTAGATATTGGGGTAGTAGTTTATACGCAATACTTCCAGTGTCGGATGCTGGTATTGGTGCTGAGCCTGGTTTGCGAATGAACCCATGGTTGGTGACTTTGCGCATATTCTTTGTGTGTGTTGTTATCGTTTCATGCATTCTTTGTTGCGCGCATATTAGATATTTTTGGCAAAAGGGATCTTATTGGTGCATAAAAGCAATAAGTATTTCTTTAATTATGCCAATAGTATGTGCTTGTTGTATAGCTATGTGGGGTCCAAAACCTTGGATTCGCTCTGGACCTTTTGTGCCTCAGTGTACGACGTTTAAAGATACTGCTTTTTCTGTTTGTGTACATCCTGAAGAAGCTTATATTCGTAAACTTCGTGCTGTTAAACATTTGAAAACTGTTGCTTCTTGGTTTCCTAAGAATCAGAGAGATTCGCAAGGCAAAGGAATTGTGCTTGTGCTTGGAAATGCGTTTACTCCAACAAATACTGAAAAATCTTGGAATCTTACTAATAGTGGTTTAATAAAGTTACGTAATCTTAAAGCTACTGTTATTCAACAACAAACAGATACATTTGTTAGGCGTTCTGAGAAATATGGTGATATGACTGGTATCGCTCAAGAAGTGTTACAAAGATTTGTGCCTGCAAAATGTGCATCAAATGCTATGAAAGAAGTATATGTAAAAAAGAATCTTGATTCAAACGCTTCTGTTACAGCATTTTTGCTTGCTCAGCTTCCTTCTCGTATAAGTAATGATGTGTATGGGTCATATGGATTTATTCCAGGTGAAGCAAACGATAAAGTGGCTATGAGTATTAATAATGCTGATGATGCTAAGCTGAAACAATTTGTAAAAAATCATGTTAAAGAACTTAATCAATGCCGCATAACTCCACAACAAGTCTTATCGGAACTTGGTGATAAGCATGAAAAATAATTTTCGCGCTTGGCTTGAAGGTAGGCATTATATTGTTGCAATCGTTGCAATTTTATTGTCCGTAGTCCTTCCCTCTTTAATGCTTGTTATATTCAGATCATTTGTAACGCAGTTGCCAGTTTATGTTGGTTATATTTGTTTGCCGGATTCTGCTAATGTGCATAATGCGGTAGGAGGTATAACGTTTCAATGTCAATCTGGTAGTAGTGTTGTTAATTTTGTTGTTCCTCTGTATGAAGTTATTGTAGTTGGGTTTATTGCCGCGGCATTCGTTTGTCTTGCTCCGATTATGGTATCGTGGGAACGTTTCGTGATGAAAAGGTTGCGAATATATGCATTGAGTGCTGCTTTATTGTGTTTGTTTGTTTCATTTGGCGCTTCAGTGTTGATTGTTCGTATAGTTGACTTGCAGCTATTTAGTACATTGCAGATGATTTTAGGTAATGCGTGGATTGATATTGTGCTCATAATGATTGGATTAGCCTGTTTTGGAAGGTTTTACGGTCTTGCATTTGGTGTCTTTTTAGTGGTGATGAATATTGCTACACAAGGTTTGCAAAGTAAAATTGGATTGATTTTGCGATGGTATCCTTCTGGAACTTTGCCTGTAATTCCTGGACAATCCATATTGTTATACGTCATTGTTGTGCTTACTGTAATTGCAGTTTGCCTATGGAGCGGCACGTGTGGACGTGGATTGCTTTATTTTGAACGTGCTTAAAAGACGTGTCTAATTATGTTTCAAAAGTCAACTCAATAGTGTTTAATAGAACGTATGTTCGATAATATTGTGATGTTTGTTTTAATGGTGGTTGCTGTCGTAATAACCGCCATTGTTGTGCTGGCTATTGTTAAGCACAACAATGGAACGCAAGGCTCTAATGGCGTAAGCCAACGCGAATTTAACGAATTGCGCTCGCAGTATGAACAAGCGCGCGCTCAAGCGCAGGAAAATGGCAATCAAGCTATACGGTATCGCACTCAAGCAGAGCAGCTTGCTGAGCGATTGAAATTTGTGGAGTCTGAGCTGCTAAAAGCGCAGCAAGCAGAACAATTGCGAGTGAATCGCGAAGAACAATTGCGTGCAGAGCGAGAAGAACGCGAACGATTAAATCGTGAAAAAACTTTGAAAGAGCAAGGTAAAGTCTTGGAAGCGCTTGCTCCAGTAAAAGACAATCTTGAAGCTCTGAAGAATAAAGTTTCGCAGATTGAAGAAGGACGCAAGCAAGAAATGGGTGTGCTGAGCACTCAGCTTAAAGGCTTAAGCGAGCAGCAAACAAGGCTTGACCGCGAAACTAGTTCGCTTTCTGCAGCATTGCGTAATAACAAGGTTCGCGGAGCTTGGGGTGAGGCTCAGCTAAAGAATATTGTGGAATCTGCAGGTTTGCTTGAGCACGTTGATTTTGATACGCAGGTTGTTGTAACTGGAGTAAATGGCGAACAGCAGAGGCCAGATATGGTTGTGCATCTGCCAGGAGGCAAAACAATTCCAGTTGATGCAAAAGTTCCATATGCGGATTATCAGCGTGCTTGCGAAATCCCAGATAACGCAAGTGACGAAGAATTAGCTAGAAGGAGCGAGCTTCTAAAAGCGCACGCTAAGGCTTTGCGAGAGCATGTTAGAGTATTAGGAGCTAAAGCGTATTGGCAGGCTTTTGAAACAGCACCAGACTTTGTAGTTGCATTTATTCCAAACGAAGCGTTGCTTCAGGCGGCTCTTGAAGCGGATCCAACGCTTATGGATGATGCCTTTGCGCAAAAAGTAGCACTCACTTCCCCAGTTACTTTGTGGGCTGTGCTTAAGTCTGTTGCGTACGCATGGCAGCAGCAAAGTCTTACAGATGATGCGAAAGAACTTTTCGATTTATCTAGAGAATTGTACGATCGCTTTGCGGTTCTTGGAGAAAATGCTTCAAAACTTGGCGTATCTTTGGCAAGAACAGTTGCAGCTTACAATAAGTTTGCTTCCTCGCTTGAGTCGCGAGTGTTGGTAACAGCGCGTAAACTTCAGAAGTTAGATCAAAGTAAAGTTATTGCTTCAATAGATCTTATAGATTCTGATAAAGCTGATGTTAAAGAGCTGAGCGCTCCGGAAGTATCAGTAGAAGATCGTTAAGCATAAAAACATTAAAGCATCAAAAATTGAACAACTCTAAATGCTAAGGAGTGCAAAATGACAGAATTACAAGAAGAGCGCGCGGAACTTAAGCGCATGCTTTGTGCGGATATGAGTGCGAAACCATTTAGTGAACTGTTTTCTGTTACATTTGCTCAGCGCGGCTCCAAGTTGGTTGGTGATGTTCTTTTTGATGCAATTGAGAAAGCTGGGTATTCGTTAGAACGCGATGTTGACGCAGTTGGAGCGTTAACTGCTGCTGCAGTGCCTATGGTTTTTGCGCTTATTCATGCTGCAGAACGTAAAGGAATTGCACTCGACGGCTTTGTTATGGATTTTGTTTTCCCTGCAACAAAAGGTCCGTCAGTTAAAGGCAAGCGAGTATTGTTACTTGACTCTTGGCTTTCTGAAAAATCGTATGTTCAAACTTCTTCGCTTGTGACTTTACGACACGGAAATGAATTAAGTCTTGATTTTGGCATTGTTAATCAGCAAGGCGCGCAAATTCTTGCTATAGTTGCATTAATTGGTGGTGTTGACGCCGACGAACAAGGCACAAGGCATCTTCAATTAGTAAATCCAATAAGTAAGGAGAGTACTAAAATGGCATTTGTTCAAGCTTTCGGTGAAGAAGAATTACGCGCAGATGCAGAACACGAAGATTGCTGCAACGATCATTGCTGTGGCGGTCATTGCGAGGTTAAATGCACGGGTGATTGTGCTCATGATGGTTGCACTGAGCCTTGCTGTGAAGATAATTGCTGCGGTGGCCATTGCAAAGTAGAGTGCACTGGCGATTGCAAGCATGACGGTTGCACTGAGCCGTGCTGCGAAGACAACTGCTGTGGCGGTCACTGCAAGTCAGACTGCACAGGAGATTGCGTAACAGACGGCTGCCAAGACTAGCTGCAAAGACTAGCTGCCAATACTAAGCAAAAGTATTAAACGGAGCAAAACTTATACATGCACGAACCGAATCCAATTACTTTGGCTGCAAAAGCTTCCGATGAGCCAGAATTCCGACCTATAGGAGTTGGCCCATGGGAAGAAGAACATCCAGGTGAGCCTCGTCCAGATAATCCAGAATCGCCAAATTACGATGTGCGGTTTAGCGCTGAATTACTAGACGAAGGCGACCAGCGTAACGTCTTAGATTGCTACCGATACTGGAAAGTAGAAGATATAAAAGCGGATCTCGATTCTAAAGGCCGTCATGAGTTTGAAGTAGCTGTAGAAAATTGGACTCACGATTTCAACATAGGCTCTATGGTTCGCACTGCAAACGCGTTTACTGCGAAAAAAGTGTATATCGTAGGGCCTCATAAATGGAATCGCAAAGGCTCGTTAATGACTGAGCTTTACCAATACGTTGAGTGCTGCCCAACTATTGAAACTCTAGTAACTAATTGGCGCGAAAATATAGCACGAGAAACAGAAGAAGCGCATCAACTTTTGCTTAAAGCACAAGCAGATGGCAATAAAGAAGCCGAAAAAATCGCAAATATCAAGGAACAAGACGCTAAAAACGCTCGCGTTATAGCGCTCGATATTATTCCAGGCGCAGTTGCTATGGAAACCTACAAGTTCCCTAAACGTTGCCTTATGCTTTTTGGCGCGGAAGGTCCTGGTCTTTCTAAAAAAGCACTAAAAATGGCGGATGACGTTGTTTACATTTCGCAATTTGGCTCTGTTCGCTCGCTAAACGCAGGAGCAGCCGCAGCTGTTTCCATGCACGCGTGGATTGCGCAACATGCAGCACCAAATTGCTGAATCTTAATAAGAGATTAATTAAAATTTCATCAGCAAGATCTCAACAAAAATATTAATCAAAATGCAGCAGCCTGTACTCATAAACACTTACATTTTAGGTGTATTTTTTTTTATTTGTGATATTGTTAATTTATGTTAGAATTTCAACATATTACAAAGCGTTTCGGCGCAAAAACAGCGCTTAACGACGTTTCTTTCGTCGCCGAAGACGGCAAAGTCACAGGCTTTTTAGGACCTAATGGCGCTGGTAAATCTACCACCATGCGTTGCGCGTTAAATCTTATTCATGCCAATAGTGGTACTTCTCTTATTGACGGAAAACCTTACGCAAAAATCGTATCCCCAATGACAGAAGTTGGCGCAGTTCTTGACGCAAAGTCTGCTCACAGGGGCCGTACGGCTTACAATCACCTGTATTCATTGGCTTTAACTCACGGAATATCAAAAAAGCGCGTTGACGAAGTGATTGATATTACTGGATTATCAAGTGTTAAAACCCGCAAAGCAGGATCTTTCTCGCTTGGTATGAGCCAGCGTCTTTCCATTGCGGCGGCTCTTTTAGCAGATCCGCACAATCTTATTTTGGACGAGCCAATTAACGGCTTAGATCCAGAAGGCGTTAAGTGGGTTCGTGAATTATGCAAGTATTACGCAAGCGAAGGCCGTGCAATACTTCTTAGCTCGCACTTAATGAGCGAAGTTGCGCTTACTGCAGATAACCTTGTGATTATTGCGCATGGCGAGATTTTGAAGCGCACAACGGTTCAAGATTTTGTTGACGCACATTCGCAGCACGCTGTGCGACTTGTAACTCCAGAAGGCGAAAAGCTAAAGCAAGTGCTTGCTCAAAATCATCCTGAGTGCAAGATTTTGCCAGATAATCGCACACCTCAAGACGTTCAAGAAGGCGAACTTTTTAGAATAACAGATTGCGAACTAAGTCAGATTGCGCGAGAAATTGCGGATAATCAAATTTTGGTATATCAGCTTAATTACGAGCACGCGTCACTTGAGGAAGCATATTTGGCTCTTACACACGGTCAAGAGCAGTATGTAACGAAGGCTGTTCCTAGCAGCGGCTCGAAGCCGAGTGAACAAAAGCCGAGTGAACAAAACGTAGAGCAATCTAATAATGAGGAGAGTGCAAAATGAGTGAGCAAGTAGCAAATCAACAAGTGCAATCTTCTGAGTTCAACGCACACCAATCCAACGCGTACAAAACAGGCCGCAGCATGAACGCTCAACACTTGCGCCTAACATTTATGCACACGCTTAAATCCGAGATTGTTAAGTTGCGCGGACTTGCATCCACCTGGTGGTGCATGGCATTAACAATTGTTTTGCCAGTAATCTTTAGCTTTATTATAGCGATTGTGCAAAAAGCAATGTCTAAAGTTGACATTAAGAATGGAGCAAATCAAGGCAAATCAAGCGCTGCAATTACTGTTGGGCCGAGCAATAAAAGTAGCCTTATTGCATCTCAAGATAGCATTTTCCACTTAGTTATTAGTTTTGCTTCTGTATCTTTGATTGTTCTAGCGATTTTTGCAGTGCTTGCTGTAACCGCGGAGCATTCTACAACTTCGATTCAGGCTTCTCTTACTGCTGTACCTAGAAGGGGTATGTTCTTTACGGCTAAATTTATTGCTGTTGCAATCTACGTTTTTGTAGTGCAACTTATTGCAATGGCAGTTTCGCTAGGCGCTGCAGAATTAGCCTTTATAGGAGACAACACTTCTGGATTATCTGGAAGCAACGCGTGGAAATTGCCTCTTACGCTGTTTCTTGGCTCTCCTGCAATTATGGTTGTTGTAGCAGCAATGGCGTACGGCTTTGGCATGATTTGCAAGTCAACTGCTGGCGGAATTATGTGCGTTATTGGAGCCGTGATGATTTTGCCTAGTGTTCTTAGCATTATTATGTTTGCAAGCAATTTCGCGAAGTGGAATTCAATACTTATACAGCTTTTGCCAGCCACAGCGGTGGAGAAATTCTTGGGCGGCTCCCCTAATTCGGGTGCACAGCTTCCACCAAACGCATATGTTTTTACATGGTGGCAATCAGGCTTGGTGGTTCTTGCTTGGGGCGTAGTCATGTATGCAATTGGCCACGTTGTGGAAAAGCATCGCGATATTTAGCGCGATATCTAAAATATTTAAATATTCTGCAAATAATATTTTGCAAAAACAATAAGGGCTTTATCTCGTAACTGACTACAAGATAAAGCCCTTTCCTGTGTTTACTTTTCTATTTTTCTATATTTAATCATGTGTTATGAATTCAGTCGTTCTTTACAGTTTCAGCAACGCGAGGCCACAAGGTTGTGCCCCAGTTGCTAATAGTACGCTGACGAACTAGTGGCAAATCAGAACGGTCATATACTGTGCGCCATGGTTCCCAAACCAAACCAGTCTTTTCAACCAACTTGATTCGTAGATTGCGTACATTTCCTTTGAACTGAATAGTGGTGTTGAAGTGAGCTGTACGATACTTACCATTGCCTTCCCAAGCGCGAGAACGCACGTAAGGAGTGCCGTCAATTTCGGTGCCGTACTCATCCCAGTAGATGTAGTAGCGAGCTACATAAGCTCCACGGTGGTCCAAAGTCAAGTAGCCATTGCGATAAGAAGAAACCTTCGTTTCAATATAATCGCTGTTGGATTGCAAAGTTGCTACTTCGTTATCCTTGACGAAGGAAGTGGTGTATGCAATTGGAACCGCTGGGCTAGAGGTGCTCAAATTTGCACCTTCCTGAATCAAAGCCTTAAGCGTATCGATATTGCCTGTAATAACTTTAGCTGCACCATTAGCGCTGCCACCAAGAATCACTGCAGTAACAGAAGTATTCTGGAGAATGCGATGGAATTCGGTGTTTGGCTTGATTTCTACGCCCTTAATTGCTGCTTCTACCGCAGCCTGGAAATCAGTGCTCTTGCTGGTGGTATCGAACTTTACGTACATTGAGCGACCATAAGCTACGTTTGACACGTAAACTGGTGGGCGCTTGTTGTCAACGCCACGGTTCTTCAAGCTGTCTGGCGTAGTGCAAGGAGCAAAGAAATCTGCTGGGCTATCTGGTGCATCAACGCTTACGGTGTAGTAAGTTTGCTTGAAGTTCACAATTTGAGTCTGCTTCTCACCCTTGTGTACTGCATCGAAATCAATCTTCAGCGGAACACCAATCTTGGCAAAATCAGCACCAAACTTAGCCTTGAGCTGGTTCATGCTTTGTGCGCTTGCAGAATCGTACTGCATGCGAGCTGCAACATGATGACTTGCTCCATATTGTGCATTCCACTTAGAAACTAAGCCGTTCACTGCGGAAGTTACAGAGCTCTTGGTTGGGCGCTGAACAGTTACAGCACTTTCGCCGCCGTGGAATCCCGGCAAATCAACGCTCAACGTTATTGGAGCGCGGTTTGCAGAAATCAGGCTTGGCATATTGTCCATCAAATTCTTATCAGCACGGAAAAGAGCACCTGGGTATACGCGATCATCGTTGGCGGAAGTAACCGACAAATTTGAAGTTGTATTGGTGATGTTCTTCTTCTGATGCTCAACAACAACGAATTCACCGTTCTTGTTGAAGCTGTCGCTGGAGAATTTGTTCTCAATGGTTTCGCCATGACGGGCGAGAATGTTTGTTTTATCGTATTGCAAATCCCACAAATAATTATTCAACGAGTCTTTCTTAGCTGCGCAAGATGTAGCTGGTTCAGAATCCTTAGCGGAAGGAGCGGCCATTGCTGGTGCTGCTAAGCATTGTGGAACAATAGTTGCGCCCGCGAGGAGCAACATTGCTGCATTACGGTAGAACTTTGTACTCTTCATATGTATCCTTATATTATGATATTTTCTGTTATTTTTTATGAGATACCGTAACTTATTTGCTTCTATGCATGGCATGCTTCGCTGCATTAGCTTAATATCTCATAGCATCTTATTATTACATGCTTTTTTATTTCTGGGATAGTGAAATAAAACAAATTTTTTTATTCTGCAAATAAACGTATGAAGAAGGTTGGAATGCCAACATTCTTTTATTGAATTATTTACATTTCATGGCGTGTTGACATGCATAGACCTTCGTTTTCACATATTTTATACTCGTTAATTTTATGAAAACTGTATGTGACAATAATTGTTATTTCGCTTATTGTCTCACTAATAAAATTTTTTTTAATATTACACATAATTTTCCCTAGAAAATATGGATCGACAATCATGTTCTAAAATTGGGAAAATATTTCTACAGTAACGTGTGTAAATCTTTTATCAATATTGCTTTTTTCTTCTATAAGAAGGTCACGCATCACACATATAGTTGAGGTTATGCCTACATTCACACGCGAAGAAATTGAGCATTTGGGTGTTTTGTCCCAGATTGCTTTAAGCGATGAAGAAATCAGTCGCTTGCAAGGCGAATTAAACGTCATTGCAGAATCCATTAACAAAGTGCAGGAAGTTGCTGGCGAAGATGTGCCACCTACTGCAAATCCAGTACCTCTTGAAGCGTATTTGCGCCCAGACGAGCCTGCTACGCCATTGACTCAAGAAGAAGCGCTTTCTGGCGCTCCTAGAAGTGAGTCTGGCATGTTTGTAGCACCTCGAATTTTGGGGGAGGAATAAAACATGACTAATACTCAAGATTTAGTAAAGCTTTCTGCTGCCGATATGGCAAAGGCTGTAAAAGCTAAAGAAGTCTCTAGCCGCGAGCTTGTTGAAGCTCACTTGGCAGTAATCGAAGCAGCCGAGCCAGAAATCAAAGCATTCTTGCATGTTTCTGCAGATGTTGCACTTGAACAAGCAGATGCTTTTGATAAAAAGAACGCTAATGGCGAAGCCGAAGGCTTACCTGAGCTTGCAGGCGTTCCAATTGCCATTAAAGACATGATTGTTACTAAGGGCATTCCTACTACTGCAGCATCTAAGATTCTTGAAGGCTGGGTTCCACCTTACGATGCTACTGTTATTGAAAAGCTCAAGGCAGCTGGCATGCCAATTCTTGGCAAGACTAACCTAGATGAATTTGCTCAAGGTTCTTCTACCGAGCATTCCGCTTACCAAACCACTTGCAACCCTTGGGATACTGAGCGCGTTCCTGGCGGTTCTGGCGGCGGTTCTGCAGCTGCTGTTGCTGCATTCGAGGCTCCTATTGCTTTGGGTACAGATACTGGCGGCTCTATTCGTCAGCCAGGCGCTTTAACGGGTACAGTCGGCGCAAAGCCAACTTATGGCGGCGTTAGCCGTTTTGGCGCAATCGCTATGGCAAGCTCTCTTGATCAGATTGGTCCTGTTTCTCGTACCGTTCTTGATTCTGCGCTTTTGCAGGAGACTATTGGCGGCAACGATAGACGCGATTCTACTTCGATTCCAGCTCCTGTTCCTCCAATGGCTCAAGCTGCTCGTGAGGGCGCTCGCCGTGATTTGAAGGGCTTGAAGGTTGGTCTTGTTAAAGAGCTTAGCGGCGAAGGCTTCCAGCCAGGCGTTGAAGCACGCTTTAATGAAGCTGTGCAATTGCTTAAAGATATGGGCGCAGAAGTAACAGAAGTCTCCTGCCCTCATTTCCCTTATTCTTTGGCTGCTTACTACATTATTATGCCTTCAGAAGTTAGCTCTAATTTGGCTCGCTACGATGGCATGCGCTACGGTTTGCGCGTAATGCCGCCAGCAGATAAGCCTCAAACTGCTGCAAATATGATGGCTGCAACTCGTGAAGCTGGTTTCGGTGATGAAGTAAAGCGTCGTATTATTCTTGGCACTTACGCACTTTCCGCTGGCTACTACGATGCTTGGTATGGCTCTGCACAAAAGGTTCGTACGCTTATTATTCGCGATTTTGAAGAAGCGTTTAATAAGGTAGATGTTCTTGTTTCCCCAACAAGCCCTACAACGGCATTTAAGTTTGGCGAGAAGATGAACGATCCACTTTCCATGTACATGAACGATATTGCTACGATTCCTGCAAACATGGCTGGCGTTCCAGCTTTGAGCCTCCCAGCTGGCTTAAGCGACGATGGTTTGCCTGTTGGTATTCAGATTATTGCTCCGCAATGCCATGATGAAAAGATGTACAAGCCTGCAGCAGCGTTGGAAGCAGCGCTCGAAGAAAAGTGGAGTGGCCCAATCTGGAAGTCGCTTAAAGCTGGTTGGCTCGATTCATTGGCTAAGTAAAGTGAAATAAAGCTTAAGTAAGAAGGATTCTCATGGCTGAAAAACTTATGAAATACGCCGATGCTGTGGAGCAGTTTGACCCAGTTTTCGGCTTGGAAACTCACGTTGAGCTTTGCACGCGCACAAAGCTGTTCTGCCCAGCGGAGGTATCTTTTGGTGGTGAGCCAAATACTCAGTTAACTCCTGTAAGCCTTGGTTTGCCAGGCTCTTTGCCAGTTGTAAACAAGACTGCAGTTGATTACGCTATTAAACTCGGTTTGGCATTGCATTGCGAAATCGCTGAGTGGAGCCAGTTCGCTCGTAAGAACTACTTCTACCCAGATATGCCTCGTGATTATCAGATTTCCCAGTACGATAAGCCTACTAATGGCAATGGTTACTTGGACGTTGAGCTGGAAGACGGCACCGTGTTCCGCGTGCCGATCGAACGTGCTCATATTGAGGATGATGCTGGTAAGAATACTCACGTTGGCGGCGCTGACGGTCGTATTGAAGGCGCAAATCATTCTTTGGTTGATTACAATCGTGCAGGCGTGCCTTTAATTGAGATTGTAACTAAGCCAATCGAAGGTGCGGGTAGCCGCGCTCCAGAAATTGCTGGTGCTTATATGCGTGCTATTCGCGATATTGTTCGCGCTCTTAACATTTCCCACGCTCGTATGGAGCAGGGCAATATGCGTGCTGACGTGAACGTTTCGCTTCGCAGAAAGCCAACCGATCCATTTGGTACGCGTTCCGAAACTAAGAATGTGAACACATTCCGCGGTATTGAAAAGACGCTGCAATATGAGATTCGTCGTCAGGCTGCTATTTTGAGCGAAGGTGGCGAGATTTTGCAGGAAACTCGTCACTGGGATGAAGCAACTCAGACTACTGCTGGCGGTCGTGTGAAGTCGGATGCTGACGATTATCGCTACTTCCCAGATCCTGATTTGGTTATGCTTCATATAACTAAAGAGCATATTGAGCGCATGAAGGCCGAAATGCCGGAAATGCCTCGCGAGCGCCGTAACCGTTTGCAAAGCGAATGGGGTATTAGCGATCTTGAAATGCGAGATATTCTTAACGCGGATGCTCTTGATTTGGTTGAAGAAACCGTTAAGGCTGGTGCAAGTGCTGCTGGTGCTAAGAAGTGGTGGCTTGGTGAGCTTGCTCGCGAAGCAAACACTCGTGGCGTGACTTTGGAAGAATTGCCTATTACTCCGCAAGATGTGGCTGAAGTTGAAAAGCTAATTGCAGATGGCAATCTTAACGATAAGCTCGCTAAGCAAACTGTTGCATGCGTTTTGGCTGGCGAGGGTAAGCCTGATGAAGTTGTTAAGAAGCACGGATTCAAGGTTATGAACGACGACGGCGCTTTAGAAGCTGCTGTTGACGCTGCTCTTGCTGCTGATCCTGAAGTTGCAGAAAAGCTTAAGGCTGGAAATATGAAGCCGATGGGCGCAATTATTGGCGCTGTTATGCGTGCGACTAAAGGTCAGGCTGATGCTAAGGCTGTTACTAAGATCGTGATGGCAAAGATTAAAGGCTGATTTAAATTTTAGTTAGATTAAAATTTAGCTAGAAAAGAATAGTTTATAGATGCACTTTTTGCATTTTATGCTTTGCGTTTTAACCTTGTGTTTTATAGCATTGTGTAGAGTGCAAAAAGTGTAATCTTATATTGTAGTTGCTTACGCATTTGTATTTTGCTTATGCTTTTTGTAGAACTTTTTGTAACGCAAGGTCAATTAGGTACAGGAAACAGGTGAATATGCAGGAAGTCAATGCTGACTCTACAAACTCTCGAGAGTTACCAGAAAGTATTGTAATTCCGTCAATACGCGGCGAGATGGCTCGTCTTAGGCAAGCAACCATCGAAGATTTAGCGAGGATGGATTCATTACATGCTTTTGATGGTGCGGCTGTTATAACTGGCAAGGATTCACAATCTGAACGTGCTATGGTTCATGCGTGGGTTGAGCGTTCTGTGCAGTGGTCTTTGGGCAATAATGATAAAAGTATGTCTGATTATGCTGGGGTTATTGGAGATGCTCAATCGCGCCCAACAATCGCATGGTCAATTGTGCCAGATCTTATTGATGACGCTAAAAATACCAATGGCGATATTATTGGAATGATTTTTTTGATCGACATTGATGGTTGGTCTAAATCCGCTAGAATTCAGGTGATTCTAGGACGCGATTATAGGGGTCGTGGGTATTCTAGAGATGCAATGCCTAGAGTTATGACGTATGGTTTTGCTCCAGACACAGTTGGTTTAGCATTGCATAGGATTTGGGTTGGTGTTCCAGCAGCGAATACGCGTTCTCTTTCTGTTTATCAGTCTCTTGGTTTTGTAAAAACTGGAACAGCTAGAGATGCTTTGTGGGATTCACAAAATCAAAAATATCAAGATTTTGTTGTTATGGACACTCTCGTAGATGAATATGATGCCATTCGTTCTTTAGACGCTTTTGGTCTGCACGTTATTGAAGATAATCCTGGTGTTTGTGAAGCGCTAAGTGCGCATGAGCATTCAATTGCAATACCTGTTAGCAAAGATAATTCCGACGAATCGTGGCCGTATAATGCGGCTACAGTCAAAGAAGATTCTTCTAAACGCGCATGGTGGCGTATTATAGGACGCGGTCGTAAGCGTAACACTAATGGCAATAATGCGGAAGGGAAGCGATGAGCGCTGAAGATCTCGACAATTACGAAACTGACGCCGAGCTTGCGTTGTACAAGGAGTATCGTGACGTTATTAAGCTTTTTACGTACGTTGTAGAAACTGAGCGACGATTCTATTTGGCAAACAAGGTGGATTTTAACGTGCGTTCTGCAGGCCAAGATGTGTATTTTGACGTGCAATTAACAGACGCTTGGGTGTGGGACGTTTACCGCCCTTCGCGGTTTGTGAAAAACGTTCGTATTGTTACGTTTAAAGACGTAAATGTGGAAGAAGTGCAGAAAACAGATATCGATATTCCAGAATCTATCGCATGATAAGAGTATGCTAGTAAAGCTTATGTTTAGATTTTAATATAGATACGTGCTTGCAATTTTGCGATTTTGACTTTATAAAGCGTCTTTTAGGTATGGAGGAAAATTGACTGATACACAATCCCAGAAACAATCTGTAGTGATTATTGGTGGCGGTCCGGCAGGGTTGACGGCTGCATGGGAGCTTGTAAAAGATGGCGGAGCTAGCCGCTACGATGTAACTGTTCTTGAAGCATCTAAAGAGTTTGGCGGAATTTCTCGCACTGTAAAATACAACGGAAACCGCATGGATATTGGCGGTCACCGATTCTTCTCTAAAGATGATCGAATTATGCAATGGTGGCGAGATATGCTGCCACTTCAAGGCGCTCCTTCTTACGACGACAAAAAACTTGGCAGACACCACGATTTAGAGAATGGCGGCCCAGACCCAGAAGTCGAAGATGAGGTTATGCTTAAGCGTCATCGCGTTTCTAGAATCTTCTGGAATCATCATTTCTTCGACTACCCTATCTCTCTTTCTGCGTCTACTTTGCGCTCTATGGGCTTTGTTCTTACTATGAAGGTTGGTTTTAGCTACCTTTGGTCTATGATTCACAAGTTGCCAGAAACAAATCTCGAAAACTTCTACATTAATCGCTTTGGCAAAAAGCTGTATTCTATGTTCTTTGAGGGCTATACCGAGAAGCTTTGGGGAAGGCATCCAAGTCAGATTTCCGCAGATTGGGGTGCTCAGCGAGTTAAGGGTTTGAGCATTGTTGAAGTTTTAAAGAATGCTTTCTCTAAGCTTATGCCGAAAAAGAAGGCAAATCAGGAAGTTGAAACTTCACTGATTGAAGAATTCTGGTATCCTAAGCTTGGTCCTGGTCAGCTTTGGGAGACTGTTGAACGTCGTTGCCGTGAAAATGGCGCTACTGTTTTAACAGATGCAAAAGTTGTTGCTATTAAACAGTGCGACGGTAAAATTTCTAGTGTTGTCGTTGAAAATCAAGATGGTTTGCAGCAAGAACTTCATGCGGATCAGTTTATTTCTTCTATGCCAATAAAAGATTTGGTTGCAGCTATTGAGCATGGCGCCGAAGGAAATGAGTCCGTGCAGGTTCCAGCCGAATTACAACGAGTTGCTAAAGGCTTGCCTTACCGTGATTTCGTAACCGTTGGACTTCTTGTTAAGCGTATGCGTTTGCGTAATACGACTGATATTCCAACGTTAGGTAACCCTCCTATTGTGCCTGATTGCTGGATTTATGTGCAGGATCCAGGATACAAAGTTGGTCGTTTGCAAATCTTTAACAACTGGAGCCCATATCTCGTTAAGGATGTTGACAACACTGTGTGGATTGGTCTTGAATACTTCTGCAATGAGGGCGATGATTTTTGGAATATGAGCGACGAAGAGGCTCGTAAATCTGCGATTGATGAGCTTACTCGTATGCAGGTTATTGATGGCGAAGATGATGTTTTGGATGCGCATCGTGAGCGTGTTCCAAAGGCTTATCCAGCTTACTTCGATACTTATGCTCAGATGCCTGAGCTTGTTAAGTATTTGGATGGTTTTGGTAACTTGTATTGTGTTGGTAGAAATGGTCAGCATCGTTACAATAATCAGGATCATTCTATGGCTACTGCTATTGAAGCCGTGTCTAATATTAACAGTGGAAAACAGTCTAAAGATAATGTTTGGTCTGTTAATACAGAAAAGTCATATCACGAAAAGAAGTAGCGTTTTTTCTTTTTGCCACGCCGTGTTGTTGTGAGTCGCATGAGTGTAGTAGCATACATTTATCAGCGATTAAGTCACATTGTTATGTGCTTATCGTTGTATTCACAACGGATTTTTCCGAAATCTTCCATGTAAAGCTCCAAGTAGTTTGTTTCTTGGGGTTAGGGAAAGGTATAACTGTGGCAACAAGCCAAAATCTTGATGATATGAAGCTTTCTGAGCTTAAGGATCTTGCGAAGCAAATGGGCTTGCGCGGTACGTCTACAATGCGTAAGCCGGATTTGATTGCTACGCTTACCGCTGCGCGCAATGGTGGGGATGCGCCAGCAGGAGTTAGCGTACATGTTCCTAAAAGCATTGTTAGGGATAGTCGTTCGTCGCTTAATGATGAGGATGAGTCTAAATACGATTCATCTTCATCTTTTAGGTCGCGTCGCAATTTTGATGATGATAGTGGTGAGTCTGCTCGTAAATCTGCTGATGAGGATTTGTTAGAAAATCTCGGCTTGCCTGATTCTGTTGAATCTTCTGATTCTGATGATTCTGTTGATTCAAATAGAAGCGGTAAGTCTAGGCGTCGTCGTGAGTTTACGCGTGATAATCAATCTCAGCGTCGTCGTCAGTCTGATTTTAAAGATAATTATCGCGGAAATAACTCGGATGATGCAGATGATACGGAAGATGATTTAGATCAGATTCTTGCTACTTTGCCAAGTGAAAAGTCTTCTGATTCTAATGCAAATCGTGATTCTGAATCTCGCAGGCAACGCGGAGCTTCGCGTTCTAATGGCGATGACGATTATGATACGCATTCAGATAGGAATGACAGGTATCAACGCCGTATGCGTGGCCGTGGACGCGATAGAGATGATTACGATTCCCGCTCGGATCGCTCTGATCATTTAGAGCGTGAAGATCGACCTACGAGGAATGATCGTTCTGATCGCAATGATATTCGTGAAGACCACGAGTCTCGTGAATCAGCTTCTCGTAGAGAGGAACCAAAAGAAGAGCTTGTTCCAGTTGCTGGTATTGTAGATGTGCTTGAATCTTATGCGTTTGTGCGCACTTCTGGATATTTGCCTGGTCCAAATGATGTTTACGTTTCTATGAGCCAAATCAAAAAGTATGGTTTGCGCAAGGGAGATGCGGTTCAAGGCTCTATTCGTGCTCCTCGCGAAGGTGATCGTAGGAATCAGCGCCAAAAATTTGTTCCTTTGCAAAGCGTTGACAGCATTAATGGCATGAGCGTAGAAGATGCTCAGAATCGTCCACAATTCGCTAAGCTCACGCCTTTGTATCCGCAAGAGCGCTTAAAGCAGGAGACTACGCCAAATCGTATGCTTGGCAGAATCATTGACCTTGTGGCTCCTATTGGTAAGGGTCAGCGTGGTTTGATTGTTTCGCCTCCTAAGGCTGGTAAAACAATCACTTTGCAAAATATTGCGAACGCGATTGCTGTTAATAATCCAGAAGTGCATTTGATGGTTGTTCTTGTAGACGAGCGTCCAGAAGAAGTTACCGACATGGAGCGCACTGTTCAGGGTGAGGTTATTTCTTCTACATTTGACCGTCCAGCATCAGACCACACTACTGTTGCGGAGCTTGCGATTGAGCGTGCTAAGAGGCTTGTAGAGCTTGGCCAAGATGTTGTTGTTCTTCTTGATTCTATGACTCGTCTTGCTCGTGCATACAATATTGCTGCTCCTGCATCTGGTCGTATTCTTTCTGGTGGCGTGGATGCTCAGGCGCTTTACCCTCCTAAGAAGTTCTTTGGTGCCGCGCGAAACATTGAAAATGGCGGTTCTTTGACTATTATTTCTTCCGCTTTGGTGGAAACTGGTTCAAAGATGGATGAAGTTATTTTCGAAGAGTTTAAGGGCACTGGAAACATGGAGCTTCGCTTGAGTCGCGATTTGGCAGATAAGCGCTTGTTCCCAGCAGTGGATATTAATTCTTCTGGCACGCGCCGCGAAGAGTTGATTACTCCTGCTCAAGAATTGCCTATTATTTATCGCTTGAGGCGACTATTTGGCGGACTTGAGCCAGAGCAGGCTTATCAGACTTTGGTGCCACGCTTAAAGAAAACTGCGTCGAATCGCGATTTTCTTGCGGCTATTGTGCAGCAAGCGAATAACTCTACAAATGGCGGGTCGCCAGCAACCGCTGCTTAAGTAGGTTATGTTCGTGTAATTTTATAAATATAACTTTAAAAAATACACTTTAATTACCCCTTGGTTTGATCAATCGAGGGGTAATTTTTATTGTTTATTTTTTAATACTGTTTTTATTACAAACTCATTTTGTGTTTTAAAATAAAAAAATATACGTTTATATATAATTATTTTCCTATAAAATACACTATTCTTGGTAATTTTTACTATTGATAATGCGTATGCAAATAATAAAAATTAAATAATTATAATTACTTGTCAAAAGTTTATTCCTATAAACATTTGATATTTAATGTGAAAAACCGTGATTTTTTATATAATTTTGTTCTTTTTCGTTAAAAAATACGATACGATTGAAGAGACTGCAGGGTAGCGCAATCTGAAATCTACAACAGTATTCAGGAAGATGCGCTGTATGAGGATGGAGGTCGTATGACAGGAAACTCTCATAAGATTGAAAATAATATTCCTTCTGGCTTGAACGCTAATGTGAGCACAGTTGCTCCTATAGATTCTACAGATGCGATTATTGTAGATATTCTTGAACATGATGGTCGTGCAACATTAACCAGACTAGCTAAAGCATCTGGATTATCGGTTTCTGCCGTACAATCTAGAGTACAAAAGCTTGAGCGCAGAGGAATTATCACTGGTTACCGTGCGTTGATTGACTATGAGCGCAGAGGCTTGCCAGTAAGCGCATTTGTTGCTGTAACACCTCTTGACTTTGAGCAAGAAGCATCTGTTCCAGCCAAGTTGAAAGATATTGAAGGTATTGAAGCCTGCTATTCTATCACTGGAAGCCCAAGTTTCATGCTCGTAGTTCGTGTTGCTACACCTAGCAAGCTAGAAGAGCTAATTAACACGATTCATAGGATTGTGCCAGTTAGCACAGAAACAACTATGGTTTTGCAGACTTATTTCGACTAGAAGTAATATGTGTGAATTTCCTAAAGAATCGGTTGACGCGCGCAAGCATTCGATTGAACCGAGTTGCAATGATTGTAACGATTCAATAAGCGAGATTTTTGCGTTGCGTCAATCGATTGACAATATTGACAATGCAGTTGTTTCACTTCTTGCAGAGCGCTTTAAATTCACGGAAAAAGTCGGAGAAATAAAAGCGCACGCAAATCTTGCTGCGGAAGATAAATCTAGAGAAAATCGCCAAGCAAATCGACTTAAAAAAATTGCTGAACAATCTGGATTAAAAGAAGAAATTGCGCTCGAATATTTACATTTTGTTGTAGCTGCCGCAAAAAAGCGCCATCAAGAAATAAAAGATAGCCAGAAATAGTTAAAAATAGCTACAAATTTAATCAAAAATCTAGTCAAATTTAGTAAAAAATCTAGCAAAATCTAAAAAAATATGCGCGCTTAGAGTCATAATAAAAATATGACTATTGCAACCGTTGAACGTTACGCGCAAATGCTTGATGCCGCCAGCAAAGGTGGATACGCCTACCCTGCAATTAATGTTACTAGCACGCAGACTTTAAATGCTGCACTACAAGGATTTGCAGAAGCGCAAAGCGACGGAATTATTCAAGTCTCTGTTGGGGGCTCCGCATATTTTTCGGGACAGTGCGTAAATAATCGCGTTGTTGGATCAATCGCATTTGCTCAATTCGCACATCAAGTTGCTGCACAATACCCAAACATTACGGTTGCATTGCACACAGATCATTGTGCAGAAAGCTATTTAGATGATTGGATTAAGCCACTTTTAGCCTATGAGGCAGATCAAGTTGCGCACGGCAAAGAGCCGATTTTCCAGTCGCATATGTGGGACGGATCCACAGTTAAGCTTGAACACAATTTAGACGTTGCGGAAGAATTGCTTGAGGCGTCGGCGAAGGCTCATACGGTGTTAGAGATTGAAATTGGGGCCGTGGGAGGCGAAGAAGACGGTCATAGAGCAGACATTGATGAAAAACTATACTCAACGCCGCAGGACGCTATGCGAGTAGTTGAACGATTAGGTTTGGCAGAGAGCGGAAGATATATGGCTGCTTTTACGTTCGGCAATGTGCATGGTGCATACAAGCCTGGTGTTGTCAAGCTGCGACCACAGTTGCTAGACAACATTCAAAGCGCTGTATACAACAAGTACAAGCTTGATTTATGTAATCGCAAGTTTGGTGTGCCAACAAAACCATTCTTATTGGTATTCCATGGAGGTTCTGGATCTACTCCCGAAGAAATTGCGCAAGCTGTAAGCTACGGCGTAGTAAAAATGAACATCGATACAGACACACAATATGCGTTTACTCGAGCGATAGCAGATCACATGTTCCACAACTACGACTCAGTTCTTAAAATCGACGGAGAAGTTGGAGCCAAAAAACTCTACGACCCAAGGTCTTGGGGCAAAGAGGCAGAAAAAGCAATGGCTCAGCGTGTTGTTGAAGCCTGTGTACAGCTTGGCTCTGCCGGTAAAGCCTTATAAGTTCATCAAGTTGCAAATTAAATTCGGTATTGGCTTTGCGCTAGTCTTAACACGTAGGAATTGTGTTTATTTGGGCAACGTTAGCCCAAAAATGGAGGTTCAGCATGCCTGGAATTGTGCTTATTGGCGCTCAATGGGGTGACGAGGGTAAAGGCAAAGCGACTGATTTAATTGGTTCTAAGGTAGATATTGTCGCAAGATTTAATGGCGGTAATAACGCTGGACATACTGTTGTTGTGGGAAACGAGTCTTACGCTTTGCATTTACTTCCTAGCGGTATAATCAGCCCTAATGTAACTCCTGTTATTGGTAATGGTGTTGTTGTAGACCCAGAAGTTCTGTTTGAGGAGATTGACGCACTTGAATCTAGAGGTGTTGATTGCTCTCGTTTGAAAGTGAGCGAGTCTGCGCATGTGATTACACCTTATCATCGCGTAATTGACAAGGTTACGGAGAGGTTCCTTGGCAAGCACAAGATTGGTACAACAGGTCGCGGAATTGGCCCGACTTATGCAGATAAGATTAATCGCGTTGGTATTCGTGTGCATGATTTATTTAATGCAGAGCATTTGAGGGATAAGGTTGAAGCTAGCTTGCATCAAAAGAATCAGATGTTAGTTAAACTTTACAACCAGCATCCAATAGATATTGATGATGTTACAGCACAGCTTGTGGAGCTTGGAAAGCGTTTGAAGCCTTATGTTGCAGATACTTCGCTTATACTGAATCAGGCTATAGAAAATGGCAAAACCGTGCTTTTTGAAGGCGGTCAGGCAACCATGCTGGATGTCGATCATGGAACTTACCCATTTGTAACATCCTCAAATCCTACTGCAGGAGGTGCTTGCACGGGAACTGGCGTTGGTCCAACTCGTATTACGCGAGTAATTGGAGTTGCTAAAGCCTATATCACTCGTGTTGGTGAAGGTCCATTCCCTACGGAACTTTTGGATGAAAGTGGCGATTGGCTGCGTGAGCAGGGTCACGAATATGGCGTAACTACTGGTCGCCCTCGCCGATGCGGATGGTTTGATTCCGTTGTAAGCCGCTATGCTACTCGCGTAAATGGCTTAACTGATATTGTCCTTACTAAGTTAGATGTTTTGACTGGCTTAAAAGAAATTCCAGTTTGCGTAGCTTACGATGTAACTTTGTCTGACGGAAGCGTTGAGAGAATGAACGAAATGCCAGTAGATCAGTCTCTGTTTGCTAGCGCTAAGCCAGTTTACGAGATGCTTCCAGGATGGAGTGAGGATATTTCGCAAATTCACAAGTTTGAAGAATTGCCAGCAAATACTCAAAGCTACGTAAAGCGCTTAGAAGAACTTTCCAAGTGCCGTATTTCGGCAATTGGTACTGGTCCTCAGCGCGACCACATTATTAGCGTTCATTCGTTGATTGATTAGTGACTATTTGAATAGCTATTTAAGGCTATTTAAGGCGGCTAAAAACTATGAGTATTCCAAGCAGTAATTGCCACGACTTGCCTAAAAAGCATAAGCATAAATCACTTGGTGCAAAAACATATTTTGTTGTGTTTATTGGCGGATTGCTTGGCGCTTTTGTGCGTAGTGAAATAAGTGGTTTTACGCACGGCATGCATTGGGACTCGGGATATTCTATGCTTTTTAGCCGCTTTACTTTTGCAACTCTTTTGTCGAACGTTTTAGCATGTTTTATTCTTGCTTTAGTAAGTTCACTTGTTGTAAGTGGGAAGAGCTGCAAGAACAAAGACTTAATAAAATACGGTTTTTGCACAGGATTTTGCGGCGGACTTTCAACAATGTCTACTTTTGCTTTTGAGGGCGCGCATTCCGCATTTACTGCAATGAACATTGTAGAAGTAATTGCCATTATGGCGTTGTCTATGGTTCTTGGCGTTTTAGCAGTGCTTGTTGGGAGTCTAATTGGAGATAAAATTTTTGCTTTTAAAGGCAATGGCAGCGTAAAAAATGCTGGTGATTCAAACGTCATCAATAAAATAGACGCTAACAGGGGCGGTGCAAAATGATGTCTTACGCATATGTTCTTTTTTGGCTGCCTGTTGTTTTCGCTGGACTTGGCGCCGTTCTTCGTTGTGCAATATCTGACGCAATCGGGCGCGTTTATAACCATGATTTTCCAATCGCAACTTTGCTAATCAACGCTTTTGCGTCTTTTATAATGGGCTTAGTTGTATTTTTAAGTTCTTCGATTATATACGATTTAACTTTTGCTTCGACTATTATTTACACGTGCGCATTGGGATTTTTAGGCGGATTTTCAACGTTTTCAACCGCAATCTTAGAAATCGTAAGCCTGTTTAAGCTAAAGAAAATCAAGCTTGGACTATGGCTTTTTATTAGCGAACTAATAGTGCCATTCTTGTGCGCATTTATTGCATACGCTGGACCGTCATTTGTAATATTTATGCTTCTAAAGTCTTAAGTTTTGAATTTTATTAATTGACGTATTTTATTAATTTATATTTATTGTGTTATTAAAAATGTTAAAATGCTTGATGTATTTGTTTGCGATTTGATTTAAGAATAGGTTTATTGTGACTTTAAAGAACGTAGGCGGTTTTATACGCGATTTTTTGCGCGACTTTTCTGATCGCGTTCTTAAAACGCTTAAGCATCTTAGATGGAAGATGGTTCTTGCTGGCATAGTTGTTGGTCTTGTTTCTGGCGTGCTTGTAGCAACTTATAGACTTGGGATTGAGTACGGAACCGATTTTGCGCGATGGATGTATGCGCAAATATTGCAAAACATGCTTTGGATTGTGCCTTGCGTGGTTTTTGCAATTGCTGCTGGGCTTTTTATTGGCTGGATGAGTCGCAAAGAAAGTATGGCGTCTGGAAGCGGCATTCCACAAGTTGTTGGATACGTTCAACGCGGTCTAAAAATGTGTTGGAACACTATTTTGCCTGTTCGATTTGTAGGCGGATTGTTGGGTTCGCTATTTGGCTTGTCTCTTGGGCGCGAAGGCCCTTCGATTCAAATCGGAGCTTGCGGCGCGCAAATGATGTCTCGCATCTTTAGAAAGGGCAATAAAAACGATACGCAAGAGCATTATGTTGTAACCGCTGGAGCGGCAGCTGGCTTATCTGCAGCGTTTAGCGCTCCACTTTCTGGGCTCATGTTTGCTATGGAAGAAGTTCAACACGGATTGTCTTCTACAGTTCTTATGGGAGCTGCTGCTGCATCTATTTGCGCGGACTTTGTGTCTCAAACATGCTTTGGACTTCGACCTGTTTTAGACTTTGGAAGAATTCCAGACTTACCAATGACACTTCATTTTTGGCTGATTCCACTTGGCATTTTTGCAGGGCTTATTGGCTCTTTAATGAACAGATCCTTGCTTGGATTACAAACGCTGTATAAGTATTTGCCAAAGTGGGCTCCCGTATCTGTAGCATGCTTAATCGCGATTCCTGTTGGCTTATATTTGCCAGATGTTCTTGGAGGAGGATCGAATCTTGTTAAGCTCTCTGAATATGGAAAAGCAAGCATAGCGCTTCTGTGCATCCTGTTTGTTGCAAAAATGCTATTTACTTCTACAAGTTTTGGATGCGGAGCGCCTGGCGGAATTTTTATGCCAATTCTTGCTGTCGGCGCACTTGCAGGCGGCGTTGCTTCTCGCGCAATAATAAGCATTCCGATTCTTGGCATTGACGCAAAGCTAATGCCAATTTTTACAGTGTGTGTTATGGCTGGCACGCTTTCGGCTTCTGTAAAAGCTCCGCTCACTTCGATTTTGCTAACTGTAGAAATGTCGGGAACAATGATTCACACTCTTCCAGTTGCTGCATCTGCTTTTATTGCGCTTCTTGTATCCGATATTTTGCACACTAAGCCAATCTATGGCGAACTTCTGGAAAGATATATGGCTTCTAATCCAAAACTTGTGCGTTAATACAACAAAAACAGCAATGTGGATAACTTTTTGGCGGAATTGCAACGTTTATTGATCCTTTAACCACATTGTTTAAATAGTATTGCCTAATGGTTTAGTATGCGATTCAATAGCCACATGGACAATATGACTATTGATAATTACGATGCTCCTTCTTGCGTTCCGCGCATTATAGAAACGTACCCGCCTCAGGCGAGTGCGATAAAAAGTATGCGCAAAAGTACATCTGATAGTAATAAGTTGGAAGATTCGACTGTTATCGCATCTTTGAATCATGCGAATCATGTGGATAATGCAGATTACGCAAATCATGTAGATTACGCTACTGGTGTATCTTCTACTTCAGTTCATAGCGATTTTGATGCATTAGATAATCATAGTGTTCAAAAAAATATTGGTAGCTTGAACTATTCGCTAAAGCCTTTTCCAAAAAATGTTGTAATCGGTTCATCGGCAAATGATGGAGTTGGTTTAAGCACTACTCTTGCTCTTCTGGCAAGTCATATATCTAGTAAAAAATATGTTGTTGCACTAATCGACGCAGATATTTCTAACGGCGGATTAGATGTTTTGTTGGGATTGGAGCAGGACGAGGGTAGAAGATTGCAAGAGGTTCAAGCTCCTTTAGGACGATTAGACGGATATGTATTGCGTTGTGAACTTCTGCACTGGAATAACGTTGATATTTTGGCTTACGCTCCTTGGAAAGGTGAAGAGCCTAAGCCATGGGTTATTGAAGCTGCTATTAGAGGTCTTTCCAACGCTTGTGATGTAGTAATTGTTGATATTGGATCTGGTTTTTCAGCAAGAAGGCTTTTAAAGAATCTTCCAACTTTGGCGCAAGTTCCAACCATATTTGCTGCAGAGCTTAGTGTTCTTGGTCTTGCCAGATTGCGTGCATATTGGCGAAGCCTAGAATCTGACCATAAAGATTACTCTAGAAAACAAACTTCTATTGTCGCAGGATTAAATCCGCGTGGTCTTTCTAAAAGGTTTTGCCCTGTAAATGTTAATGAAGCTTGTGATTATTTGCTTTGCGATGTAGAAGGCCCAATTGGTCACGATCCTAAAATGTACGAAGACATAATATCTGGTTACGGTATAAGAGATATTCCAAAATCCGCCAAAATTCCAATAGAAAAAATAACAACATGGTTGCTTGGAGACTCCTCTAATTCCTCTTTGAAAATATCTGGAAAACAATCTGAACAACAATATAAACAATCAAATTCACAATCATATGAATCTGAAAGATTCTCAAAAATATCAAGGGGTAAGCATGGTTTTAGAAGATATTGATTTTGGCATTCTGCAAGAGCTTGCGGATAACCCTCAAACAACAGATATTGTTGTTACAGACACAGGTCACGTTTGGGTAGATAAAGGTCTTGGTTTGCAAGAGTACAATCCAAGAATTCCATTTGATAATCCTATGATTTTGCGAGAATATGCAGTTTGGCTTTGTGCACAATTAGGCAAAAGATTAGATGATTCATGCCCAATCGCAGATGCTTCTAGCCCAGTAGGAGTGCGAGTACACGCTCTTATTGCTCCAATAGTTTTAAGTGGTGCTGCTATTTCGATTCGTTTTCCCGCTTTAAAACGCTATTGCTTAACAGAGTTAAGTAGTAGAGGAATGTTTCCTATTGAATTATCTAGAATACTTTATTTATTGGTAACTCAACGTGCGAATATTTTGATTACGGGAAGCACTGGCTCTGGTAAAACAACGTTAATGAAGTCTCTTTTAGCTTCTTGTGATGAAAAAGACAGAATAGTTACTGTTGAAGAAACAAGAGAATTAGGTTCATTATCTAAGGATCATGTGTCTTTAGCTACAAGAGAAGCAAACGTTGAAGGAGTAGGCAGCGTTGGCTTGTCAGATCTTGTAAAGGCAACTTTGAGGATGAGACCAGACAGAATTATTTTAGGTGAGTGCAGAGGTCAAGAAATAGCTGATTTATTACGCGTTTTTACATGTGGTCATAAAGGTGGAATGACAACTTTGCATGCTGATAAAGTCCAAAAGGTGCCAGCCAGATTAATGTCTTTAGGGCTTCTTGCAGGACTGGAACCTTCTTCACTATGTGCTCTTGCCGCTGATGCTTTTGATGTTGTTATACATGTAGAAAGAGTAAATGGTATGCGAATTGTAAAAGAACTTGGAGTATTGCGTTCTACGGATTCCGGCGCGTTAGAAGGTGTGCCAATTTTAAGATTGAAAAATTGCGTTAATTCTAATGATAGTAATTTTTCTGCTCAGATAGAGGAAACGTCTGCTTGGAAAAATTTTGCTGTTAAATGGCATTTACCGTTGAATACAGGGTTGTTTCTGTAATTGATACCGACAGTAAAGGATTTTTTGAAAATGGGTATTGAAGAATCACTAGCTGCTCTTGTGTCTTCTTTGCGTTCTGGTGCTTCTTTTGAATCGATTATAAGAGGAGACAGCAATAATGAGAATCGCAATGGACTTATTGAAGAGACCGATAATGGCAATAACAATTACAACAGCAATAACAGCGAAAGCTATTTCCAAGTTATAAACGTTGAATCGGTGTTTAAATGGATTGATTCTCGCTGTTCTAATAGGATTAAAAATCTTAGCGCTCGCCAAAGAAGTAAAGTTAGAAAAGACATGCGCAAGGTTGCACAATCGCTTATGTCTGTATACGAATTGAGCAGTTCTATAGGATGCTCTATGACTGATTGCGTTCAAGCTGTTTCTGACTCTTATCATGCCAATAAGAGGGTTAATGATTTAAGCTCAGAAGTTTTTGCGATGCCTAAAGCAACTATTAGATTGCTAACTGCTCTACCATTTTTGGCTCTTCTTACTGGACAATTGTTGGGTGTAAATCCAATATTGATGATTTTTACAAGTTCTAGAGGATACGCACTCTTAGGTATTGGCTTATTGTTTTATGTAATCGGTCTTTTATGGGTTACATGGATCATGAAGTCATCTAAAAAAGCAATGCTGAGTGCTGTTTCTAATGTCGATTGATGAACTAATGGTTATTAAGGATCGTGGAAAATGTTTAAGGCAATTATCGTCTGGATTATTTTAGTAGCTTATATAGTTACGTTATGCAAATTTTTTACTAGACAGATGATTCTTAATCCGTGCTATGAGCGCGCCTACAAGCCTGCGGTTTCTATGAGAAGCAATTACGATTTTAGGTGTAACAAAGTTGAAGATATAGATCCAATTTTGGGTTTGCAAATGATGATAGTTGCTTTAAAAAGTGGAGTCGCAATTACCAGAGCGCTTGACGCTGTTGGGTCATCTATTCCTGGAGGAAAAGGGATTTGGCTAAGGAATGTTTCTAAAGCACTACTTTCTGGAGATACTTGGATAGAAGCTTGGAGTGCTCCTTATGTGTGCTTCGATAAAAAAGATAAAAATCCATCTGCATCTTTTGTGTTAAGTATGTGGCTTAGACAGTCACTTAGAGAGTCATGGAGTTGTGGAAGTTCTCCAGTTCCTGTACTCATAGCGATTTTACAAAATTATGAGCAATCTATGCGAAACGTGGCAAAAAAAGAAAGCTCTAGGCTTTCTGTTCGTCTGCTTCTGCCTGTTGGGTTATGTTTTCTGCCAGCGTTTATTTTCGTAGGAATTTTGCCGACAGTATCTGCATTTATGTATTAATCGCAATCTAAAAATAAAAAATTTGTATCCCAATATTGGGTACATAAATAAAAGAAAAATAACAATAAAAATAACAAAAAGAAAGGTAACGGTGAGTGATTATGAGATCAATTACTGCTGCATTGTCAACATGGTATTGCATGTGTTCAATGCGAATGAATGAAGGATTAATTAAAGCTGAACAAGCATGTAATAACATGCAGAATCGTTTGAGCAAAGATTTAAAGCAGTGTGATGATGGGGCTGTTACGGCAGAATATGCTGTTGTTCTTATAGCTGCCACAGCTTTTGCTACAGTGCTTATTGCTATTGCCAAATCAGATGCTGTTCGTACAGCTATCAGTGAGCTTGTTACAAAAGCTCTACATGTTAGCTAGCTTTAAGTAAATAGTCATTTGTAAAACTGTGAAACATTGCGTGAAACTTAAAACATACTTTGAAAAACGTGATATGAAATATTTATAAAGTTTTTTGACCGTGATGTTTATGTGATTTGTTGTGGGATTTTAACTAATGCGAAAAGAAACGAGACAAAATGGAGAATCATGTATTTTTGAACATTTTAGATAAGAGAACGACTAAGAATAATTGTCATAAGATAAATAATTCAAAAGATTCTGGGGCTGTTACCGCAGAATTTGCGATTATTCTTCCTGCAGTTGTGGTACTTGCTTTAACGTTATTTTTTGTTGGTAAATCAGTAGTAAATACAATGAATTGCCATGATGCAGCAGGTCAAGTAGCATACTATGTTGCTTCGCACCACAATTCTAAAGATGCGCAAAATATAGTATCTAAAGTATCTGGAGTTAATAGTTCTGTAAAAGTCAAATATGTTGGGAATATGGCAGATATTGTTGTAAGCTGCCCAGTTGTGCCAGACCCTTTAAAAGTATTGCCATTGTCTGTGGAAGCTCGCATTAGCCAGGTTTTAATATGAGTCAAAAAATATGTAAGCGATTAAGCATTTTAAATACGCAATATTACAGTTTTAAACATTTGCGTAGAGCAGATTGTGGTTCTGGAACTATGTTAGGCATAGGATTGGTAATAGCAATCTGCTCTATGCTTGTTGTTTGTGCAACTTTAGGGTCAATTTTGGTGCAAAAACACCGAGCTTACGCTCTTGCAAATGCATCGGCTATATCAGGTGCAGTTGCTATGAGAAATATGCAAGATGATGCATGTCAAGTTGCAGAGCGCACAGCAAAGGCAAATAATGGGAAAATAGAATCTTGTGTTGAAAAAGATGATGATGTATTAATCAGTCTAAGTGTGCCTTTACGACTTCCTATGGTTAATAAGATAAATGTAACGGCTAGAGCTGGTTTAATAGATTGTGGCTAATAAGTGTGTGGAAAATATCAAGTATTCATGCGATTGGTCATAATGTAGCATGTTAATAGGCGATTAGCATGTTAATGTCTAAATGTTTAGAATAGAACAGAAACTTTGCTCAAGTAGAGTTGAGCTAATATTCAGGTGACGGTAGGTTATAGTTATGGCACTTGCATTGTATCGAAGGTATCGTCCAGACACGTTTGAAGGAGTGATAGGACAGAATCAAGTTACCGTTCCTCTTATGAGAGCGCTAGATCAAGGCAAAATAACGCACGCCTACCTATTTTCGGGTCCACGCGGTTGTGGAAAAACAAGCTCTGCGCGTATTCTTGCTCGTTGTATTAACTGCAAAGAGGGTCCTACTTCTAAACCATGCGGAAAATGCCAAAGCTGTAAAGATCTTGCAACAGGCGGATCAGGTTCAATAGACGTTGTAGAAATAGATGCTGCAAGCCACAATGGTGTTGACGATGCTAGAGAATTACGCGAACGTGCAGGTTTCGCTCCAGCGCGCGATCGATATAAGATTTTTATTCTTGATGAAGCGCACATGGTAACTCCGCAAGGATTCAATGCTTTGCTGAAGATTGTGGAAGAGCCACCTGAGCATGTTATGTTTATTTTTGCCACTACTGAACCAGATAAGGTGATTGGAACTATACGTTCTAGAACCCACCATTATCCGTTTAGACTTGTTCCTCCAGAAGTAATGGGACCGTATTTGCAAGACATTTGCAAAAAGGAAGGTATTCAAGCGCAAAAGGGCGTTTTGCGGCTTGCTATGCGCGCTGGCGGCGGATCCATGCGAGACACATTATCTGTTTTAGATCAGCTTATGATTGGCTCAGATGATGGTGTTATCTCGTTAGATTCAGCAGTTGCTTTGCTTGGTTTTACGCCTTCTAATCTTATTGCAGATGTTATTGATGCTCTTATTGAAAAAGACGGTGCAAAACTGTATGAAGTTGTACAAAAAGTGGTAGTCGGAGGATTTGACACTCGTAAGTTTGTGGAAGATCTTCTCGGACGGTTGCGTGATTTGTTGCTTTTGGTTTCTGCTGGTCCAAATTGTGCTAAAAACTTGTTAGGCGATTTATCGCCAGAAGACATGCAAGATTTGCAACGACAATCAAGTCAGCTAACTTTGAGAAGCTTGTCCAAAATGGCAGAAATCGTCAATAATGCTTTTGCGGGAATGGCAAATGCGGTTTCTCCTAGAATGAATCTTGAGATTCTTATGGCTAGACTTCTTGCTGATATGCAATCTGGTACTACTGCGCAGGAACCATTTTCTAAAGCCACTAATCAATCTCTTGCAAAGTCCTCCTCGCATCCTGCATCTTCTGCAAGGCATTTTATTGGTTCAAATTCTGCTGTAAATTCAGTTAATCCTGTTAATCCAGTAAATCCAGTAAAAATTGCTGAAGCTCCTTCGGTAATTCTTGATGATAAATCTGAAATCAACAATAACACGCAAGCGAATTGGTCAACTGCAACCGTTGAAAAACAGACAACACAAGAGCTTGACGTGGACGAAACTTGGGATAATCTGGTTAAAAATCTGCCAGACGATGTTCGTGAATACGTAGAGAGAGATCGCGTTCCAAAAGTTAGATTAGACGATGGAAATGCATCAAAAAGAAGGCTTGTATTAACTTTTGACCAGCCTATAAGCCAACATGCGTTTGCGCTCGCGATTTGCACAACAGAACCTTACGATGGTAAAAAAGTGCCAGTTGTGGTTATGAACAAAGTAAAAGACGCATTTGGAAAAAACGTTGCAATAGCGCCAGATTTAGTAGCTGCAAACGGCGAAAAAGTGGAGTCTGTTGCAAGAATGACTCCGCAACGACTAGCACAAGTTAAGCGAGACTTGCTTATGCGAAAAGCTGGAATCGTAAAAGGATTCGGAAAAATAATCGAGAAAAGTTCTGATTCAAATTCAAATAATTCGAATTCCAGTAGCGATGATGCTGGCTCTAGTGACGATTCAAGTGCTGGTGCGGAGGCTAGCGATTTATCTGGTTCTGCAATTTCAGAAAGTGCTTTAGATTTAGATATTGAGAAAGATGACGCATGGGCAGGTATGGGATCTGCTCCAATGGGAGATGCGATTGCTGCATTACAGAATGCAGATTTTAATGCTGAAGTAGTAAACGATTCAGAAAACGCAGATAACGCTGCATCTAACGCGCAGCAATGGGGGCAAAAGTCGAAGATAAGCCAGCAAAATCCTCAGCGCGCAAATTCAGAATCACAGGCAGATAATGAGTCAAAAGCACGAATCTCTGATGGTGTAAACGGCGCGCAAGAAGACGAATGTTCAATGCAGGACGAATCGTTAGAGTCGGCAACCAATTTGAGCATAGATGATTTAGAGAAGATGTTTGAGGTGAAATCTGTAAAAGAATTCGCTGCAAGTGATCCAAAAAATCCTAAAAATGCAGGATTGCATAAGCGAAAGCAAGAGGAGTAAGTAAAAGTGCATAACGTGTCATCGTATGACGGTGCAATAGGCAGAGTTATTGATGCGTTCTCTAAGCTTCCAGGAATAGGACCAAAAGGCGCGCAGCGAATTGCATTCTATATACTTTCATCATCTGATGTACAAACGCAGGATTTAATTGGCGCAATCAGTGACTTGCGCGAGAATGTGCGATTTTGTGAAATTTGCGGAAATGTTTGCGAGCAAAGTCCTTGTGTTATTTGCCAAGATCCGCGAAGAGATCACACAAAAATATGCGTTGTAGAAGAGCCAAAAGACATTATGAGCATTGAGAGAACTCACGAATACGCTGGCGTTTACCACGTTTTGGGCGGTGCCATTAATCCAATGGCAAACGTTGGACCTGCAGACTTAAAAATAACGCAACTACTTGAGCGCTTAAAAGACGCGCAAGTAAAAGAAGTCATTTTAGCGCTTGACCCAAATATTGAAGGAGAAGCTACAGTAACTTATTTAGCACGTTTGCTTGAGCCGCTTGACATAAGTATTACGCGACTTGCAAGCGGATTGCCAGTTGGTGGAGACTTAGAGTATGCAGACGAGATAACTCTTGGTCGCGCATTTGCAGGAAGACAAGAAGTATAGAAGATTTGTGAATTCATAAGCAAACGCGTTTGATAAGTCGCAAGAAACCGCTTGTTGTATATACGCCACTCATAATATCTCTAAAACTAAAAATAAATAGAGCACAGTTGATAGTCTAATTTTAGATTAGTCTTATTTGGATTAATTCTTATTGCATTAGCGTGCTTTAGATAATAGTGACGGCTGAACATAAGGGGTTACAGTGGCTCTTATAGTGCAGAAATACGGTGGATCGTCCGTAGAAGATACGGACGCAATTCAGCGTGTAGCCAAAAGGATTCTTGATACAAAAGCTGCTGGTAACGATGTTGCTGTTGTCGTTTCCGCTATGGGAGATACCACAGACGACTTGATTGACCAAGCAATGAGTGTAAATGCGCATCCTCCTGCTAGAGAGATGGATATGCTTATGACTGCAGGAGAGCGTATTTCCATGAGTCTTCTAGCAATGGCTATTCATGCTCAAGGCTCGCACGCATACTCTTTTACTGGTTCTCAAGCTGGATTTATGACAGACGCGCAATTTGGAGCAGCTCATATTCGCGCTGTTAAGCCAGATCGTGTTCAGCATGCGCTTAAAAAAGGCAGTGTTGCTATTGTTGCAGGATTCCAAGGAATCAGCGAGATTGGTGACGACACAACGCTTGGTAGAGGCGGATCAGACACTTCGGCAGTGGCGCTTGCTGTTGCTCTTGGAGCAGATGTTTGCGAGATTTACACAGATGTTGATGGCGTATTTACGGCAGATCCTCGAATTGTTCCAACCGCAAAGCGAATTCCTGTTATCGATTATGATTCAATGCTTGAGATGTCATCTTGCGGATCTCGAGTGTTAGCTTTGAGATGCGTTGAATACGCACAAAGATTCAGTATGCCTCTTCATGTTCGCAGCTCGTTTTCGCACAGAAACGGAACATTAATTGTGCCGAGTGGAGTAAATCCAAAGAGCTTGCCGAATTTAAACTAATTATTTATTAAAGAAGACACAAGCATAACAACAGACAGAACGCATAGGCAATAGACATAAGGCGGCAAAAATGGCAAATAAAATAACAAATGTAGACATTCGCTCAACAATGGGCGATTTATTCCCAGACTTAGGCCCAGAGACCCCTGTGATTTCTGGCGTTGCACACGATAGAAGCGAATCTATGATTACTCTTCGAGGCGTTCCCGATAAGCCTGGAAATGCTGCAAAAGTGTTTACAACTCTTGCTGCTGCAGACGTTAACATAGACATGATTGCTCAGGCAAGCGCATCCACCGAAACGGCTGACATATCGCTTACGGCTCCAAGCTCGTCCCTAGACGCTGTGTGCAAGGTATTGCAGGGCGCGCGCGGCGAATTGCAATTTACGTCTATGGACGTGGACCCTTCTGTTGGCAAAGTCGCAGTTGTTGGCGTTGGAATGAAAACCTATTCTGGTCTCGCAGCAACCTTCTTTACAGCGCTAAGTGATCACGGTATTAATATTCTTATGATTTCTACATCAGAAATTCGTATTGCAGCGATTGTTCCAGTAAAACAGCTTGACGAAGCGGTTCGTGCGCTTCACACAGCCTACGGATTAGACGCAAGCAAAGTCGAAGCTGTTGTTTATGGAGGAAGCGGACGCTAATCGCGCGAAAAAATTACGCAAAAATCACGCTTAAATAATCGCAAAAATCAAAGAAAATCGCAAAATCACGCAAAATAAGGGAGACAAAATGGCAATTATAAGCAACAAAGGCGTAAACCTTGCGGTTTTAGGCGCCACTGGCCAAGTTGGAATGGTTATGCGCCGCGTATTAGACGAGCGCGATTTTCCAATTAAAAACTTGCGATATTTGGCTTCCGCACACTCCGCTGGAACTGTTTTGAAATATCGCAGCAAAGATGTTGTTGTAGAAGATGTAGAAAAAGCAGATTTAAGTGGAATTGACATTGCGATTTTCTCCGCAGGCGGCGGAACATCCAAAGTGTGGGCACCGCGATTTGCGGATGCGGGTGCAATAGTAATAGATAATTCTTCTCAATGGCGTATGCATAACGATGTGCCTCTTGTAGTTGCAGAAGTAAATCCAGAAGATTTAAATGATATTCCGCGTGGGATTGTTGCCAACCCTAATTGCACAACAATGGCGTGCATGCCTGTTTTAAAGCCGCTTTCCGATGCTTTTGGCTTAAAGCGACTTATTGTATCTTCTTATCAAGCGGTTTCTGGAGCTGGCAGAGCTGGAGCGTTGCAGCTTATGAACGAAGCGCAAGCTGCCTTAGATCAGGGCGCGGATAAGCTTGTGTTTGATGGAGATGCTATTGATTTTCCGCAACCAACAAAAGTTGCGCGCACAATCGCATTCAACGTTGTGCCATTCATTGGTGCGATTGTTGAGGATGGTTCGCAAGAAACCGACGAGGAGCAAAAGCTTCGCAACGAAAGTCGTAAGATTCTGCATCTGCCAAAGCTTGCAGCAAGCTGCACATGCGTGCGCGTAGGCGTTTTTACAGGTCACGGAATGAGCATTAATGCCGAATTTGAGTGCGATGTAACTCCAGATATGGCTCGCGAAGTGCTAAAATCGGCCGCTGGCGTTGCGCTAGATGATATTCCTACTCCTCAGCTTGCTGCAGGAAAATCCGCGAGCTACGTTGGGCGTATTCGCCAAGATCAAGCGGTTGATGAAAAGCGTGGATTGGCAATGTTTATTACAAATGACAATCTTCGTAAGGGCGCTGCTCTTAACGCTGTGCAATTGGCGGAAATCGTAGCTAAAAAACGACACTTTGTAGATTAATTAGACCTGCGCGAATTAGCTATTATAAAAAATTTTACGTAAAATGTAATTATGTCTATAGCTTCGCAAGAAATACAAAAGCAGCTTGATCGCATTGTTGCTCTTGGCTACCCAGATGTTGCAGATATGAGTGCTGCATCGTTTCGTGCTTTAGCTTTGCCGCTTATTCGCGCTCTTGAGCAAAGCGATTTGGGTACTAATATTCTTCTTGTGCCTACTCGCGAGCTAGTTTCGCCAGAGTCCTTAATTTCTAGGACGAGTATTGATCGTATGGCTGGTTTTACAACAATGCCGCCTAGAGATATAGCTAGTTTTCTGCCACAAGATGGTTTTGAGCCTCCAGAAGGTCCATTTTACTTGGCATTAGACCCTCATACAGGCACATCGTATTTGAATCGTGAGCCAGATGTTGCCAGAAAACTTATAGATTCAGACGAGCGTCTTCCTTTGACTTTAGAAGAAGGATTGGCGATTGTTACGCAGCATCCAGATTGGCTTGAAATAAAAAATGGTTTTAATCTTCTCGGATCTAAAAGCTCCGATGGAAGAGTGCCGAGTATTTGGATGAGTCAAGGTGCTCCTCGTCTTGGAGCTGTATGGCCAAATTCAAGGCATACTTGGCTTGGTAACGCGTATTGTACAGCACGTCGTGGTGTATCTCTATTCCAATGAAGAGTATTAAATATTAATCTAATAAATTAAGAAGTTGATAGAAAAAGCGTCATTAGGTAGTAAGTAAGCAAGGTGTATTGTGGCATACATAACTTTTAATCATGTTGTAAAAGAGTATCCATCTGGATCAAGTGTTGTGCGCGCTCTAGATGATGCTAGTTTTACAGCCGAGCGCGGTAAGCTCACCGTAATACTAGGGGCTTCGGGCGCAGGTAAAACTACAGCATTGAATATTTTAGGCGGTATGGATACGGCAACAAGCGGTAGCGTAACTGTTGGTGATTTAAATATTACAAAGCTAAATGGTCGTGGGCTTGTAAAGTATCGAAGAGAAGATATTGGTTTTGTTTTTCAATTCTATAATCTTGTTCCAAACTTGACGGCGTTAGAAAACGTGGAGCTTGCTTCACAAATTTGCTCAGATCATTTTGATCCAGCTCAAACACTTATTGACGTAGGGTTGGAAAAAAGACTTAATAATTTCCCAGCACAACTTTCTGGAGGCGAACAGCAGCGAGTTTCTATTGCGCGCGCACTTGCTAAAAAGCCTAAGTTGCTTTTATGCGATGAGCCTACGGGTGCGCTAGATTATGAAACAGGAAAAGCTGTTTTGCAATTATTGCAAGATATTTGCCAAAAAGAAGGAATGACGGTTCTTATTATTACTCATAATGCTGCTATTGCTCCTATGGCTCATAAAGTTGTGAGATTCCATTCTGGAAAAGTCGTGAGCGAAACAGTACAAGAAAATCCTACGGCAATTGCAGATATTGAATGGTGATTTGTAGAGTGGTGGTTTGTAGTGAGTAGCGAAACTGTAAAATCTAAGAAAATCAAGCGTAAATATGCGATTAGTAATAAGCGCTCACGTTCTATTTTTCCAATGGTTTTTATTAGTGCTATTAGAATGTGGTTTCACGAATGGCGTCGTTTCTGCATACTAGCAGTTATAGCAATGCTTGGCGTTGCAGTTATGACTGGCATTTATGCAGGATGCAACGATATGCTTCTTGGAGCAAATGACACTTACTCTAAACTCAAAGCTTACGACCTACAAATTATTTCTACGCTTGGTTTGACTGACAAAGATGTTAAAGCAATCAAAAAATTGCCATTTGTTAGTGAAGCAGAGGCGGAAAAGTCGTTTAAAGCTACTGCTCATCCTTCGAATAATGCCAATTTGTCTTATGCAATGAACGTTGTGCAATATAATCACAATGTTAAAAAACTGAATCGTCTGCATTTGATGCGTGGCAATATGCCAACAAACAATCGTCAAGCTGTGGTAACTGAACGATTTTTGCACGATAGCGGATTGCGAATTGGTAGCACACTGTTTTTGAGTATGCAACAAGTCACTAATCAGCCTAATTCGTCTAATCAACCGATTCAAAATCAAAAATATAAGCTTCTAATCACAGGAAGCGTGTTAGACGTAAACGATTTGGATAATCCAAACGGGTATCAATCAAAAGCTTTCCGCAATTCCGTAATATCACGCTACCCTATTTTTACCTCTGCGATTACTGAAAGCACAAATAATCTTCCATACACAGCTATATATGTGCGCCTAAATGAGGCTCGACGCGTTAACGATTTTTCGCAAAAGTATCGCGCAATTGTGGCAAATGCTTCAAACCAAATTAAAGACAGTGTGCAGAGTGATTGCCAAGAGGCGCGCACAAATCAGGTTGTAAAAGACCAGACTAATCAACAAGTAGATCAAACTATAGCCAATATGCCAATGCTTAAAAACGCTCCCGACTCGGTTTTAGCTAAGGCTCGCGCACAAATTTACGCAAAAATTAAGACAGAAGTGCAAAAGCATGTTCCTCAAGCAAGATGGCATATTTTTGCTCGCATATCAAACGGGAGCTATACTCGCTTGCGTTCTGATGTTGCCTCGATTCAATCTCTTGGATACGCTTTCCCAGTGCTTTTTCTTGTGGTGGCAATGATGATGAGCCTAACAGCCATGGCAAGAATGGTAGAAGAAGAACGAGGACTAATTGGAACGTACTTAAGCTTAGGTTATGGACGTTGCGCAGCAATAACAAGGCACGCTTTCTTTGCGATTTTTGCTTGTCTAGTAGGAGGCGGAATTGGCGATATTCTAGGATTCTTAGCAATTCCATCTTTATTACTTAAGATTTTGCGCGGATTGTACACAGTTCCAGGAGTTGTTTTACGATACGATTGGCTTTATGGTTCGATTTGTGTACTCGCGTTTGTAATACCAGTTGCAATATGCACAATAATCGTAAGCTGGAGGGAGACAAGGCAAGTACCAGCGGCATTATTGCGTCCAAAATCTCCAAAAGCTGGCGCTCGCGTGCTTCTTGAACATTTACCTTTTATCTGGAATCGTCTAAGTTTCCTCAACAAAGTATCTATAAGGAATCTGGCTCGTTTTAAAGGCAGACTATTTATGACGATTGGCGGTGTAGCTGGTTGCACGGCATTAATCGTGTGTGCTTTAGCATTAAACGATACTGTAGCCACTCTTGGAATCCGCCAATATGACGGCATTTACCGCTACGATATGATTTCTATTTCCACTCCAGATGCATTTCAAAATATGAAGAAAAGTGTGCAAAAAGATAAATCCAGCAATCTTGTTGATACCATTTTGCCTGCCTACATTAGCTCTGGAGAAATCGCAAAAAGCGATGCAGATAATGGTAAATCTAATAGCAATTCCAATAACAATTCGCATAATAAAATCGTTGGAGATTCTGAAAGCGTACAAATCGTAGTTGTTAAAGATGCCGCAGCTTTGTCTAATATGGTTCGTCTACAAGATGTTAACAATAATTTGCAAAATATTTCACTTAATGATGATGGTCCGCTTCTTTCACAGAGTGCAGCATCGTCGTTGGGAATTGCGAGCGGAAACTATATTACAATAACAAACTCCAGTTTTAAGCGCGCAAAAGTGAAGTTGCGTGCAGTCGTGCGTAATCTTATTGGTTCAAATATTTATATGACTTCTCGCTGCTATGAAAGAATATTCGGTTTTAAAAATGGAAAAAATGTTAAGAATAATGCGCTAATTATGCGTCTTCGTGGAGACGATGATGCAAGAATGCGTTACGCAGACCATGTGGCAGATAGGGATGGTGTGTTAGCTGTTATGAACATTACGCGCATGAAACATTCGTTTAGCTTTGATTTAATGAATGCTGTGGTTGCGCTTATAGTAACTCTTGCAGCAGGTTTGGCGTTAGCTGTGCTGTTTACATTGTCAAGCACTAATATTTCGGAACGTGCGCGAGAGATGGCAACTTTAAAGGTTCTTGGCTTTTATCGTAGAGAAGTTCATGCTTACGTGCATAAGGAGATGCTTACTCTTACTGTAATTGGTATTCTTGTTGGTTTGCCTCTTGGAAGATTGGTTGCAGGCTTGTTAACAAATGCTTTGCGCATGCCTTCTCTGTATTTTGAGGTTGAAGTGTCTCCATTAAGCTATGTTATTGCTGGCTTTGCAACGCTGATTTTTGCTTTAATTGTTCAATGGTCAACTAATCCCGCGTTAGACCGCATTGACCCTGTTAGTTCGCTTAAAAGTGTTGAATAAAGTTGAATAATGAAATTCAAATATTTACGGGTTCTTATAAAATTGAAAGCTCACGCCTAAAAGAATGGAGTTATAGCAATGAGTGATATTGACCAAACTAACAATGGTCACACTAACAAGATGGAGCGCAGCCTTACAAAAAGACACGTGCAATTCATTGCTATAGGCGGAACAATCGGCACGGGACTATTCTTAGGTTCTGGCAAATCCATTAGTCTTACGGGTCCAAGCATTATGCTTGTGTACATAATTGTTGGTTTAATCATGTTTTTGCTTATGCGCGGCATTGGCGAACTTATGTACAAGGATCCAAATCAGCACACTTTTATTAGTTTTATTACTAAATACTTGGGCAAAGGCTGGGGCGATTTTGCAGGATGGTCGTATTGGATAGTGCTTGTGCTTATTGGCATGAGTGAGATTACGGCTGTAAGTACGTATTGTGTTACATTTTTCCAAACTTTTGGCATAGACGTTAGCAGCTGGAAATGGCTTATAGAAATAGCGTTTTTGGCTGCTTTAGTGTGCATAAATCTGGTTGCTGTTAAGCTATTTGGCGAAACAGAGTTTTGGTTCTCAATGATTAAAATCACGTTGATTGTGGCTCTTATTGCAACTGCTGCAGTTATGGTTATTATTGGCTACCATTACCCTGCAACACAGATTAGCGGCGTTGCAAATCCTGCAGGCCACGCAGGCTTTGACAATATTTTCAACAACTTCTCGCTTATGCCAAATGGATGGTTGGCATTTTTGATGAGTTTCCAAATGGTGTTCTACGCATACCAGCTTATTGAGTTTGTAGGCGTTACGGTTTCGGAAACTAAGAATCCTCGCCAAGTTTTGCCAAAGGCAATCAACGAGATTATTATGCGAATCTTGATTTTCTACGTTGGAGCGCTTGCTTCAATCATGCTAATTGTTCCTTGGCAACAATTTAAAGCTACCGATTCTAAAGGCGTTTATATGTCTCCGTTTATAATGGTTTTCCAATATGCGGGGCTTCATTGGGCTTCGGCGCTTGTGTTCTTTGTGGTAATAACAGCCGCATCTTCTGCGCTTAATTCGCTGCTTTATTCTGCAGGAAGGCATATGTATCAAATTGCGCTAGAATCTAATTCTCCTGTTCTTTCACATTTGCGCAAAGTTTCGCGCACTAAAGTTCCTGCACGAGCAATCATTTTTTCTGCTGCGCTAATCCTGTTCTCTCCGATTATTAACTCAATTCCTGGAGTGCATGGCGCGTTTATTGTGTTTGCTTCTGCGTCTTCGGCAGTAATAATCATGATTTACATTTTGATTATGGTTACGCACAGAAAGTACCGCGCTTCTGCTGATTTTATGCCAGATGGTTTTGTTATGCCGCATTATAAGCTGCTTAATTCTCTTACTATTGCATTCTTTGTGTTTGTGTACATAACGCTGTTTATTAGCGAAGACACTCGCGGATCGGCAATTGGCGGCATTATTTGGCTCTTGCTTTTTGGAGGCTATTGCGCGTTGCATCAGCGCTGGCAGAATCGCGATTTGGCGGCGGCTTTGGGCAGATAGTTTTTGTGCAAGTAGTTACGCGATTTATGCTACGCTTTTTGTGTGCGAATTATTGTTGCGGATTGTAGTGCAGAATATACGGGTAGGCTTAATGCAAGTCTTCCAGTGGCTAAGCGCGTGTTGCTTATTAAGGCTGATGGTAGTGTACTGATTTTTTCAGAGTTAGGGTCCTATAAGCCACTTAATTGGATGGTTGCTCCTTGTACTATGCGCGTTATTGATGGAAATGTTTCTAAAGATAACGATTGTTCTTGTGAAGACGACGATTCGAGTTCTGTTTCTTCAGATGGTGCTGTCGGCGCTTGTAGCACGGAGGCTTTCGACTTTTCGCGCGTTTTTGGCGATGGAACTGTTTTAAAAATTGCTGCAAAAAAGGGCAATGACCTGCTTCGCATTGTTCTGCAACACGTTTATAGCGATTCTTCGTATGATTTAGGCACAGACCCAGGTCTCGTTAAAGATGGTGTAGAAGACCATTTGCAGCGCTACTTAGCTGAGCAAATTGAGCGTATTGGCGATGGTGCTACATTGGTTCGCCGAGAATATCCTACTGCTATTGGCCCCGTGGATATTATGGCGCAGGATTCAAACGGTGTTCATGTTGCTATTGAGATTAAGCGACACGGTGGTATTGATGGTGTTGAGCAGCTTACTCGTTACTGTGAGTTGTTGAATCGAGACCCGTTGCTTAAACCAGTTCGAGGTATTTTTGCTGCGCAGACTATTAGCCCGCAAGCGCGAGTTTTGGCTGAGGATCGTGGCTTTACTTGCTTAATCCTCGATTACGATGAAATGCGCGGTGTTGAGTCTAACGATCTTCGCCTGTTTTAGCTTAGCGATTTTTTGCTTTATCTGTAATTTATTACGAAATTTACGTAAATTTACGTATAAAAATGCCGCGCAAGATTTATTCAAGCGCGGCATGATTCGATTGGTAATTAATCACTAAGAGAATTAATCATTAAGAGATTAATAGATCAGGAAGCATAGAGAATATCTACAACAAAGTAAAGCGTTGAATTTGCAGGAATTGTTACATTTCCTTGTGCATCCTTCTTATCTTCTTTGCCATAGCCATCTTCTGGAGGAATTACCAAAAGAACTTGAGATCCGACTTTCTTCCCAGCTAAGCCTTTAGTCCATCCTGGAATCACTTGACCTGCAAGAGAGAAGTCTGCAGGCGTGCCGCGCTTCCATGACGAATCAAATTGATGCAATTTGCCGTCTTTATCGATAGTCCAGCCAGTGTAATGAGCGGTTACAGTGCTTTCTTTGGTCACCTCTTTACCAGTTCCTTCAATCAAAGTTTGAGAAACCAACTTTCCATCTGGCACGTAGTTATTCTTATCTAACGATGGTTCTCCAGATTTACTCAGAGTTACTTTCGGCAGATTTTCAGGGATATCCTTAACTTTATTGCCTGTTGCGCGTTCAAGAGATTTCATTGAAGAAACAAGAGTTAACACCATTACGTACGCATCTTGCTTAGTTTGCGGATTTGCAGGCACACCAAATGCAATCGTGGAATTAATTTTTCTTCCCTTAAACAGTGCATAATAAGGTTTACTCGTAACGCCTTTTTTAACAACGATTGAGCAATCTGGTTTGCCTTGTTTCCATGTGTTCATAAGCTCTTTGCCGTTTTTAGCATTGTACACAATGCCATTAGCGCATACGCGACTATTTTCTTGGATTTTAGCACCGTTTCCGTTTTGCAAAATGGCGTAAGAATTTGGCTTTACGTCTATAGGAGTAGTTATATCGACCTTTGGTTGTTTGCCTAAAGTTCCACTAGCCTTAACGCCGCCTAAAACTTGCATTCCAGCAGCATTCGCGGCTGGGTCTGCCATTCCGTTATCATTCGTGCTATTCCCGCTGCAAGATGCCATTGTAAAACACAAGGCTGCAGCGCTAATTGTGCTAATTGCGCGTATTGCAAAAGATTTGATTGTGTATAATCTGGTTTTTCTCATAGGTTTAAGACTATCGCTTGAGTCTGATTTTAATTATTCAGTAGCAAATATATTTAAATATTACGAAGAATTGTAAAAGATTAATAAATATAACAATCGATTAATTATAAAAGATTATGAAAGATTGTAGAATAGATAGGAGCAAATACGATATGACGATTATTAAGGCGAATATCAAAAAGAATTCATGCTCTGATTACAAGCATAATGCATGATTTATTGCTGATTAGGATGCAGAAAGAGGTTTGATGCAACGACCTACAAAACGAGCTAAGTTTATGCGAGGAATCGTGGCACCTATTTTTGGGTTGCTTGCTGTGCTTAGTATTGTTCTTGGTGTTCTTAATGCCACAGTTTGGAAGCCAAACTCTATTGTTTCGGCTCATACAAACGTGTATGGTTCAAGATACATTGTTACGGATCCAGGTGTTTTAAATCTTGTGGATTACCGCGTAAAAATTAGTGTTGCGGCTCTTAATACTCGTAAGCCGATTTGTGTAGCAGTTGGTTTGGCTAAAGATGTTCGTGGGTGGACTCGTGGCTACTCTGTACAGAGAATAACTGGTTTGCAAGATTGGGAGAATCTTTCTACTGTCCCTATGAAGGCGGATGATTCTGCAAAGTCAGATGTGAATAACAAAAATTCTGTAGATTCCGCGAATAACTCTTATTCTAAGGCTTCTAAAGATGTAGATTTTAAAGATTCAGATTTGTGGACTAATGCTACTTGCCAAATGGGTTTGGCTAAATTGTTTGTTAATGCGGAAGATTTTGAACAATCTGAGAACATTGTTCCTGGAGATTTGAGCAGTGGCAATGCTGTAAATCAAGCAAATCAAGCAAATCAAGAAAATAGCCAGTCGAATCATCAAAAAGTTTCATCCGCATTGCGTGCAAGGATTTCTCGACGCGTGCTGATTATTGACTTAGGTAAAAATTCTCCTGAAGCATTCGTAGAGTTTCGTTGGCGTAGACACAATCTTCCAGATTTTGCAACTCCTTTGTATTTTGTTGGAGCACTGTTTGCTCTGCTTTGTGTCCTTTCTGCTTCTGTGTTCGCTATGGCTCCACATCGCAGGCGTAATAAGCGTTTGGTGGCTAGTAGAAGTGGTCTTATTACTGTAGAAAGTGTCTCCAGAGACGAAGAAGTTAAATTCTCAGATGCTTTTGCTGGCACAATGGCTAGTATTTTTGGCAGTTTTGCTAAAGATAAGAAGTCAAGGCATAAAGGTTCTTCAGCTTCTCATGCTCGTCATGGTTCTCATTCAAAAACTCGTGTTGCAAAGTCGCAAGCAACCGTGGATTTGTCTGTAAACGTAAAGTCTGGTTTAAATTCTTCTCCAACTCCATCTTTGGATGAAACTGCTGTGATTTCTAAAGAAGATTTGCAGTCTTATTTTGCTCGTTTTGCTAGTGAATCATTCTCGGATGTTTCCAAGAATGATAGCGATTCGTCTACTGTTTTAGAAGTTTCTGATGCTTCTTCTGATAAATCTTCCTATGATTCTTTTAAAGATGAAGATGCTATACGTGATTCCAAAGATTCTTTGAATGATGATTCTAATAAAAAGCAATCTTCAAAGGAATATTCAGGGAATAGTAGCAATAATAATTCTAGAAAGTCGAGTCATAGCAATCGCGGCAACCGCAATAGTAGATATGGTAGAAGAAATCGTGATTCGCATGACAATCAAGATGGTCGTTCTAGTAGTAGAGATGTAGAAAATCGCAAATATAGGGATAATCGTAGTAAATCAGCGGAGGCTTGCGACTCAAGCAATGAAAAGTCAAATAATCGCAGCAAGTCGCGAAATCAAGGGAATAATCGTGATTTGAGTAATCATCGCGACCAGCGTAAGAATAGTCAGAATAATCAGCATAGTCAGCGCGGGCAAAAATATGGCAAAAATCGTCGATCTAACGAATTAGATAATCGTAATAGAAATAGCGGCGAAAATAATGCAAATAACAGAAACGCTGGTGGCAACACGAATTCAAACTATAACCAGAATCGTAAGCGTAAAAATAATGCGCGTGGAAATGAGCAAAAGTGAGTGTGGAAAGTAAGTATGACTATGTTTTATGCGCATAAAATCAAATATTATGTAAGATTTACATTCGCTACAATAATGACGCTAATTATGTGTTTTGCTCTTAGCGCTTGCGATGGTCAAGTTCCTAAAGCCGCTGAGGGGCATAGCACAAAGGAACTTCCAAACGTAACGTCTATTAGAGAAAAAGATATACGTTTAAGAGTTTTGAGGTCTCTAGAGCGCGCGAATGAAGAGAAGAATTCTAGTAATCTTGATTGCTATATGAGTGGTCCTGCAATGCTTGTGCGAACTAGTGAGCTTGCGATTGCGGCTAAAACAGGAAAATTGGATCCAAAAACAACAATTCCTCGTGAAGTTGCTCAGACTATTGTGCCTACGAATGCAAACTGGCCTCGTGATTTGATGACGATTACTACTACAACAAAAGACCAGCAGTCTAAGAGATTGTTGGTGATCCGTCAGGATAGGGCACGCTCAAACTATAAATTGTGGGCAGTTGCAAGACTGTTCCCTGGTGTGCGTCTGCCAAAATTCCCTGTTTCTTCAATCGGTGCTTCAATGGGTAAAGCAAATGATTCTGGCCTTGTTATGACTCCTCATGCGGCAGCAGCGGCTTATGCTGATGTTCTGCAGCAAGGAGAATCTAGTAAATTTGCAAAGAGTTTTGCTAGTGATTATTTGCGCGCAAAATTAGCAGAATTATCTAAGACTGTTCAAGCAGGAATGGAGCGAAACAAAGGTTCTCAGGAACAGGTTTTTACTTCAGTTCCAAATCAGATTAGCGTTATGCGCGCAAGCGATGGTAGTGATTTAGTGGTTGCGCGTATTGACTCCGTGTGGACTAGAAGAGCTGGAGAAGGTCGAGAATCAAGACCAGCGTCTGACGAGGAGAAAGCTTTGTTTGGAAATGCTAAGGCTACTTCTACAATGCGTGTAACTTACGTAAATGTTGTAGCAATGGTTGTTCCACCAGCTGGCTCTAATGCGCAGATTGTTCCTGTGGGAGCGGAGCGTCAGCCTATAAAGGTAGAAGCCCTGTAAGCAGTTGTATAAGCAATATAAGAAATGTAAGCAAAGTTGTAAGCAATATAAGCAAAAGAGGAAATTATGGTTGATTCACAATCAATGGGTATGAACCCAGGCGGCTTCTCTCTGGCTGGAGCAGTGGACTTGGAAGGTGTAAAGCGCAAAGCAGAAGCTCTTGTAAAACGAGAAGCGGCTGAAAAGTCAGGAAAACCTCAGTCTAAGATGCCGTCTGCTGGTGGGTATGTGATTGATGTTAATGAACAAACTTTTCAGGCGATGGTTCAGACCTCTGTAAGTTTTCCAATTATTTTGCTTGTATGGCAAAAAAGCGATGAAACTTCTTACGATTTAGCACAAAAACTTGCGGATTCTATTACTGTGTTAGATGGCAGAATGCAGCTTGCTCGTATTGATGCGGATGAAAGCCCATCAATTGCTCAAGCTTTACGCGCACAGCAGCTTCCAGCTGTATATGGATTGGTTGGAGGCAGACCAATGCCTATTTGTCAGGGATTGCCTAGTGCAGATGAGTTGCAGCAGATTTGTAATGATATTCTGCCTCAGTTGGTTAAAGTTGCGGAAAAATCTGGTGTAGCTGGGATGGCTCCTTATGTTGATTCAGTTGATTCTGCAGGTGATTCTATGGATGCGTCAGGTGTTGGTGTAGGTGATGATTCTGCGGTTGCTGGCGACTCTTCTGACGTTCCGCCAGAACATAAAATTGCTCATGAGGCGGCTATGAATGGCGATTATGCTTTAGCAGCAAGTGAGTATGAAAAAGTATTGCAGGCTAACCCGAATGATTCTTTGGCATCTCGCGAACGCGCTAAAGCATTGCTTCTTGGCAGGAATACTAATACAAATGTTGATGCAGTTCGTAAGGCTGCTGGTGATAATCCTAGTGATGCTTCCGCTCAGCTTGCTGTAGCAGATGTAGATATGATTGATGGTCATATTGAAGATGCTTTTAGTAGGCTTCTTGATTTTCTTGCTGGTCATCGTGATAGTGCAGATGTGATCAAAGAACGTATGCTTGAGTATTTTGCGATGCTTCCAGCTGGAGATGAGCGTTTGAACCGTGCGCGTCGTCGCTTAGGAATTCTCCTGTACTGATATACCACGCAAAAGACGGGTTATAGGCCAAAAAGTGTGTAAGAAATCATGTCTCACGCATTGCAATACAAGCGTTTTGCGGTAATCGAATCTGTTTTCTGCACATTCGCCACCCGGACAAAAAGTGTGTAAAAAATCAGCTCATAACCCTTATGGCAGTAGGGCTCGTTGTATATCGAATGTGGGTTATTCTTCATTTGTATGAATAACCCACTATGCAATAACTGTCATCATAAAATGAGCAAGAATGGTCACACCAATGCTGGCACTACTAGATACCGTTGTACTAACTGTGGGGCTTCTAAAAGTAGAGCGTATGATAAACAATCAAACGATTTAACAGTTAGTTTAAATTGGCTTTTATCTAATAAGACTCAGGATAAGTATTCATACGATTTCTCAGCCCGTACCTTAAGACGTAAGAATAAGCTTTTATGGGACTTATGGCCGCAAGTACCATTCGTGGATGAAGTTTATGATTACATTCATGTTGATGGTATTCATTTAGGACGTAAATCTGTAGTATTAATCGCTTACTCTGGGAAACATGTTTTAGGCTGGTACGTGGCTCGTAGTGAGAATAGTCGCGCGTGGGGTTATCTCATGCAGCGTATTGCGGAACCGCTAGTAGTAGTTTGTGATGGTTCTGGTGGTATTCGTAAAGCAGTAAAAACATATTGGCCTAATACGAAAATACAACGTTGCTTGTTCCATATAGGTCTTAACATTAAAGCTTTAACTGGAGTTAATCCTCGTCTTACTCCTGGTAAGCAATTACTATCATTAGCTAACATTGTTTCTGACATAAAAACAGAAAATCAAGCTCGTCATTGGCTTATTTCTTACAATAATTGGGTGAATACTTGGAGTGATTTTCTTAAAGAGAAAAGCAAGTATTGTGATGGTAGTATTGCTGATACTCATCAAAGACTAGTTCGTGCTAAATCAATGATTGATAGGCGTATTCATGAGGGTTATATGTTTACTTTTCTTAGCCCTCCAGAAGATTGCACTCATCCTATTCCACCAACTAATAATGCTATTGAATCAATGAATAGTAGAATTCGCGCTATGCTACGTAATCATCGTGGATTAAGCTTGTTAAAACGTATACACGCTATATGCTGGTGGTGTTATTTAAACACGAGTAAGCCAAGAGATAAGTCTTGGATAGTCACTCATTCTTTTACTAGTAAACGTATAGAACAACTCTATAGGCAAGCTTGGGAGCGTTCTAATCAAGGATTATCTGAAGTATTTGGAATACCAGCAAGATATGGTACTGGTGTTGATTGGAATGAGTTCCATAAGAGTCGTGAATACTACCAGTAATTATCAAAAAGCTAAGCTGATTACTTCTATTTCCAGAATATTCATCAGCTTAGCCTTACACACTTTTTGGCCTATAACCCCTGATGAGTTTGAGCCTGCGAATAATTTCAGCGCTATCGTGTTTGTCTCTTTCTCTGCCACTTTCTAGTTTCATACCAAGGATATAATCAAGCGGCGGCATGAGCACGGTAAGATGAGAGAATTGAAAAACAGGAGTGCAAATTTTGCGCGGTGGGATGCGGTTCATGTTCGCAACAGAATTATTAAGCCATAATTCATCTGGCTCGTTCGCGTTATATTTCTCACCGACCTGTTGAATTATGTTTCTGATTTTTTCATTTTCTGTATAGAAGGCATCAACGTCTTGCGTGCCTCGAAGATTGTAATACTCAAGAACGAAACCACCAGCACAAATAATTTCGAGTGTGATATTTTCGTTCGCAAGATTGTCATTGAGTTCAGCGAACAGTGGTGTCTTGTCCATAACGTCCTTCTTTGAAAAGTTGCAGAATATTTTTTGGTTGTGCTTTACGATTCGCTTGGAGCACGTGCTCTCTTGTGTGTGTGCCGTCAGTGAGTGCGTCTTGCAATGTTATTTTTTGGAAGGGAGTCAGCACGGTGCTGTTGAGTAACCGTGTGACATCATCACTGGTGAGTTTCGTGCCATTGTCTTGAATAACTTTGTACAGGTAGCGGAACCATAAATCCCCATCTCGTTCGCTATTCTTACTTGCTTGAATCATATACTCGTACCACGTGTGCATGTGTCGTCTCCTTCTGTGTATTACCTGATTCTTATTCTAATCGGACAACACACAAACTTTTAGTATGCTAGGCATAGGCATAAGCCGCTTGCCTTATCGAAGGTGAATGCTCTGCCACCGTCTTCAACTTCGGAACAATTCTGGGCAAGAAGTTCAATATCGATACTGTGATAGAGAAGCGAATAAGGAAGCTCACTATGCTGGGCAAGTTTGGGAGTTATCCACGTCTCGCTAAAGTCTTCAAACCATTCTTCGACATCGCACACGGTAAAGCAGTCAATTTCGTCAATGGTGTGGTGCGCGTCGAACCAATCTTTGAATTGTGGATATTCTTCGAGTACGTTTTCGATGTCGCTCCCGTCATACCATGTGCACATTTCATCTCTCCTTTTCCTCGGGGTGTCTGTGACATTTTTTTGTTCAAGTTCCTTGAACACTGAAGACATATCGCCGTGAAGTGACGTAGCGCATAAGCTGCGCGTGGACCTTTAGGGACATCGCGGGCGTTGCGTGGAGGAACGTGGCGATAGGATCGTAAGTGTCAAGGAAATTGACAAACCTTAAAGAAAATTTTTTGTACACCGCAGGTGTTCCATACGAAAAAGAATGGTTGTACACGCTTTAGCGTGTGCAACACAATATTCCTGTCTATTGAGTCGTCAAGTACATACGAAATAGGGGTGAAGAATATGAATCCTTCACCCCATGTGCTTTTATAGGTTTTAGTCTGTGGTGGTGTAATAGTAGTCAAGCTGGTCGCTTGTGAAGTTATCTTCGCACCATGCTGCCAGGGTCGTATACAGGTCGTTGTATACACGTGCTTTATCCTCGTTGTAGAAATGGTATTGCCAGATTTTATTGTTCAACACCATGACAAGCTCGGTCATCATTTTGTAATTGCTGTGCCACTCATTAAAAGCGCGCTGGTAAGTATCTTCGATAGCGTCGAGACCAAATGCTTCTGCTATGGTGAAGTCTTCCCAGAAAGTAGTGATTGGCGTGTACCCGTAGTCTTTGAGTGGATTGTAGATTTGTGGCATAGTGATTGTGGTGCTCATTGTGTTTTCCTTTCAAAAAGTGGGGAGAAGAGGCTTTTCTCTTCCCCGTTGTGTTTGTTTTGATGATTGCGTTTCACGTCCTGCCGGTGGATGCGTTTCACACCCTCGGGGTGCTTGACCCAGCTCGCGCGGCCGAAACAATTTATTGTTGAGAGACGCTCGGATGGGTTGACATGCGTCCGCTGGTAGGGCGAGCATTCATCGGTAAAACAAACACGGGTAGAGAAAACACGTGCTCCAGCTATGAAAAGGAAAAGAGTGAGCAGTCGCTCTTACTGAATGCGCATAATCTCCTCACTCTTATAAGTACACGGGCAGAGTAGCTGATGGTTTTGCGAAGGATAATAGTGCAGAGGATTGTGTGGTAGAAAAAGATTGTGTTCCATGCGTGCAGGGGTGGGTGCGGCTCATACACGTGTGATGGAGAGTGAATGTGTAGAAACTATTCTTCTGGCACCACTCTTACCAGTAGCGCGTAGACGTGTATGCGTGTGCTCAACCTATCGGTTGTGGGGTGTGCTTGTATATCCATCTGTATGAGCGTATTAATAGTGCATGGTTCCAGGTCTTTGGCTTATCGTCATGGGCATTCTTGTGAGAAGAAAACCGACACGAAAGCGTAGGCTGGCTTATACAAGAGAAATGAAAAGGTGGTGGAGCACCCACCTTTTTCGTGAGTGTTCCACCACGAGGGCTTTAGTGACCCATGTTGATAGACCAGTAGCGTTTCTCGTCTTCACGAGCATGCGTGCCTTGAGGGTCGTCAGGATTGAAGTACGCGTTGCTGAAGGTATTGATGCGCACACCGTACCGGCCTGGAATGTTCGTGTAATAGCCTGGCTGGGTGCGCTTACCCTTGAGCAGCGTATGGTGGCGCAAGTCGAAGAGAGTGACTGTTTTAGAGGTGACGTGAATGACTTCGTAATAATCCCAGTTGGTTTGGTCATACCCCCATGTTGCGACGAGGATGTCACCTTCCATAGCGCCGTGCACGTTAATGGAGTTGCGGGTTACTGGTGCTTCGAGTGTGGTAGTCATAATAATCCTTTCCGTTAAAAGTGAAACAGTGGTTGTTTCGCTTGGGTTTTCTTTTGTTGATGATTGCGGTTCACGCTACGACTGGCGGCATATGTCACACCCCTTGTGGGTGCGTGACCTGGCACGCGTGGCTGCAACGTAAGTGAAAGACACGACGGACAGGTTGACATATGTCGCTAGGCGCAGCGAGCATTCATCGGTAAACAAAAGAAGGCCTAAGCGGTAAACAGCCACTCACATTTTTTAAGGAAGGAAGTATTGTCTTACCACACGAGGCGCCTCGTATGCGTAATCCTTAGCTAAGTGCATAGATGCAAGGAAAAGGCCATGTCAGCGTGTGGGGTGTGAGAGAAACTATCAAGATGAGAAAGTAAGAAGGGCTACCCTAATGGGTAACCCTTCTAGTGGTATAGCGGTGCGTTTAGATGTGGTAGTCGCCGGTTACTGTAGTCATGATGTACAGGTCACGATAGTGAGGGTCGAGATAGTCAAGGCTACTTTCAAGGACTGTCCATGATAAGTTTGACGGGTTCATGATGATAATACGAGTAGTCGCATACGGTTGTGTAAGACGACGGTAGTCACGCATGACATGCCTGTCTAGCTCACTGTGCGCACCGTAGTGTGGCATGTACCCGTAATCGGTTACGATTCGTGCAGCGTGGTGGAATGTTTCCGCAGCTTCATGTGCAAGACTATTCATCTTTTCACTATCAGCGTGTAGGTGAACGATACCGTCATTCTTACTGGTAAGCGTGTATGGCATGTACTGTATTTCCAAGTCGACGATATCGCGTGGATTGTTCCATGTGTCGATGAAGTCAACATAGTCAGCTTCATCGGCTATGTCTTTTTCGAGGGTAAGGGGATCGACCGACTGGAGAAAAGTGGCGATGAGGTTGTCGTAGCTGGCATATTTTTTGAGTGCTTCGATAGCGTCTTTTTCACTGGTGAACGAGTAGAGAATGCTGGAGTGTCCCATAATAATTGTCCTTTCTTATGTGTGTCACTGTGTGCGTGACAAGCGTTAAGCAGCACACAACCCGTTGCCATAAGACACTCCGCCACCCCTCTAAAAATGATATGGGTTCTTGTGGGGCGCGCCCACACCCGTGGAAAGGCTTCCCTGTCTGCAATTTTTGCAGGCATGGGGAGCCTGAAAAACGATGGTGTCTGGCGCGAACTGCAAGAATCCTTATCGGGGTGGTGTGTGTGGATTGTGGTGGGTGTGTGCTTGTCTTGGCGCTGGCACGCACAAAGCTCATGTGGGGCGGCCGGGGTGCAGCATCTTTGCTGCACCCGTGTCATACAGACAACCCTTTAAGGGTTGGCATTAGCCCCACATGATATATAGGTCAGGAATATATGAGTAATGGTCGATCTCACGTGCGGTAATGTCGACCATTTCCATTTTGGTGGTGGTTGGTTTTCTATCAAAGGACAAGCCAACCACCCGATTTTTGGTCCCTTAGAGGGTGTTTACGCGTATGCAGGTTCTTTATATACTATGCCTTCTTTGTTCTTGTGATCTTTGGATGTTTCCTCTTCGTTTTCCTCTAGTGGACGTAGTGAGAGACTAAACCCGAGATTGTCAAGAACACGCATAAGAGTATCTAAACGTGGGTTGCCTTTGCCGGAAAGGATTTGATACAAGCTTTCGCGTGGAATTCCGGAACGCTGCGCAAGCTTTGTCATTCCCTCAGATTTTGCTACTTCGCCTAGTGCTTGAGTAAAGAAGTGCGCATCGTTAGCTTCTAATGCCGCATTAAGGAAATAAATGATAGATTCTGGGTCGGTTAGATAGTTTTGAATATCGAATTCTCGTGTCTTTACCATTGTCCTGCTTCTTTCATGTCTTTAAGGAGAGCGTCTGCTTTCTTGATATCCTTGTCTTGTGTGGATTTGTCTCCACCAAAGACAAGGAGAACTATCTTGTCTTGTTTTTGGGCGAAATACACGCGATACCCTGCATCGATATGGAATCGTGCTTCTTTGAGTTCGCCATGTATGGTTTTAACGTCTCCGAAAACCATGCTCTCATTTTTCCACTGGAAGAGTCGAGAGCCGATAGCTAGTTGAGCTCGTCTATTTTTAAGCTTTTCTAGCCATTTTGTAAATTCTTCTGTTTCTATTATTCTCACACATCAATTGTAAGATATTTCTTACAGTTTGTCAATCTGAAGCAATAAGAGCGCGGGTCTCTCTACCTTTCTTCTAGGTAGAGAGACCCGCACTCTTTAACTTAAACTACAGCCTTTAGAATGGCATATCACCTGGGTCGTAACCAGTCATCCAATCGTCCTCTGATGAGGCTGGTTGTTCTGGAGCAGCTACAGGTGTGGTGTCGCGGTTTTGCCGCATAGCGAGCAGTGCGATATTGGTTGTAAGGTTTTCAGCATTAAAACTGACTTGGGCGTGGGCTTTGCCGTCTTTGCCTATCCATGCGGATGGGCGTGGATCGAACCGGCCTATCGCAATGACGGGCATGCCTTTACCCAGTTGCCCATTGTTCCATAGGGTTTCGAGGATTTCCGCAGACCTACCGAATATTTTTACCTGGATGAAGTCTGCTGGTCCGTCGACCCACTGCCCATTTTCCTGGCGTCTGTTTTGTGATGCGATGGTCAATTGGAGCATAGCGCGTTTACGGTCTGCTGGCGGGAAGTAGGTGTGATTGTCGGTGAGGTTTCCTTCGATAGTTTGAGCGATGGTCGTTTTCATCATTGTTCTCCTTTTTAGTTGAGGTTGTTGAGGCTTATTTCTGTGACTGGGTTTAAGACTTCGGGTAGGTTTTTGAGCTCATCGAGTCCGAATTGGCTTGTGATACGGTCCAGATCGTATGTGTCGGTCGCGTTGATGATCCACAGGACGCCTTGCGTGTTTCCGAGTTTGGATGCGCGGAATGCTTCAAGACGGTTCAGGATTGCCGCGATGTTTTTCGCTTTTTCTGGGGTGAGGATACTGGTTTTGATGAAGCTTAATTGTGGTGTCCACCCGTTACTGTCATTCATGTCTACGGTGTGGGTGATACGGATGACGAGGCGGACTTTACGTTCTTGTTCACTCATTGCAAGTCTTCTTTCGTCTTATTGTGGTTACTGGTGTATGGTTCTATTCCGTGTGTGGCTGCTATTTCTTTGAGGGATACCCGTTTTTCTGGTATCCAGGCTTGGTAGAAGTAGTAGTGGGCAAAGAATGCCATCATACCGATGACACTGATTGAGCTAAAGATAATAAAGGTTTGCGTGTTTGTAGGGAGAAAACTGTTATAAAGCGCTGCTGCCAGTACGAGGGTTATGGTTACTGCGAGAACGCTTAAGAGTACTGTCCATGCGCGAATAATTGTCTGGTGTTGGCAATTGCGTACTCGACTGCTGTCTTTCCATAATCTATTTGTTTCTGTGTATGCTGTAGCAAGGAGGATCCAGCATGAGATGATACTTGCGAGTATGATTGCCCACTGTGGCATGCCGTGGCCTATTTGTGAGCATAAGGCAGGGGCAGCGGGTGCTAAGACGAGCCATAGAAGGTCACGCTGCCCGTTGTCTAGTGTAAACTCCATGATAATTCTCCTTTTAAGATTCTCTTGTTTTGATGAAGCTTAATTGTGGTGTCCACCCGTTACTGTCATTCATATCGATGGTGTGGGTGATACGGATGACGAGACGGACTTTACGTTCTTGTTCACTCATTCTTGTTCTTTCTTTTCGTTGCTCGTTTTGATTTTTTGATACATGCCACCTGAAAAGTTGCCGATAAGAAATGCAAAGGCTGCGAGAGTAATCGTTCGTATAGTCTGGTTGTCTGATAGTGTTTCTACGAGTACGCAGACGGTCACACTGGTAAAAATTAGTGCGAGTGTGAGTTTTTGCCATCGTGTTTTTGGCGTATGTGTCTTGTTCGCGCTCTCTTGCATGAGATGTGCCATGTAGGTTACAAGACCGCTGTATGCAATAAGTGCATTTATTAGGATGAATGCTGCGAGTATACGAATGAGCATAAAAGACCTTTCTTTGTTGTAGTTTTGGTTATTCTTGGAATAAGGCGGGCTCTAGTTGGGAGACATAGTCTTTATCGAGTGTCCAGTTGTGGATGAAGCGTAGGTCGCACGAGTTTTCGTATGTGTTTTCAAGCTCGCTTATGGGGTGGATGGTGTATCCGGTTTTTTGCGCGTCTTGCTCATCTTGTGTGTTTTCGCAGATGTAGATTTTGTGGCATCCGTCGTATGCGAAGCTTGTGCCGGTGACTGGCTTGCTGTTAATTTTCATTCTTGTTTTCCTTTCTACTTGTATATGATTTTTCTTATGGTTTGGTTTTATATAAAAACCCTGGTGTGATTATTTTTCGTTCGTGTTGTTGAACACTGGAAGGGACAAAAACGGAATGCGCTGGAGCCAACCCCTTGCGGGCCCTAGCTTCGCGCGTGTCCGTAACGCGAGTGGAGGACGCGGGGAAGTTGGCGGAAGTGACCCGTTTTTTAGAGTGGGAAGTGTCAAGAACACGTCATAAAAAGCAAAAAATGAGAGTACACCGCAGGTGTTCCATGCGATGATAATGGGTCTGCCGCCATGATAGTGGTGGCAGATTCTTTGTTCTGCTGGTGGCGGCTGGTTCACACATCTTTGTGTGAACTTATGGAAGCATAGTAGCCACCCTTCTCGCGTGGTAATAGCGCGGCTTGCTCCTGGGGGTAATGCCCTAAAATTTATGGAATTTTGTTCAGGGCATGCCCTAGGGGTAAGACGCGCCCCGCGCGGGAGGGTGGCTGCGATAAGCCACCAGGGGCTGGCAGAAAAAGTTGCGCTTCTTTTTCTGCCAGCAAACCCTCTGCTTACTTCTGGCACCAGTGGGGTGTGATGTGGTGAAGGAGCGCTGTAGTAGTGATGCGTGCAAGCCCGTACTTCTCGTCTATCGTGAGTGCTTTCTGGGCTGTGATACGAGCGTTTGTCGTGTCATTTTTCAGCCAATACAAGTATGACAGTGTGCCATAGACTGTGACAGTTCCCTCTGACTTAATCCTTTAAGTTCCAGCATGGTGGTCAGCAGTGCTATTGCACGATGGATGCGCCGTGTGTCGAGGGTGAAATTGTCATCTCTAAAAACCAGGTCGAGGCTTGAACGCACATAGTGGACAGTTTTCTCAGCGAATGGGTGCTCAACGTTATCGAGGAAGTCTTGCATGGTGCAGCCATGGAAACTATCAATAAGGAACATGTCACGCACGATGAGGAGACTGCTTAATGCTTGGATACCGTAGCGTAGTGTGTTCTCGTCCAATCCTTTCGTGGTAAAGCCTGCTAGGTAGTTGTGGAATGCTACGAGAGCTTCTACCTCTCCTATTAGGAGTGTGACCGTGTGGTCGCTGTTGATGGTAACCATTTTTTTTATCCTTTCCTTGTGTGTTGGTAGTTCCAGGGCAGGCACACCCGTAAACCCACAAGAACACTCCCAGTCCTTGTGCGACGCTCCAGGCTCGACTCCGGTCAGCCCGTGGAACATGTTGTGGAATGGGCTGGCAGGGGTGAGCTTGTTGGGTGGCGTGACAAGGCTGGCGTGTGGTCTTTGGACTGGGTGTGCTAGCCTCTGGGCTACCAACACGAGAAAGTGGGGGCGGCGACCGGTGGCAGCATTCTTGCTGCGCCACAACAGTACAGTCTCCACGAGTGAAACTCGTGGAGACAATAGCCGCCCAGACTTTTTAGTGGATCCGGGTATGGTGCTGATATTTCTTTTAATTCTCATGATGTTAGTCAAAAGAATTTACAGACGGGACATCAGTTATAAATATCCTAGATATAGATGTTGGTGCTATTTGCTCACGGCACAAATGAACACTCTATGACAGATAAAGTATGGTTCACTCGGTTAACTTAGATGTCTGAATTGAAAGCGTTCTAATTTAAAAATAAGCTGCGCTGTGAAACTTCTGTAGTGAACTTTCACAGCGCAGCTTGTAGTTGTGCTCGTATTTACAATATTTATTGCATCTTATTCTGCTTTAATTGAACGCAATCGCTTATCGAATATGCAGATAAGCACCAGTATAAAGTGGATAAGAGCAGCTATGACAATTATTCCTGACTCTGCATGTAGAGATGGAATGGTCATGTGGGAATAAGCGTAATCCCATAGCGGATAGCTTACTGCTCCTATAGCGGCAACAACTGAGATGAATACAGACATTACCTGTCCAACGAGATTATCATCTACTGCATGAATAAATACTGTTTGGAATGGTGGATTTACTACTCCTTGGAAGAAAGCAAAAAGGAAACCAAACACGACTGCTGCTATAGCGTTAGGCGCTAATGCCAGTCCTATTATAGAAAGAGTCACTAGTATATGTGAAAGAGTGAGTAGCATAGAGAAGGACATTTTGCTGGACACTTTTGGCGCGATGAGATAGCTGAGGGCATACCCAAGTGACATTGCGCTTAAATACCAGCCATATCCTTCTGCACTATGTAGAACCATTGAGAATAAGAGGACTCCAGCAAAGCTTATGCCAGTAGATGCGATAGCTTCGAGTATTGCAAATGGAGCTAAAGTCCTGTACGTTTGGTTTTTTACAAATGTTGCCATTCCCCTAGCCCAAGTTGCCAAAAAGCCTTGAGAATATTCTGGATTTTCATCTGCGACGTCTGAAGTATAAATTCCGGTTCTAACTGCATGCTTGTAAATAAAATAAATAAAAATTATTATTCCTGCTAATGCGATAGTTTCTGTAAATAGAATTGGAATGTATAAATATTTACTACTCGCAAAACCTGCAACTGCTGGTCCTACTAATGTACCCATGAGGCTTGTAAAGCGAAGAAGTGAAAGAACATTAATAAGATCATCATTTTTTGTTACACGATTAACAAAGGAAGTAATAGCAGGAAAATAGAAAGTATCACATGCTGTCGTAACCATTACAAGTATACAAACACACCAAAATAGGAGCAACTTGTTAGCAGATGGGGTTGAGAAGGATACCGATACAATTGCGATAATACATAATCCCGCAATCATTCTTGCTAAGCATGCAGCAACTGTTGTCCTGAAAATTCCTACATGCTCAGCTAGTGCTCCTGAGAAAAGGCCTGCTACTAATTCACTTATTGCAGTGAGGGTGAGGTAAAGCGATAAATAATGGCTTGACTGCTGAAAACCGATAAAAAGTGAGTTCAATAGCCATAATTGAATAGTAGTTGAGGCTAGTGTAGTTGCATAGTTAGAAAGAAAATCACTAGCTGCTAAACGCAGATATCCGCGGTAAGGTTTAAATAGATTCGTCAAGGTTTGCTCGTTTCGCGAAATTACATTGCCAAATTATTGCTTGAGAGATGCTATCGGCACTAGTAGTGAAGTATGTTGTAAAGTCGTCGTTATCCCAAATCTGTTGCTGTAGGTTCTTGTCATCACGCACTGTGCTAAAGAGTTGAATAATCTGCTCGACGCAAGATAATGTTTTCTTTATATAGAAGTATTGTTGTGCGAAATCGACTTCTACTTGCTCTCCAGGGATAGTCGTATGTATTTCTTGGAATGTCCGTAGCAAATCAATTGTTTTAATAAGCGATATTTTACATGTCTCGAAATATTCTTGTATTGAATGGATGGTGGATGTTTTTGCTGTGTTTGTACTGACGATAGTGGCTTCAAGTGCAGCATTTGCTTTGAAAAAATATTCTGTTGCTTCAAATAGAGAAGCGCAATATGCTGCACTTGATTTCACATACTCATCAAACATTTCTTCGTACGAAGTCATGTTCATTATTAACCTTTGGTGTGAATATGTGCGGATAAATTATGCCTAAATCATATGAGGATATGGTCGAGGTCGTGGGTTGATTCCGCCGCGCTTGCTATTCTTGTTCATCTTTGCCTCCTTTCATAAGAACAATGCTGTATCTTATTTGCATCTTCATCTATGAAGATACAAATAATCCTAATACAGGATTCGCATTCTTTCCAAGTGTGTCTCTTATTGTGGAATAATTTTATATAAAAATTAGTAGTACATTATTAGACCTTAACTATTTACCAGTCTCAGCTCGTAGTACGTGTTTTCTGATATCCCTACTGTTTGGCAGAGTCCGGCTATTCGTATGTCAGGATTCTTTCTGTGGAATTGGTGGATAAGGTGTAACGCTTGGCTTCAATCAAAACCCTCAACTCTGCTCGCCATCTGGTCGAGGAATATGCTGACTTGCTTGTGTACTTGTTCTGGCATGCCGGACTGTGTGTAGTCGGTGTTTTCCCGCCTGTTGATGCAGCGTTCAATCCTTTTGCGCCCGATGAGGGTGGACGGCATTCCAGCCTGTGCAAAAATAACAGACGGTCTGACACCGTTATCGTATTGCTGGACAGCGTCTTTGTGGAATTGGCTTGTGTAGTAGATTCGTGTGGCTGTCGCGTGTTTGATAGCTGGAAGACTGTTGAGATAAGCACGTTGACTAGGGGTAAAGGCTGTGTCTTTTCTACTCATGAGTATGAACCGTTACGTGTGAAAGATTAATAAGAAATCAATAGAGGAAGAAGAAAATATAGAGTGAGGGGCCACACCATTGCACGGAGATAGTCCCGTGTGCATGTGCGACCCCTCGCCAGTTAATACTAAGCGTGTTTACGGGTTAATGCTTACGAGCATTTTCCTTGTTACGCTTAGTGATCATGATGCTTGCTCCTGCGCCCAGGGCTGCAAGAGCAGCGATAGCGATAGACACGACCGCGCTACCAGTCTGAGCCAATGGTGCAGCAGTAACACCGTTCCAATCATCAGAATCTTCGACTGGAGTGTCATAGCACACACCCGTATTACCACCATTACCATTATCTCCACCGTTTGGGTCGAATGGGTGATCGTTATGGGATGCGCATGGCACGATAGGTGTACCAGTCGTGTGACCACGGTCGGTATGATTCATCGTGTTCATACCAGTCAACGTGCCCTTGACTTCTACGTATTCGCCAGGCTTTAATACCAGGTTAGACCAGTTTGCTGGATACTCCAGATTAGTTACCGTACCGGAGCCTGCGATAGTCTTATCATCTAACGTGATCTTGGTCAGGTTGACTTTACCGGTGTTGATGATACGGAACACAATCTTGGTGCCGTTCTTGGTAGACTTCAAGGCTTCGCTTGGTGTGTTACGGTCTCCCGCTTCAAGACCAGATGCTGCGTCGTACTTGATGAGTTTAATAGCAGGGGTCTGGTCTGGGGTCTTGGTCCACACCATATTGGATTCGCGTTCAACATCATTCATGGTTTCCACGAACGTGTTTTCTACGCGATCGCTTACGCCCAAACGGGTCATTTGCACGTACGCTGTCCAGGACAAGTCACTATCCATAGCAGATGCAATATCAAGGAACTGTTGTGTTGCCTCTACAGTAAACGCACCATTAGCCTCGGTGAAAGTGAAATATCCGGCATCAACACCGCTACCGTCGATACGGCTACCCTTGGAGATCACAGTGCCGTCAGCGAGCTTAATGTCGTTGTTGACATAGACTGCCCACTGGCCGGTTAGCTTGTCAAACTTTTCATCATAATCATCCACGATGCGCCAATTCTTGATCTGCTTGTAGGCACGGTTACCAGCGATCTTGGAGCTATCGAGACGATACAAGAACTGATGATCCTTATAAATACTCTTACCATTCGCACTTTCGCCATTAACCTTAACAGTCACATCCTTCTTCGGGTTAATAACCTTTAACGGGTTAGTTACCGTGTTCGTTACATCCTTGCGATCGTTTGTAATCTGGGTGGCAGTGTTCTTCACTACATACCCGTCCTTGACCTGCTTGACTGTCATAGGAAGCACGATGGTGTAATCCTGACCAAGGAGAGACTGGTCGATTGCAGGATCCTTTGTCACATCCAATACCTTGCCAGCGTAGGCCTTTAAATCTGTTGGTTGTGGATCCCCTGGAAGAATATCTCCGAGATACTCCGTGTCTACGGTCTTAGCGAACACGTAGACGACACCATCCTTAACCTGGATATTGAACTTGTTGGTGACGTCCTTACCGGCTGCGTCTAGGATTTCGATATTCTTGTCATTGAGCTGCAAGTACTCATCATCATAGTCATCGATCATGCCGAGACGGTGAACCTTATACGCAGTGTCCTTCAACGTGGCTGCGCTTAAAGTGAGACGGTAGTAAATATCGTCTCCTACGTATGCGGTCTTGCCATCAATATTGATACCAGTCTTGGTTTCATCCTTCTTTTCAGGCTTTGGCTCTACCGGCTTATTCGATACCACGTTAGACGAGGTCAAACTATTGTTGAGTTTCAAACCCCACTGATTATCCACACTATGGTCTGTTGGAGCGTTCTTGGATACCGTGCCTTCGAAACGAACCTGGAAACGATGCTTAGATCCCGCGGTCATATTCGCTGTCACGTAATCCTTGTTGAGTTCGATAGTAAACTCATGCTTCTCGGTATCTGCAGTAAGCGTGTAGTTCTTCTTACTGATGGTGCGACCGGTTTCAAGGTCACGCAGCTCGATAGTCTGCTTGTCAAGCTCAAGATACTGGTCATACGTGTCAGTGAATGCAACAGACTCGATAGCATAACTCAGGTTGTTTGGAATGGTTGGTTCGCTAGTGAGTTCGTATTCCAGCTTCTGTCCTGGCATGACACTCTTACCATTAATATCGTCCTGGTCACCACCCTGAGAGGCCTCAGATATGACTGCCTTTGCTACTGGTGGAACGTAACCACACACGTATGGTTCGTTCGTAGTCTTTGTCTTGCCCGCGGCAGACTCTGAGCCTTTATTCTTCAAACCATGAGAATTGAGGGCTGCGCCTGTGGTTGGATCAGCACAAAACTCGACTTCATCCGTAGCTTTTTTGCCTGCGTCAGCGCGTACCTGGGCTGCACCCTTACCATTTGCATAATTCGCCTTGCCTCCGATAAGCAGCGTGTATTGCATAGGGGTAGCAAGACTACGTGCAGCAGCAAGAGCTTGACTGGTCATGGTAGCAGTAATGGTCGTGCCAGCCTGTTGGATAGTGAACTGGCTTGTCACGTCAGTACCCTTAGTGATGATGTCATCGACTGAGGAGACGGTAGTTGATGCCTCAGGGATTGGAGCAGCATACACATGCACATCACTCATATCTGGATCCCACAAATAGTCAGCAGCCGTGTAATCATCAGACAGGGTGAATGTGTCGAGGCTATCTCCCAGGTTCTCGCCCAAGCTACCGTTAACCACAGAGCCGAGCTTGTCACCATCAAGGATGGTTTGGGTGTCTGCACCGGTGGTGTTGGTATGCTTCGCATCAATAACGGTTGCCCATTTGCCGTTAGAGTATTTTACCCAGGACTTATCAGGGGTAAAGTCCCACAGTTTAGGCTGGTCTTTTGCAAGAACGATAACAATCAAATCAGTATTTGGCGTACTCATACCCTGAGCAGCGAATGAAGCGAGTGTATTAGCTGAATCAATATCATCAAACACTGTGTATTCGCTACCGCCGTGATTATATTTTCTGGTACCGTTCTGTGTTTCGTTGTTCCATGCTGATAACCATTGAGCGCCAGTTGCTTGCGCGCTAGAAGTATTGTTATATTCCGGTTTTGTGATTCCTGGTCCTGCTGTTGTTGCGGTGAAGCCTACACCCCAGATGCGGCAGTCTGCCGAACCAGTGCCACCTCGCGCAGTATACTCTGTTTCACAATCACCGCGAGCCTTGGATAATGCAGCGTTAATTTGCGCTCTAGCTGCTGCTTCGCGGGTAGCAGAGCTACCGATGGCTACACCTTCTGATTGGATAGCGCGCACCACTGCTTCATTATCTGATGCGGAACCTAGGTTATCATCGGTAACCCAGAATGTATTCGATTTATATGTGCCAGATCCGCCAGTGTTTCCACCTGTCCATCCGGCACCGCCAGCGGCAAATGCGGATCCTGTCAACATTGTTGATGCGACAACGATACCAGCAAGAGCGCGATGTGAACCTTGTCGGATCTTGTCTCTCATACTTTTATGCTTAGCGAAAAGCGACATAAAAGTCTCCCTTTTTCAAATTGCTTATTATGAAATGCGAAACCAAAAAGTTTCACATTCAGTAATGAGAAAATGAAAAAATTTTATTTTATATCAATAAAAATTTGGTATTGATAAAAATGGTTGGTTTTAGAAGTCGTCTAAAACCAACCACTATGTAAAGGGAAAATGAGTAAAGATGGAAACTATTTGCTATTAGTTACATCACCGTCACCATCTGGTGTTCCATCGGTATTCCATCCAGTGCCACAGCGATAGATATATCGACATTGATTAGGTGTTCTATGTAATTCATTATATGCTTTCCCGTCAGCAAGGTATTTATCCCAGTCGACCGCACCCGAATTCTTATTCTGTGCTGGCGCACTATAAGAAGACCCACCACGAGTACTTGAACGAGGAGCTCCCGAGCTAGTACGAGCCGCAGACTGGGAACGAGCCTGCGGAGCTGCTTGCGCCGCAGCCGCTGCGGCAGCGTCTGCCTGCTGCTTCGCTTGTATACTTGCGTTTACACTGTCGATTGCGCCTTGGACTGGCTCAAGAGCCTTAGTCAAAGACTCGACGGTTGCTTTCTTATCATTCAACGCTGCGGTAAGCGTGTTTATCTGGTTTTGCAGGTTATCACGAGTAGCATTATCAGCCACTTGACCGTCTGATGAGGAGAGCAGATTATTCATCTCATCAAGCTTCGCCTTCACCATATTCTTAGCATTTTCAAGATCCTTCACATTCTTCGACTTTGTGACCTGAACGACTGAGTTTTTCAGAGCCTTAGTGGTCTTATTAAGCTGTGCTGTAGTCTTATCAAGACTAGACATGGTCGCGTTGAAAGCCTGAGTGTAGGAGATAGCACAATTCAAAGACTGCGCCTTACTTACCTTTTTACTCTTAGCATGCTGGGCTGTGAATGTGGTGTAGGTTTTAGCGTTTGCAACCTGCTCCACACTAGTCACAGTCTTAGCAGTTTCATCAGCATCCTGGCGTGTCTTCTCGTACTGTGCCCACGCTTTGGCGTACGCACTGTTTGCCTGGATGCACGCTTGAGTCTTGGAATCTCTTAAAGACTTCACACCCAGCATACTCGCAACCAGCAAAGCTATAACTACAACAACCGCAGTAGCAATGATGATAAGCTTACGCTTCTTCTTGCTCCCTGGCTTCTGGTCACCGCGACCAGAAATAGCATCTAGTCTCGTAATCTCGGTTTCTTGTTTAATAATCTGATTTTTATCCATATTAGCCATAATTATCCTTCGTCTTTCTATCTATGTTTTTACTATACGTAAATATTCAGGTGAAAGATATATACATACTTAGTGTCGTTCTAATTTTTCTTTCCTAATCTCGATAACTTTTGCTTTATACATAGTAGTGAGAATACGATTGGCAACTTTTTGATATAAAGTCAATATGCTCGTGTGCTCCCCTCATATTGTCTTGTTTTAGAGGCGAACAGCTTCTGTAATGGCACTGCTATCAGGGAATGTGAGACTGATATATATTTGAGTGGTTTCTACACTAGCGTGGCCAAGGAGTTTAGATACTAAGAGAAGGTCGTGTGTACTTTCATATGCATTAGTGGCATATCGATGTCTGAGACTATGTGTGGAGTATCCGTTACCAAGAAGCTGAGAGATGTGATGCGCAATATAGGATGCTTCGACGTGACCGGTCCATCTGCCAGGAAACATGTATCCATGCTTGTTGGCGATGATTTGTGCGAGATCTGGCGCGATGGGGACAGTGCGTTCTTTGCGTCCTTTACCGTGTACAAGAAGCTGGGGATGAGTATTAAGCATCATAATATCGGATGAAGATACTTGTGCTATCTCACTACGTCGTAATCCACATTCTGCCCCGAGCCTGAGCATGGCTTCATACTCCTTGTTACCTCTAACTCGGGCTAAAGCACCACGAATGATGTAATCAGGACATGGATGAGGTATTGCGTATTCTTTACGAATTTTAGGTAACTTTACTGTTGGATTGACATCAATAATTTCTTCTTCAATCATGTATGAGTAAAACGAGCGTATTGTTGAAGAATAACCTTTGCGCGTTTCTCGTTTCCAGTCTTGGTGTGCAAAAAGCTCAACAAGTTGTTGTCCTGTAATATCTTCTGGTGGCTGATTAAGTAGGCGTGCAAGCCGACTGATTTTGTAGTAGCGGCATCTAATCGTATCTTCTGTATATCCACTTGCTTCAAGATATTCCAGCCAATGTGTAACATATGTTTCCCAACTATTAGGGAGTAGTTTTCTTTTGATTTTTAACATAAAAACATAGACTAGAATACGTAGAGAAAAGATTTTACGTATTGTTTCGTTACACGGTTTCAAGTCCGTTTTTTTTTACAAATACATAATATGTGATATACTATATATGTAACTAACCGATAGGATGAAAAGGCTAGTTGGTTTTAGGAAAGAAAGATGAATGATAATGGATTTGACATTGAATCAGATTGTGACAATGAATATTCGTATGCTTTTGGCGGGTCAAAGACGTACGCAAAATGAATTGGCGGAAGTATTAGATATGACACGACCGTCGGTCAATATGAGATTAAATGAAGCCACTCCATGGCGTGTTCCGGAAATAGAAAAGGCCGCAGAATTCTTAAAAGTAGAACCTACGACCTTATTCGTAGCGGGGCATGGATTTGAACCATGGACCTCTGGGTTATGAGCCCAGCGAGCTACCGAGCTGCTCCACCCCGCGTCGGCTACTTTTAGCAGCTCTATCTACGATAGGTGCAAATTGCGATTTGTCAAGTTCTCGGCGTGTTTCTCGCGTAAGTTTCTCGCGTAAATAGTTTAATTCTAAACAAATGTGGAGTATAATAAACAAGTGACTAAAGCGAGTTATTAAGAATTTGCATGCTTGCTATAATCGCAACACTCGTTAATAATCAGCAATATAACTCAAATATAACTCAAATGTACAAACTAAGAGTAGAATCAGCTTTTTAGAGATATATTTTCGTTTCGCACATATGTCAACGAATGAATTTACAGGATTTACGGTTTTACAAACTAGCTTGTGAATAACTTTATACTTAACGCAGCTGTATTGTAAAAGAGTCCTACAAGGAGGCACGAATGAGTGGAGCTATCGAAGTTTTAGCGAAAGCTGCGCATATAAATGTTGCGGCGCTGCTAGCTTCAGCAAAGCCAGAGATGCCAAGCATTAATGACTTTTTGCCGCCAGAGATTTTATTCCAAGGCACACCTTTTGCCATGAATCGAATTGTTATGGTGCGTCTTATTATGGCCGTAATCGTTATGATTATTTTTGGCATTGGCGCAACCCGCGCAAAAGTGGTTCCAGGAAGATTCCAAAGCGTACTAGAAATTCTAATGGACTTTGTGCGATTCAACATTGTGTACGAAATGATTGGCGAAGAGCGCGGCAAGCGTTATGTGCCAATGATAACAACTCTTTTTATAACAATATTCTTCTTTAATCTTTGCTCAGTTATTCCAGGCTTAAATATGGCTGCAACAGCAACTATTACAGGGCCATTAGTGTTTGCTCTTTGGGTTGTATGCCAATACTTAATCACTGGAATTAGAGAAAAAGGATTCTTAACGTTCTTCCGCGAATCCTTGTTCCCAGCAGGCGTGCCATGGCCGATTTACTTTATTCTTACGCCATTGCAGCTGCTGGAATTGTTGATTGTGCGACCACTTTCGCTTACAATCCGTTTGTTTGCGAATATGATTGCTGGCCATTTGCTGGTGGCCACTTGCCTAGTATTCACCAACTTCTTTGTGGTGGATTCCAGCAATAAACTCCTTGCCTTAGGCGGTGCATTATGGCTGCTTGGTGGCATTCTGTTTACAGTATTCGAAATAATAGTCGCAGGCTTGCAGGCGTTTATTTTTACCGTTCTTGCATCTGTATATATTTCGGAAAGTTACCCTGAGAAAGAAGAAAAATCTGCTGTTGCTATTGCGTAAATAGGTAAAACTAATTAAAGCAAACAAATAAGTCAGGTTTGATAATCTTAGGGTTTATAACTGGTTACTGTTCCTAAAGAAAGGAAACCAATGAATAGTATCATCGCTCTCGCAGGATTGACGGGCAACCTCAGCATTCTCGGCTTTGCCGTTGCTACTCTTTCCCCTGCTATCGGAATGGCAATGGTTGTATCCAAGGCTATGGAATCCACTGCACGCCAGCCAGAAGTCGGCAACCGTATTCAGTTGTTCATGTTTATTGGCTTGGCATTCATCGAGGTTCTGGGCTTGCTCGGATTCGTTGCCTACATTATGGGAAGCTGAACCGAACGAAACAACTCGTTCCAACGCATACAAGTGTTGAAAGAATAGAAAGGACAAGCCATGGCATATGCAGCCGAAACTAATAAACTGGCGTTGTTCTTGCCGGAGCCTTACGACGTTATATGGTCGCTGGTTATTTTAGTTGTTCTTGCAGCGTTTTTCTACAAGTTCGTTATGCCTAAATTCCAGGCAATTCTTGATGAGCGTGCAGAGAAAATCGAAGGCGGAATGTCTAAAGCAGCAAACGTGCAGCGTGAAGCTGATGAGTTAAAAAGCCAGATGGAAGAAGAACTCGCCCAAGCTCAAGCAGATGCTGCAAAGACTCGCGAACAGGCTCGTGCACAAGCTTCCAAGATTGTTGATGAAGCAAGACAGCGTGCTGAAAAGGACGCTGCGAAAATCATTAGCGAAGCTCAGTATTCCATTGAGGCTCAGCATAAGCATGCCATGTCCAGCCTCCAAGGAGAAGTATCGGTACTCGCTGCAGCATTAGCTGGAAAGATTCTTGCGTCTAAGCTAGATGACGATACTGTAGGCTCTAAAATCATTGATCATGTTATTGATGAAGTGGGAGACGTTAAGAGTTCGGGTCAAAACAGGTAGTTAAAAGAGTAGCTAAAACGATTTTTTAGTATTACTTAATTGCTACTTAAGTTTTGCATGAATTAGGAGGTAAGAATGCCAGAAAAGGCATCGCGAGTAAGCGAAAACTTATCGCGTTCTTCGCTTGCGCAAGCCATTTCAGATGCTCATGACGAAGCTCAGCGCATATCTGATGAGCTTTCAACAATGATGGATACGCTAGAAAAGTACCCAGAGCTTTCTGACGCTATTACCGATCCAAATAGGTCTTCGGAAGATAAGTCGCGACTGATTGACGAGCTTATTGGAGGTAAGGCGCATCCTGTTGTATTGCGCATTATGCACTATCTTGTAGGTACTTGGCATGGCGGCGCCGAAAGTGGCAAGACGGGCAGCTTTGGAGGCGCATGGTCTGGTTTTGAGCGCGAAGCAGGCGAAACTTTGGTTACGGTTACAACCGCTCAGCCTCTTACGGATAAGCAAATCAAGCGTTTGATTGAGATTTACAGCAACAAGTTGGGTCATCGTGCCTACATAAACCCAATTGTGGATCCAAACGTGCTTGGTGGTATGCGAATACGTATAGGCGATCAAGTAACAGACCGCACAATGTTGATGCAGCTTAAGCAGTTGCAGCGTTCTGCGCGAAATGGTGCTTGGACACAGGCAGTGAAATAAGTTAAATAAGGAGAATTATGGCGGAACTATCTATTGATCCCGCCCTTATACGCAAGGCACTTGACGGGTTCGTTGACTCGTATAAGCCGGCAGACATGCCAACACAAGAAGTTGGTTATGTTGTTACGGCTGGTGACGGCATTGCGCACGTAGCTGGATTATCTGGCTGCATGGCAAACGAGCTTCTCACCTTCGAAAACGACACCCTTGGCTTAGCGTTTAACCTTGATGCTCACGAAATCGGCGTGGTTATTCTAGGCGATTTTACGGGCATTGAAGAAGGGCAGGAAGTTTACCGCACTGGCGAAGTGTTATCGGTGCCAGTGGGAGACGCCTATCTTGGTCGTACAGTAGACCCATTGGGTAATCCAATTGATGGTCTTGGTGCGATTGAATGCAAGGAGCGTCGTATTCTTGAAGCCCAGGCTCCAGACGTGATCCATCGTCACCCTGTGGACGAGCCTTTGTCTACTGGTTTAAAGGCAATTGACGCAATGACACCAATTGGCCGCGGTCAGCGTCAGTTGATTATTGGCGATCGTCAAACTGGTAAAACAGCAATCGCAATCGATACGATTATTAACCAGCGCACAAACTGGGAAAGTGGAGATCCAAAGAAGCAAGTCCGTTGCATTTACGTAGCAATCGGACAAAAGGGTTCAACAATCGCTGCTGTACGTCAAAGCCTCGAAGAAGCAGGCGCTATGAAGTACACAACAATCGTTGCAAGCCCAGCTTCGGATTCTGCAGGTTTTAAGTACATTGCGCCTTATACTGGTTCTGCAATCGGTCAGCATTGGATGTACAACGGCAAGCACGTTTTGATTGTTTTCGACGACTTGTCTAAGCAAGCAGAAGCATATCGTTCGATTTCTTTGCTTCTTCGTCGCCCACCTGGGCGTGAAGCGTATCCAGGCGATGTGTTCTATCTTCACTCTCGTCTGCTGGAAAGATGCGCAAAGCTTTCCGACGATATGGGCGGCGGCTCAATGACTGGCTTGCCAATTATTGAGACCAAGGCAAACGACGTTTCTGCATACATTCCAACCAACGTGATTTCTATCACCGATGGTCAGATCTTCTTGCAGTCCGATTTGTTCAACGCAGGTCAGCGTCCAGCAGTCGATGTTGGTATTTCCGTGTCTCGTGTTGGTGGCGCAGCTCAGGCTAAGGCTTTGAAGAAGGTCTCTGGCATGCTTAAGATTTCGCTGGCTCGTTACAAGTCTTTGGAATCCTTTGCAATGTTCGCTTCCGATTTGGATGCAGCTTCCAAAGCACAGCTCACTCGTGGCGCTCGTTTAACCGAGTTGCTTAAGCAGAAGCAGTTCTCGCCTCGTTCCATGGAGCAAGAGGTTGTTTCTGTGTGGGCTGGTACACACGGAAAGTTAGACGACATTCCTGTAAAAGATGTTTTGCGTTTTGAAAGCGAATTATTGGATTATCTCGATAAGGGAACCGACATTTTGCAAGTGATTCGCGATACTGAAGATTTCACTAAAGAAACAGAATCGAAGCTTGATGCTGCAATTGACGACTTCCGTAGGATGTTTAAGACTTCTGCAGGTAAGCCTTTGATTGTTAAGGATTCTCTGCCTCCAGCTGAAAACCCTGCTCCAGTTGAAAAAGAGCAGCTTGTTGCAAAGCCGAAGTCGGATAATCGTGAATCTGAGGGGAAGTAGCGTATGTCCTCCCAACTTGCATTGAAATCGAGAATTATTTCCACACAGTCTTTAGGTAAAATCTTTAAGGCTCAGGAAATGATTGCGTCTTCTCATATAGCAAAAGCGCGTGATATCGCTCTAAATGCTAAGCCTTATAGCGACGCAATTTTCGATGCCGTGCAGGCGTTGGTAGCTCATCATGAAGCGAATATTAAGCATCCTATTTTTGGTAAAGAGCGTTCGGGTAATCGCGTAGCCGTGTTGGCGTTAACTTCAGACCGTGGCATGGCTGGCGCGTTTACGTCTTCGATTATTCGAGAAACCGAGGCGTTGCTCGCAAAGTTGGATGCGGAAGGAAAGCACGCTGAGCTGTACGTGTATGGTCGCCGTGGCGCAACCTATTACAAGTATCGTAATCGCGATGTTGCAGGCACCTGGGAAGGGTCTACTGATCATCCTGATGTGACTATTGCGGAGCGAATTTCCGATACTTTAATGGATGCGTATATGACTCCAGAAGAAGATGGAGGAGTTTCGGAGCTTTACATTGTATTCACCGAGTTTATAAACATGGTGAGGCAGAAGGTTCGTACGCTGCGCATGCTTCCAGTTGAGCTGGTTCCTTTAAAGGACGGCGAAGAGTTTGCCATGCATCGTCCAGATTACGAGGCAGCTTCTGGTCCTTCGGCTTCGCTTTCGTCTACGGGTGCGGTTTCGGCTCGAGAAGAAGCGGTTAGCCGCAGCAATCCGGACGCTGTGGAATATTGCTTTGAGCCAAGTCCAGGCGAAGTGTTGGATGCGGTTTTGCCAAAGTATATTCAATCGCGTATACACGAATGCTTGCTTACTTCTGCTGCTTCCGAAACAGCTAGTCGACAGAATGCTATGCATACGGCTACAGATAACGCCCGCAATTTGGTGGAGGATTTGACAAGAAAGCTTAATGCTTCTCGCCAGGCTTCCATCACACAAGAACTTACCGAGATTATCGGCAGCGCTGATGCGCTGAATAATGAGGAGGAATAGGAGCATATGGCTGAAGATCAGACCACAGCACCTCCAGAAGATGCAAAGGAAGCCGATCCAACGGCTGGTCGCGTAACCCGTGTTCAGGGTTCCGTGATTGACGTTGAATTCCCAGTCGGCTATCTGCCAGATATTTACAATGCGCTCAAAGTGGATATCAACACCGTTGGAAACACGGAGGGAGATACTGTTCACGAGATTACATTGGAAGTTGAGCAGCATCTTGGTGATTCCACTGTGCGTGCAGTGGCTTTAAAGCCTACGGACGGCTTGGTCCGTGGTGCTTTAGTTAGAGACACTGGTGGACCAATTTCTGTGCCTGTTGGCGATATTACTAAGGGTCATGTTTTTGACGTAACTGGTAACATTTTGAACGCTAAGCCAGGCGAGAACATTGAGGTTACTGAAAGGTGGCCAATTCACCGCAACCCACCTGCTTTCGATCAGCTTGAGTCCAAGACTCAAATGTTTGAAACGGGTATTAAGGTTATCGATTTGCTTACGCCTTACGTTCAGGGAGGAAAGATTGGTCTGTTCGGCGGCGCAGGCGTTGGTAAAACCGTGTTGATTCAGGAGATGATTCAGCGCGTTGCACAGAATCACGGTGGTGTGTCTGTGTTTGCTGGCGTTGGCGAACGTACTCGTGAGGGTAACGATTTGATTGGCGAAATGGCTGAGGCTGGCGTTTTGGAGAAAACAGCGCTTGTCTTTGGTCAGATGGATGAGCCTCCTGGGACTCGTCTTCGCGTGCCTCTTACTGCTTTGACTATGGCTGAGTATTTCCGTGATGTTCAGAATCAGGATGTGTTGCTGTTTATCGACAACATCTTCCGCTTTACTCAGGCAGGTTCTGAGGTTTCTACGTTGCTTGGTCGTATGCCTTCTGCAGTTGGTTATCAGCCAAACTTGGCGGATGAAATGGGTGCGTTGCAGGAGCGCATTACTTCTACGCGTGGTCATTCTATTACGTCGCTTCAGGCTATTTACGTGCCTGCAGATGATTACACTGATCCTGCACCTGCAACAACATTTACACATTTGGATGCTACTACTGAGCTTTCGCGTGATATTGCGGCTAAGGGTATTTACCCAGCTGTGGATCCTTTGACTTCTACTTCGCGAATTCTTGATCCGCGTTATGTTGGTCAGGCTCATTACGATTGCGCTAATCGTGTGAAGGCTATTTTGCAGCGTAATAAGGAGCTTCAGGACATCATCGCTTTGATTGGTATTGATGAGCTTGGTGAGGAAGATAAGACCACTGTGAGCCGTGCTCGTAAGATTGAGCAGTTCCTTGGTCAGAACTTCTATGTGGCTGAAAAGTTCACTGGTCGTCCAGGTTCTTATGTTCCAGCTGATGAGACCATTGAGGCGTTTACGCGAATTTGCAATGGTACTTACGATGAGATTCCTGAGCAGGCGTTCTCTGGCATTGGTGGCATCGATGATCTTGAGCGTCGTTGGCACGATATGAAGCAAGAGTTTGGTGCGTGATTATGGCAGAAAAGCAAGTGAAAACGCTGCACGTTAGTGTGGTTGCAGCCAGGCATCCTGTTTGGGAAGGCGATGCCAAGTTTGTGGTTATTCCTTCTGTGAATGGCGCAATGGGTGTTCTTCCTGGGCATGAGGCTGTGCTTGCGTTGATTGATCACGGATTTGTAAAGGTTGACGATTTGAAGGGCGTTCGTCATGTTTTTAAGGTGACTGACGGATTCTTTTCTGTTGACTCAGACAATATTACTATTGCTGTTGAGCACAGTTGTAACGTTGATAAGGACGGCAATGTGTTGCCTAACGCTAAGGTGATTTAATGTGATCTAAGTTAATCTAAGGCTGACTTTTGTAATAAGGTACGCTAGATAAGCAGGAGTTTGCGATTATTTATCGCGGCTCCTGCTTTTTGTTTCTTTTTGCCCGCGTTTGTTTCTATTTTGCTAAAAAGGGAACAAATGCGGGAATCTAGTTGTGAGCGATTGTATTGTAGCGTGGCATTTCGTGTGGTGTTGGTTTGACGTTGGTGTGGCGCTGCGTGGTGTCGGCGTGTTGCGTGTGTGATGTGTGTGGAATGTTGATTTTTCAATGGTTTTATAGTGTTAGTGTTCTTGCTTGAGTAGTTTCCTGAGAAAAGTCTGGGAAAATTCTTTAAAAACCTTGAAATAATGTGTTTTTACGGTTTTATTAGTGTTAATCCACAAATATTATGGTGAAAATAGTTTTTATTGTGGATTAGTTTGTGTGTAACATTATTTTTTTCTGTTTGTTTTATGTGGGTGCCTCTTGACTTTTTTAAACGGGGGGGGGGTATGTTAATAAGCAAACGCTAGCTGCTCCTAGTTTTGGCTGGTGTTTAAACAACTATCCATATGTTGTGGATTGTGGAGCAAATTTTTCTCTGCGCCCCTAACGCAGAGGAGAAGAAGAAAGGAAATTAAAATGATGAATAAGAAGGCTATCGCCGCTTTCGCTGCTGGCGCTACTTTGCTTGCCGGCTTCGCAATGGCAACCCCAGCAATGGCTGAGTCTCTAATACCAATGTATAACCAGAATAATGGTTTTGCTGAGGTTTCTGATGGTACTGATGCTTCTGTTCTTAAGGCTACTATCGAGCAGGATAAGCAGGAAATCAAAGCTGCTGAGGACTGGAATGATAAGGTAAGCTCTGCTTACGCTAATGCTAACACTAATACAGCAACAGTTACTGTTGATGGTGTTGTTCCTGCAGATTCAAGCCAAGCAACTCATGTTCTTGTTCTTGGCAAAGATGGTAAGTTGAACCAATTAGTTAAGGCAGGCGCAGTTACCGAGGCTCAAGTTGCTGCTCTTGTGGCTGCTGCTAATAAGGCTGAGGCTGCTGTTGATGCTGCTAAGAAGAAGCTTGCTGATGATGAAGCTGCTTTAGCTAAGCTTGAGAGCAAGAAAGTAACTCCTAAGAAGGATGATAAGAATACTCCATCCAAGCCTGAAACAAAGCCTGTTGTTCCTGGTGTTCATGTGAAGACTGCTGATAAGGCTGCTGCTAAGGGTGAGCTTGCTGCTAAGGGTGGCAATGGTCATGGTAAGTCTGGCGAGAAGCTTGGTAATGCTGGTGTTGGTGTTGCTTTGACTGCTTTGGCTGCTTCTATGCTTGCTGGTATGGGTGCTGCTGTTCGCAAGATGCGTCACTAAGTTAAAAGGCTTGCGTTGAGCGTGTGATACGCGTGTTGTTTTGCTTCACGCGTATCACAAGCTTTCAAATAGTGGCTTGGGTTTTTGTGTGGTTTGCCGAAAATTTCCTTTTCTTACCATGTGGAGTTTGGGTTGCTGTTTGATTGTGCTTAATGCTTGTTGCTGGTTGGTTGTTTCCTGCTAGGGACGGGATTCTTCCTTCTGGTTTTAAGGGTTTGTTAGATTACTTCTAACAAACCCTTTTTATGTTTTACTCACTTTGCGTCAATTAGCCATTGTGCTATGTCTATTGCGTGGATTCCTTCAACGTCGTAAGAATCGTGGCGAGTGTTTGCAAGTAGGATTTTAGTGTATGAGTCTTTTATTGCTTTTAGTGGCGAAAGTTCGCGCTCCAACGTTGCATTGTCACTAATGCTATCTTCAAGCTCGTAGTATTTTTACTTTTGAAAGCAAACACGTATTTTTACTTTCAAAACTTTAATATTTTTTAAGTTTTGAAAGTGGGGGCGTATGTTTGCGTAAAATCCCGAATCTTTACTTTTGCGTGCGTAGCATTGGTGTTGTCTACGCCGAAACGAGTGGCGTTATGTTGATGTTACCGACGCTGCCGATGTTTCTATAGTGCGTTTTTGCCAAAATGTCGGTATAAATGAATGTTTTTTACTCGCTATGCCTTCATTTTGGCAAAATGTAGGTATAGAATAGATTCTTACGTTAGCTATGCAATCATTTTGTAATAAATGCATTATTTGCTTGTAAACAAAAATATCGCAAGCAAAACATTGCAAGACATTACTACAAAATCTTCACTAGCGTAAACGCAATAATGTAAACGTAATAACGTAAATGGAGTCGCATTATGGATTACAAAACAATACGCAAAATAGTTGCGATGTCTAAAAGTAATGCAAAACCTTGTGATATTGCGGAAGAAGAATATCGATTGCGCATTGATAATCCTGTGACGTATCGTTCTGGAATCGTATTTGATGGCCATGAGATTTTTGCAATGTGTGTAACGGATCTTGTAACGTACATAGATGATATTATGCGCGCTGAAAAAATCATTGAAAAAGCGTGGAACGATTTGCCATGGTTTGCTCAACGCGAATATTTAATGCAACTTATAGCAAAAGAAGTGCAAAATACCAACATTATTGAAGGTGTTCACAGCACTAGAAAAGAGCTTTCCAAAGCACTTGATGCTGCAAACGAGCAGAATAAGCATACTCGTTTTAGTGAATTTACTAAGCTTTTTCTCGAGCTTGCGGATTCAAGTGAATGTGACACTTCGATTCCACAAACCTTGCAAGATATACGAAAAATCTACGACAGTATTATGCAGGGCGAATTAGAAGCAAATAATATTCCAGATGGTGAGATTTTTAGGAGTGGAAAAGTAAGTATTCGTGATGGTGCAAATAATGTAGTGCACGATGGCGATGCAACGGAAGCGGAAATTCAAAAGCATATAACTGAGTTATTGCATTTGATGAATAGTGCCGAAGTTCCAACGCTTATCAAGGCGTGCATGTGCCACTATGCTTTTGAGAGCGTGCATCCATTTTATGATGGAAACGGCAGAACTGGGCGGTTTTTGCTTGCTTTGCAATTGCATGAGCAGCTTTCAATGCCAACGGTTTTGAGCTTAAGCTCCATAATTTACGCAGAAAAATCTGGATACTATGCTGCTTTTTCTAAATCACAAGAACTGTTTAATTGCAATGATTTAACTATGTTTTGTTGCACAATATTGGAATATATTAAAAAAGCACAGAGCGAAGTGTTTGAGAATATTAGTGTGCAATTAAAGCACATTATTTACTGTATGGGTAAGCTGCGTGAGCTTTTCCCAGAGGAAGAAATTTCTAAAGTGCAGCGTGAAGCTCTGTCTATTTTGTTGCAAAATAAGCTTTTTTCGTATAATCCAACTCCAATGACTCGCAAGCAACTAAGCGAATACGTTGGTAATGCAATTGATGAGAAGATTGGTGAGAGAAAGATTGTGAGCGCGCTTAACGGTTTGATTGAGCTTGAAATGGTTGATTCTATTGGCGAACGCCCTCTTAGGTATGAGCTTTCTAAAAAAGCGAATGAAATGTTTGCGTGAGGCAAGCGATGTTTAGGAACGTAATGGCGATTGAGCGCGCGCTTGGAACGGGGATTATTATCTCTAGCAGCAAGCCGATTTCGCAGCGCGTGCAGAAGCGGATTCGCGCTTTTGTTGACGAGTACGAATCGGTGCTTTCGCGCTTTCGCGCGGATTCGCTTGTTTCGCGCATGGCTTGTGCGGATGATGGCGGCGATTTTGAGTTTCCAGAATGGGCTGGGCCACTTTTTACGCTTTATAGTGAGTTTTACGCTGCTACGCACGGCGCTTTCGACGCGTGTATTGGCGCGGATTTGCTTGCATTTGGTTACAACAATTCTGTGCAATTCGTTCCGCAATCGGCAGTTAGTGCAGGTAAGAATGAGAATAGTAGCAGTGACAGTTGGGCTAATTATCGCCGCGCTTTGCCAGTTACGTGGGGGAATATTTCGCGAGATGACGGCGGCACAACGCTTCACACGAATCAGCCAGTGCAGCTTGATTTTGGTGCAGCTGGAAAGGGCTATTTTGTAGATCTTGTAACACAGATTATTAAAGAGGAGCTTAGTGGCGATTCGCCTTCGAATAGCGATTCGCGTACCGATTTTGATTTTTTGGTTAACGCTGGCGGAGATATGCGCGCTTGTTTTAGCGAAGAGAATAATCAAATAAAAGTGGCTCTGGAAAATCCGTTTGACACAACTCAAGCAGTTGCAGTAGCATCAATCGCAAGCGGAGCGTTGTGTGCGTCATCTAATGCGAGAAAGTGTTGGAAAGTAAAAGATGCAAGTTACTTAGGCAAAGATGCAAGTGGCTTTGAGTCTAATTTAATTGCAACTCACTTGATTAATGCGCTTGATGGCATCCCTGCTTGCGATTTATGCGCAAGCTGGGTTTATATTCCTGCTAAAACTTGCGATTTCCCAACAGCTTATGCCGATGCGCTCGCAACTGCGTTGTTTGTATCGCAAGAAAACGATTTGCAAAAAATCGTGCAAACCACCAGTGCTGAGTTTGCTGTAATGCTGCCTAATAAAACGCTTCGCAAAACGCGTGCATTCCCAGCGCACTTTTTTGCGGAGTGATGCTGAGTAATGCTGAATAATTCCAACTAATGCCCAATAATGACTATGCGAGCTAGCTTGCTTGCAAGAATCGAAGCTAGACGCAAACAATACGGTAGCGTTGCAATCAGCTTCCACTTTCAAACGTGCATAGTAAAATTGTAAAATAAATTTTACTGTAAAGTAAAAAATTGCAGAGAAGGAGATTGTGTGTAATGTCTTATAAAACAGTTGATTCTTTAATGCGACATCTTAGAGATAGTGGCTTAATTATTTCTAGTAGTGTACAAAAAAGACAACTAATAAATACTGGATATTTGGGTTATAGGCCAAAAGACCTATAACCCACATTTTTTACTTGGCACTGTTAACTCAACCTTAAACCCACCGTATTTGCTTCTACTTATATCAACTGTTCCATTATGAGCGCCAATAATCTGCTGAACAATCAGCAAACCCAAACCATGCCGTTGCTCTGCAGTACTTGTATCGCAAATCATATAGTGCGGTGCATGATTAAGCTTTTCGATTTTTTCATCTGAAACACCTATACCGTTATCTTCAACACAAATAATACAATTATTATTATTTGCAGCAACGGATACATAAATCGTACACCCATTTTCATTATGAGATATGCTGTTCTGAATAAGATTAGATATCGCTCGTTTTAATAAATCTTTGTCTACATTAATATTGTAAACAGTCAATTCTGCGTCCGTTTCCCATTTAATCGAAAACTCATCTTGCATACCCATATTCATAAAATCCACAACAACTTGCCTAACAACAGCAACAACATTTTCTTCTTTTTTCATAATTGGTTGCATATTGTATTCAAGTTTTGAAGCCAGATTAAGGTCATTAATCAAATTTTTCATTCTGACACTTTGCTTAATAATCATCGTTGCTTTTTTACGATCTTCTTCCAAAATATGGAGAGAATTTTCTAACTGTCCCGCATATCCCATAACCATAGATAACGGCGTACGAATATCATGCGAAACCCCAGCTATCCAATTCGCTCTTGCAGTCTCTCTTTTCCTCAATTGTTCTTTTTGTATTTGCAAAATATCGGAAGCAGAATTTATATTAGATGAAATTTCTGAAAGCGCTCCTGTTTCTGGAATATGCACGCTTTCTCCACTAGATAAACGTTGTATCCCTTTTGTAATCGGATTAATTGATTTTAGTAGTTTTATATTAGCTATTAAATAAATTCCAAGAATAAGCAAAATGTTGATGAAGAATACGCTTAAAACAATCTGTGGAAAATTTGAGATTAAACTGTAGTTCCAACTTGGTCGCGTATGTTTCCAAAAGCTTTTGTGCGGAAATCCGACTACGACAACTCCATTCTTATTATCACCAGTGTAAGTTGGATAACCATCAATGTAGCCAACGCTCAAATTAGCTACATCAGACAAAGTATAATCGTTTGGAATAGTTGCAGGAACGTCTTTTGTTTTCCATACGACTCTTAACGTATTATTATCAATCAAAATTGCCCATGCGCCAGAATTTGTCAATTTGGAAGACATATTTTTTGATAATGCATAATCCCCACTTGCGGATAATTGTAATGCTTCTCCCGTCTCTTTTGCTATGTTATAGGGAGATATCTCTTTATCGGGAGCGTAATTTCCTATAAGTACAACAAGCGCAATAATATTCATTAATACTATGAGCACAGTGCTTAGTAGAAAAATACTTATGAAGCGTTGTATTAGTTTTGGTATGCTTTTCATTCTGCTTTACTCCACAATCAGCTTGTATCCTAAACCTTTTACTGTTACCAATGAAACAGGCTGCGATGGATTGAGTTCTATTTTTTCTCTTATACGACGTATATGTGCCATTAAAGAATTTTCATATCCAAAAGGATTAGCTCCCCATGTAGCTTCACATAATGCGTCAATTGTTACAATGCATCCAGCATTTCTATAAAGTGCAGAAAGTAAATCATATTCTTTGGCTGTGAGTTGAATATGTTCGTTATTTTTTATTACTTGGGCAGAGGAAAAATCAATCTGACTATTTTTCAGTTTAACAATGGGATTTTCGCTCTTGTAGCTTCGTCTTAAAATTGCCATAATGCGAAACGTTAGCTCTTTTGGAAGAAACGGCTTTACAATATAATCGTCTGCTCCTAAGTCAAATCCCTTAAACTTATCTTCATCTTCACCGCAAGCAGTAAGGAATAAAATAGGACAATCACTATATTGTTTTATCTGCTTCATTAACTCAAACCCATTACCGTCGGGGAGCATAACATCAAGGATTGCTAATTCTGGACGTAATTTTTGTGTTGCTTCTACGGCATCTTTTATACTTTTTGCAGTCGTTATATTATAAAAACCGTATTCGTTTAATATGGACACAACCATATCTAGAAGTTCCTGCTCATCATCAACAAGCAGCAGATGCTTGTTCAATAAATAATCATTCAGATTCATGGAGAACCCCCTAACATATATTATGCCATGTGAATATTCATTTTTTGACCTCGCATAAAAATGTAAGGTAGATGTAAGGTGAAGAGAATGTTGTAGAAAGGTTGACGCAATATCATAAATCCTGAAAGGAGATATTGCCATGAACAATATTGTTACAACAGAACATTTAACAAAAAAATATAAGTCATTTATTGCTGTTAATGATGTTTCACTTCATATTCGCAAAGGTAGCATTTACGGCTTTCTTGGGCCAAATGGAGCTGGAAAATCTACAACAATGAAAATGCTCCTAGGGCTTACGGCTCCAACAAAAGGTGTGTTTACAATCGACGGAAAGCAGTTTCCTGCCGACCGCATACCTATTTTGAAAGAAATAGGCTCGTTTATTGAATCGCCATCTTTCTATGCAAATCTAACAGGTAGAGAAAATCTTGACATTATACGTCGCATTTTAGCATTGCCTAAGAGTGCAGTTGATGACGCATTAGAATTAGTGGGTCTTTCTGAGTTTGGAGACCGTCTTGCAAAAAAATATTCGCTTGGCATGAAGCAAAGGCTTGGTCTTGCTGGAGCATTGCTTGGTAGACCACCTATTTTGATTTTAGATGAGCCAACAAATGGACTAGATCCATCTGGCATACATGAAATCCGAAATCTGATTAAGTCGTTGCCAGATCTTTACGATTGCACGATTCTTATTTCTTCTCATATGCTATCCGAAATTGAGCTTATTGCAGATGATATTGGAATACTTAATCACGGACACTTGTTATTTGAAGGTAGTTTAGATGAACTACGACAGCATGCTTTACAATCTGGTTTTGCTTCCGACAATTTGGAAGATATGTTCCTATCCATGATTGATGAAGACAATAAGATCAGGAAGCAGAGTGCAAGACTATGAAAACGCTTGTAATCGAACTAAAAAAATGCAAGAGAACTGGCTTTATAGCTCTTATGATTGCTATTGGCATTATGGGAGCAGCGTACGCTTTTGTGAATTTCATTGTACGAAAAAATACATTATTAAACCTGCCTTTAGCTCCTATGGATATTCTTCTTACACAGCTTTACGGCATGATTATGGTGTTAAACATGTTCGGCATAATAGTCGCCGCATGCATTATCTACAACATGGAATTTAAGGGAAATGCAGTAAAAAAGATGCATATGCTTCCTATGAGTGTTCCAACTATGTACCTATGCAAATTTATGCTGCTGACCGTTCTGTTACTAATCGCTATTTGCATACAAAATTTAGCACTTGCAAAAATCGGTGTAACAGATTTGCCACAAGGCACGTTTAATGTAAGTACTCTTATATCTTTTGCTGCATATTCATTTATTACATCAATGCCCGTATTGTCCTTTATGATTTTTGTATCATCACGATTTGAAAACATGTGGGTGACGCTTGGAATTGGTGTAGCAGGATTTTTAAGCGGCATGGCATTGGCTTCGTCAGACATCGTGCTTTTTATGGCATCACCTTTTATCGTTATGCTAAAACCAGCAGTTGCCATGAGCGCGCAACCTAATACTACGGTCGTAATCGTATCAATAGTTGAAACACTTCTGTTTTTATGTTCTGGATTGTGGACAGCTAAGAACCTGCACTACGAATAAGGAGATTATGAAAATGAGATTTTTTGAACTTCTTAGAATCGAATTTAAGAAAGTAAAGCGTAGTAAAATTATTCCTTTGATTTTTATTGCGCCACTAATTGTGGTTGGATCTGGTGTAGCAAGCCTTCATAGATACTTCACTCCAGAATATACACACGCATGGGCTGCTATGTTTATTCAAAGCGCATTAGTCTATTCATACTATTTGCTTCCTCTTAGTATGATTGTTATTTGCGTGATGATTGCCGGACGAGAAACGAGCAATAACGGAATACTAAAAATGCTGGCACTGCCTGTTAGTCGATACGCGATTTCTGCTGCAAAATTTTGCGTACTATTATTTTATTTGCTTATGGAAATGGTCGTATTTTTTGCTGTATTCGTTATAGCAGGATTGTTTGCAACCAGTAGCACAGGAGTTACAGAAACGCTCCCAATTATGTATCTACTAAAATGGTGTTTAGATCTGTTTTTGACTATGATTCCAAGCGTAATAGTCATGTGGGCGATTACTGTTCTTTTTGAAAAGTCAATGTTATCCGTTGGATTAAATATACTTCTTGTGATTCCTGGCGTATTAATAGCAAATACTCCACTTTGGGTAGTTTATCCTTATTGTTACAGCGGATATATGGTTTCCCGCTCTCTACATGCAGTTACATCAACAGGATTAGGAAACGGATTTAATCTTATACCATTTTTGCCATGTGCAATTGCAATATCTGTGTTTGTATTTTTGATTGCAATAACACAATTTGGCAAAAAAGAGATGAGATAATAAGGGGTACTAAATAACAATGCAGTGAAATAACAAATGCAGATGTGACTTGCAAAATCGCGTATAAGTTTTTAGCTATACACAAAACGCGTAAAACGTTCAAAACGTTCAAAACGCAGTATGGAAACAAATAGAACAAAAACAAAAAGCTTTCGGTTTTGAACGCCCCTAGTAGCAAACAAAACCGAAAGCAACACACTCAACACTCAAACCCCCACACGCACAACAAACGCCAACACAAATCAGAGATAAAAATATTCTTTCTTCTATTAGGGTGGAGATTGACGCTAGCCCGCAGTTGCGTAGTAAAAAGAAGCTTATTGAAGGGTTTATTGCGCAGCTTAACGAAAAAGAGCTTCGAGAGCTTGCGGATTATAGCAATGGCGCTGCGGCTAAGGCGCGCGCTGAAAAGAAAAGTCGCATTGTAGAAAGTATGAGAAACATGTTTAATGAGTTTGTTGGGCTTATTGGCTTTTCTCAATATGATTCGCAAAAAGATTGATAATTATCATTATCAATATCATTTTTGTAATATTTGCGTGTTTTTTGCGTCTAACTATATCAATCTACTTGATATATCGATATTATGTTCATGGGGTTACTTGCGAAGCGACTTTAAACAGAATAAAAACGGAAATACAAACCGTGCAAAAGCCGCCAAAAAATTTGAACGATTAAAACTAAACGAAAATAGAAAAAATTGTGTGCGCTCGATGGGGATTAGAGCCAAAGGAGATATGGAGACATTATGCACGCGTGTGCAAAAGCGCGCCAAAAAGTTGCGAGCGCATCGGCATTTTTGTTGTCAATATGCATTTTAATAAGTTGTGCAATGGGAGTAGTCGGATTAGTAGGATTAGTTGGAGAGCCAACAATAGCCTACGCAACTGACGCTGACAAAACCTATAACAGTTGGTCAGAAGTTTCTTCAGCAGTTACAAGCCAAATAGAACAAGGTAAAAACGAATACAATAGTGCAAATATGGCAGGAGCTGCAACCAGATTCCAAGCTGCATACAATTCGGTATACGTAGCATCAAACTTCATAACCGTTGTTAGAGACACAATTGGTCAAGATAAGGTGCAGTCGCAAAGTGACCAGTTCCAGCAACTGCAAACTTTGGTATATCAACAAAATCAAAGCGCACAGATTAGTGAAGTGGCATCTACTCTGGAAAGAGATATTGCGCAAACCGCTTCTCAACTCGATGCAAACACGCAGCTAGATAAGCCGAATGTTTACGCAGCCAAGTTGCGCACGCAAATCGCAAAAGAGCGTAAAAAGCTCGATGCAGCAAAAAAGAAAAATCTTGGGCGAAATGGCAGAACTTGGAGCCAAGTTGCGCGCGAAATGAACGTTATACTCGACAAATCTGCATCAACGTACAAAGCAGCAAAAGGAAACAAGCAAGAAGTTGCCAAAGCTGTTGATTTAGTAAACGAAGCCTACTACCAATATTACGAAAAGCTTGGTTTTGAGAAGAACGTGATGAACGCAATAAGCGGAAGCCGGGTAAGCACTGTTGAATACCAGTTCAAAGAGTGCAGGCAGGCTATGAACAATGGCAAAACATTTGAGCAAACAAAAAAGTTCGTGACAGATCTTAAGTCAATGCTTATTGAAGATGCAGCAAAACTAGACGGCGGAGCGGCATCTAACGCCAACCCGTTTATGCAATTTATAACAAGCTCCTTTGGGCAGGCTTTTATAATCTTGTTGCGCGAAGGGTTGGAAGCGCTGCTGGTTGTGGCTGCAATAATCGCGTATCTTATTAAATCTGGGCACAAGAGCATGGTTAAGTACATTTACATGGGGCTTGTTGCAGGAATCATAGCTTCGCTTATTGTTGCTGCGCTTTTTGGATTGTTGTTTAACGGTTCTGGTCCGCAGCAAGAGATTACGGAAGGCGTTGTAGCCCTGTTTGCAATGCTTATGCTGCTGTACACAAGCAATTGGATGATTTCAAGATCTTCTGTGCAAGCTTGGAACGAGTATATTCGCAACCAAACGACAGCAGCAGTTTCTAAAGGAAGCCTGATTTCTCTAGCGCTGCTAAGCTTCTTAGCAGTGTTTCGCGAAGGTGCAGAAACTGTAATCTTCTATCAAGCGATTTTTGCTGTATCAAGTGGAGCAGACTCCATGATCTGGGGCGGGTTTGTAGCTGCAGCCGCTGTTTTGGTTGTAATCTTCCTGCTAATTCGCTTCGCATCCGTTCGCATACCAATTCGCCCATTCTTTACAGGAACCAGCGTTCTAATGTGTATCCTAGTGGTGATTTTTGCTGGCGGAGGCGTGCACGCGCTTATAGAGGGTGATGCGCTCGCTGGGGTTTATATTCAAGGCTTGCCAACTAACGATTGGCTTGGATTCTATCCGTACGTTGAAACGATTTCGGCGCAAGTCGTAGCTGCAATCGTGGTTATTGCACTGCTATGCGTGTCTATTTTGCGCACACACAAGTCGCAAGCAACCGTTCGCGGATAAGTCAAAACTAAAAATCAAAACTAAAAATCAAGCAATAATAAACAGATAATTAACTAACAGAAAAGGTTAGATATGAAGAACAAAAAGATGATGGCAATTGCAGCCTTAGCGCTGGCAGGAATGCTAACACTCACTGGTTGCGGTGCAAACGGAAACGCGGCAAAATCTGCTGCAAAGCCACAAGCATCTGAGCAGAAGGCCGACGATAAGGGCGGAGACAAAGGCTTTGAAGAGGTTCCAGTTGGACCTAACCAAGACCAGAACATTGGCCCACTTACGATTGGCGCCGTGTACTTCCAGCCAGTTGACATGGTCCCAGCAGGCATGGGCTTAAAGGCAAGCGAGGCAAGCTTCCATCTTGAGGCAGATATTCACGCAAACAAGGAAGGTACAAAGCTTGGCTACGGCAAGGGCGAGTTTATTCCAGATTTGACTGTGAATTATCAAATTATTGATAAGGCGAGCGGCGACGCTGTTGTAAAGGGAACGTTTATGCAAATGAACGCTTCCGACGGCCCGCATTACGGCGCAAATGTTAAGCTCGATAAGGCTGGAAACTACAAGTTAGTGCTTTCTGTTGAATCGCCAGAAAAGAAGGGTTGGATGCTTCACGTAGATCCTGCTACGGGCGTGACTGGCAGATTCTGGACTGAGCCAATTACCGCTACATTCGACGATTGGAAGTACACTCCACGTCAGTGGTAGTTTTGCCAGTGGTAGTTTTGCCAGTGGTAGTTTTTAAGAATAAAAACAACAAATAAATAATGCATAATGCATAAATAATGCATAATGCATAAATAAAAAACAAAAATCATGTAAACAGCAAAGGAGGGAACATGCTCAGGATGTTCGTTACAGTACTTCCAGGGCTGCTCCCTCTTGCGCTGCTTACAATGGGATTAAGCGCAACGCTAAGCGTTGGCGAGGGACGAGATAAGCCAATCAGCTGCCGCTGGCGACTTTTTGGTTTGATTTTTGGAACAGTTGCGGCTCTTGTTTTTGCATTTTTGCGCGCAAGCGTGGTGATTAATCAGCGCAATTTTGTGAATCTTCCAGCGCTTTGCATTGCTGTTCCGCTAGATGTTGCAACAATCGCCTGTGTTGGCGCATCTGGCAAAACGGTTACAAAATGGCGCAAAAATCCGCTGCCCTTGCACATAAGTAATGCAATTGGCGCGCTTTGCCTAGCGTTTACAGTGTTTTACGCGCTCCCAGACGTGATTTTGCAGCTTACGATTTTCGTAGACTCCAGCACGCCTCCGTTTACTTCCGATATGCTTCTTCGCGCGCTAGGATTTATTCTTGGCGCGGCTGCTGTGATTTGCATAAGTCTTATGGTGCGATCTTTGCGCACAACCGCGAGTATTGGCGCCTTTAAAATCGCAATTATTCTAAGCTTAATAATTTTGCTAATTCAGCATTTAACATCCCTGCTGCAAATTATGCAAGGAAGTATTTTGCTGTATATAGACGATTTTTCGTTTAGCATTCTTGTTTGGCTTATAAACAACGCTCCGCTTATGATTATTGCGCAAATTTGCGTGTTTTTGATTCCTGCATTTGCGTCTATTGTAATTGGTTTTAAGACGCCTGTAGATGGAGAAAATCCTGCACAAATCCGCGCAAAGCGAGCGTTTAAGCGCAAGTCTAGAAGGTCTGCGCTTGCGGCGCTAATGGCTGCAATCGTAGTAATACTTACGCTTACTGCTGGCGTGTCTCTTATGAATATTAAGCCAACGCTTACGCCGCCAGAACCGTACGAGTTGCATGATGGCGTAGCAACAATCAACTTTGTGCAAATTAGCGATGGCCACTTGCATAGATTCCAATACAAAGCTAAAGATGGCACTGTTATGCGCTTTATAATCATCAAGAAAAATGGTGGAGCGTATGGAGTGGGCTTGGACGCTTGCGAAAATTGTGGAGACGCAGGCTACTACGAAAAAGACGGCAAGATAATATGCCGAAAATGCGATGTTGCAATAAATTTGGCGACTATTGGTTTTAAGGGCGGATGCAATCCTATTCCATTCCCATACAAGGCTGGTGGCGGCAAAATTACCATTCACACAGCCGATTTAGACGTGCTTAGCTCGCACTTTAAGTAGGAGTGCTTGCAAATGTTTATGATTCGAATGGTTGCGCGATCTCTTGCAAGGCAGATTAAAAAGCGAGTTCTTATAGCGATTGTTGTGTGCTTGAGTGCGTGTGTAAGCGTTGCAATGCTTAGCGTTGTTTACGACGTTGGAGACAAAATTAACGCGGAGCTTAGCTCTTACGGGTCCAATATTATTGTTCAGCCTAAGTCGAATGCTGTTGTGAACGACTTGTATGTGTCTCGCACAAAGTCAGGCTATAGTAATTCGCAAACTTTGCAAACTTCTCAAACTTTGGCGGATGCTGAAAGTCAAGAATCTACCGCTTTTTTGAAGGAATCGGATGCTGCAAAAATCAAAATGATTTTTTGGGCGTTTAACATAACGAATTTTGCGCCAAAACTAACGATTTATGCAAATCTTAAAGCAAATCTTAAAGCAAATTCTTCTGCCGAATCTGCTAAATCTGCTAATTCAGTAGTCCCAATTGTTGGCACGTGGTTTAATCGCAAGCTTGCGCTCGCTTCTGGAGAAACAACAGTTGTTGGTGTGCAAGGAATGCGGTCTTGGTGGAAGATGCTTGAAGGCAGATTCCCGCGCGATTTTAAGCACGAGGCCGCTGTTGGCACAAATCTTGCTAAAAGTCATAATCTAAAAGTTGGTCAGCGAATAAAACTAACTCGTTCTGGCAGACAAATCTCACTTAAAATTGTTGGCATCTACGATTCTGGAGATAGCGACAATAACGCGATTTACGCGGATTCCAGCCAGGCACAGCGTATTGCAAACAAGCCAAATATGGTTGAGGCGATTGAAGTTAAAGCATTGACTACGCCAGAAAACGATTTAGCGCGTAAAGCGGCGAAGAATCCAGCGGCGCTTAGCCAAGAAGAGTGGGAGACGTGGTATTGCACAGCCTACCCAAGCTCGATTACTTACCAAATTGAAGAAGTGATTCCAGACGCTGTTGCAAAGCAAGTGCGGCAAGTTTCGGCTATGCAAGGCAGCGTGCTTAACAAGACGCGCGCTGTGATGGTGCTTATGACGGCGCTTAGCTTGGTTGCGGCGGCTGTTGCGGTTGCGAATCTTATGGCGGCTGCGATTTCGGAGCGCTCGGGGGAGCTTGCGCTGCTCAAGGCGCTGGGTGCGCGCGATGGTGCTGTTGCGCGGCTAATGCTTATGGAAACAGCGGTTATTGCATGCGCTGGTGCGCTTATTGGCATGATTGCAGGCTTTGGCGTTGCGCAAGTGATTGGATTTAGCGTGTTTGGTTCTGCGATTTCGCTTCGACCAATGGTGTTTGTGCTGGTGTTTGTGCTTCTTGCGATTACTGTTCTTGCTGCTGCTGGCTCTTCTATTCGCTCTATTTTGCATGTGCGTCCTGCGGAGGTGCTTCATGGGCGTTAAATCTGGTTCGGGTATGACTTCTAATAGCGCAATGTTTGCGACTATGCTTTTTGGCGCGGTTTTTCGCCGAAAGTCGCGTGCGCTTATGGCAGTAGTTGCCACTCTTGTTGGTGCCGCTACGCTATTTTGCTTGGCTGCAATCTGCATTGTTGTTCCTCAACAAATGAGTGACGAAATGCGCGCATACGGAGCGAATATTATTGTGACGCCGCTTGCAGGCGAGTGGAAAAATGGCATTGATCGCGCAATGGTTTTGCACACTAACGACATGGTTCTTGCAAAAGGTGCTATGCGATTTGCTACCTACCGTTACGAAAATGTGCGCATTAATGCGGCTCCGTACGTGCTTGCTGGAGTGGATGTCTCCGCTGTTAAGTCGCTTAATAAGCATTGGAACGTGGACGGCGCTTGGCCTAGCAGTGGCAACGTTATGGTTGGGCGAGATGTTGCTTCGGCTATGGGATTGAAGATTGGTTCGCGCATTGCAATCGCGTATCGCGCTGGCGATAATTCCTCGGATTCGGATAGCCTTGCGCAAAAATCGCAAGGTAATCAAGCAGGCAATCAAACAGATAATCAAACAGATAAATCTTCTCAAAATAAGCTTGTTGAAGGCAGAGTTTCCACAGATATTATGGATACTCACGGCACAACTTTCCGCGTTTGCGGCATTTTAGATACGGGAGATGCCGAAGATTCCATGCTTTACGCAACTAACGCGGATTTGCGTGCGCTTACAGGCGTTAAGCGCGGTGCGGACGTGATTGCTTACTCGTCTTCTGCGCCGAACGTAGATGCTGTTGTGCGCAGCATTAACGATATGACTTCTATGCGTGTTCGTGCGCAACAAGTTACTAAAGTTACGGCGGCAGATACTGGCATTATTGCTATGCTTCGCAGCCTATTTTGGATTGTTTCGCTGGTTGTTCTTGCGTTGATGATGGTTGGCGTAAGCACTACGATTTCTTCGATTGTGCAGCAGCGCCGAAATGAGATTGGCTTGCGCAAAGCTTTGGGTGCGAGCGCTAAAAGCATTGGCATTGAGTTCACTGCGGAATCTGGGCTTTATGGTTTTATTGGCGGAATCGCTGGTACAGCAGTGGGGTATGGATTTGCGCGATTGCTTGCGTCAATGGTGTTTTCTAGAGATTTGAGCGTAAATTGGTGGCTGGTTGTGTTTTCTATTGTGTTTAGCGTTGCAGCGTCTTGCGTTGCAGCGTTGCCGCCTGTTTTGCGCGCTTCAAAAATAGACCCTGCGATTGTGCTTCGAGAAGAATAGCTTTTATAGTGATTTTTAGAGTGATTTTAGAGTGTTTAGTTAAGGATTTTGGTTAAGGATTTAATATGACAGAAAATAAAGAAACTAAGCTGGAGAGCACAAAAGCTGAGCCAGAAATGCTGTTGACTTTGGACCATGTTTCCAAGATTTACGGCTCTCTTCGCGCTGTTGACGATTTGTCGCTTACTGTGCCGCAAGGCGAGTGGCTTTCGATTGTTGGCTCGAGCGGTTCTGGCAAAACTACGCTGATGAATATTATTGGGTGCATGGATTCGCCGTCTAAAGGCTCTGTTGCTTTGCAAGGCCGCAAACTCGAGGATTTGAACGCGGGCCAGCTTGCAGACGTTCGCAAAAACGTAATCGGTCTTGTGTTTCAAAAGTTTTATCTTGTGCCACATTTAACAGCCGTAGAAAATGTGATGGTTGCGCAATATTATCATTCAGTTGTAGATGAATCGCAAGCAATGGAAGCCTTGGAACGCGTTGGCTTGAAGGATCGCGCGCATCATTTGCCGAGCCAGCTTTCTGGCGGCGAACAGCAGCGTGTTTGTGTTGCTCGTGCGCTTATTAACTGCCCGAAGTTGCTTCTTGCGGATGAACCGACTGGTAATTTGGACGAAAAGAATGAGCAGATTGTACTAGACTTATTTAAGCAGCTTCATTCCCAGGGCACTACGATTATTGTTGTAACGCACGATTCTTTGGTAGCTCAATGCGCGGATCGTGAAATTATGCTCAACCACGGTGTGCTTGTTGGCGAACGTTGGAATAATGAGGTTGCGCGCAAAGAGTACGAGGCGATTGGTGGCAAGCCTGCGTTTACGAGTGCACATGTTGATGAAAGCGTTGCGCAATCTTTGCAAAATCATGAGCCTACTAAGTCACCTAAATTAGCGAATTTAGATGATTAGTTTTTAAATGATTAGTTGCGCATAGTTTTAATTTAAGATTTAAAGGCGATGATTTATGATTTTAGACAATATGTTTCACAATGTTTCACGCTGCACTAATTTGCGTGATGATTTGAAGTCTAAAAAAATTGCAAAAACGGTTGCTGCGATTGCGGTTTTGGCTAGCTCAAGTGCGCTTCTTGCATCTTGCGGCGAGCCAAGTGCCGTTCCAATGAATGATGAGTTTGCAGGAAACTCTGGTCAAAGCGAAAACGATAGTGGCAATGCTTCGAAATCTTACGATTCTGGTGCTCAACAATCGCACGCTTCTGCACAAAGTGAGGATTCGCAAAATCAGCAAAATCAGCAAAATTCGCCTAAAACAGACACTGGCAATTACAAAGATGGCGATTACAAAATAAAAGCTAAGTATGGGCCAGTTGCAGAAGATAGCATTGACGTGAATTTAAGCGTTGCAAATGGAAATATTAGCAGTGTGCAAATAACGTCTCATCCGTTTACGCCAATCTCCAAAAAACACATGAGCGCTTTTAGTGAGGCTATTCCAGGAAAAATCGTTGGAAAGCCGTTGAAAGATTTGCATATTTCGGTTGTTGCTGGAGCAAGTTGGACTAGTGATGCCTTCAATAAAGCGCTTGACGTTGCTCGCCAAGAGGCTTCAATTCAATCCGCAAAATAATCTTGAACTACCTTACTTTATTAATATAATCGTGACTATAATAATCGTGATTATATTGTTGAATATTTGCGTGTAATTAATAGGGGTTAGTAGTGCAGTTGTTTACAATACTAACCCCTATTTTGTTTGTTTTTTTCTTATGAAATTATTGTTTATTTATTTTTATGTGCTTTAATTTTTGCTATGATTTCAGCAAGTCCAAACGTTAAAATTGTAGAAAAAGCGGTTAGTGATATTGCGCTTCCTGTTTTTGGAAGTTGGTTATTATCATTTTTGCGTTTTTCTACGATTTTATTATTTGGATTTTCTTTTGGTAGTGGCGTAATGTTTGGTGTTTTTTCTGGAGTCGGCTTATATTTTGGCCATGGTGTTTTTTCTGGTGTTTGTTTTGGTGTTGGTTCAGGAACAGGCGTAGGTTCAGGAACAGGCGTAGGTTCAGGAACAGGCGTAGGTTCAGGAACAGGCGTAGGCGGTGTAGGTGGCGTTGGAGGTGTCGGAGGAGTTTGTGGATCATATTCTACGGTGAGAGAAATATCATTAGCGCCTGCTGCTGCGTCAGAGTTCTTACCATCGTTTGTTTGTGAGCCGTTCCAAGTAAAGTCAAATAATTTCGTTGTTCCATTAAATGTTGCAGCTGCGTGGAATGAGCCAGATACTGTTCCAACGATTGTAGCTTTTCCGGAGAAATCTTGATTTATCTTTATTCCCGGAATAGTGATTTTCATTGCGTCGCCAAGATTTGTTTGTACTGCTGTCTGCAATGCTGCATACGTTGTAATGCCAGATTTCAAATTAATAGTAACTGTTACAGTCTTGTCTTTAACTTGCACATCCTGGATAGCAAAAGTATCTGAGAACCCATCGAGCTTAAGTGTATTTTTTGTGATATTTTCAGGCAGCGTTAAACCGTCTGGGATAGTAAATGTAGCCATGAACGAAGATGTCATATCTTCGAGAGTAATTTTGTCATAATCTTTCGCATTTACTGTGTTAAATTTCTTTTCTATCGTCTTCATTTGGTCTTTTACTACTGAAGCTGTGATTGTGCCAGTGAAATCAATAGTTTGTCCTGGAGTAACTTTATACGCTGTAGTTGCTGTGTTCTCGCCAGTTAATAAATCTGCAGGAAGATTAATATCCTCCTGTTGTATCTGTTTAACATTTGGATTAATCTCCCACTTAAGGTAGAAGGTAAGATCGTCGTTCACTCGTAAATTGTTATCAATACTAGCTTTTTCAGTTCCATTCTTGTCTTTGAACCAATAGTAGTAACTTCCAATCGTAATTCCGAATATACTGTACGATTCATCTTTATTCTTAAGCGTGTAGTATTTGCGCGTGGCTAGATTTGTATAAGTTGTGTCTGAATCAGAATCTGCTTTGCCACTAATGCCAGGTGTGTCTATATTGACATTATCATCCAAACTTTTAATAAGATTGATTAGCGTCCTGTTTTCGCTAAATGTTGCTGTTTTCTTAACAACAGCAACATCTCCACCGCGCTTATCTTTTTTAATCTCAAATACTTTTGTATTTGTCTTAAATATACTGTTATTGGAGAAAGTTCCGCCATTTGCAGAGAATTTTACTGTAAATTCTTTTTCTTCCCAATTTGCATATAAGTCAATTAAGTTTTCACTTTGCGATATAGAAATATTGCTACCTGCTTTTACAGTCTTGCCTTTGCCGTTTTTATCGGTAGTCCAACCTTTGAAGACCATTCCCTTTCGGGCAAATTTTGCATTATTTTTAACAACTTCGTAGAATGAAAGAACTTTGCTAGTGCGTTTTGGACTAGTTTCACTAACAATGTATGTTGCATCATCTTGAGCGCAATTATGGTAGCGAACAGCATAAGATGAGGAATCTTTTTCCCACTTTGCGTACACTGTTGTGTCGCTTTTAATTATCATTTTTTCAGTAAATTTTTGCTCGCTATGCTGAGCGTTTTTGCAGAACCACCCGAGGAACTTATATCCAGGAGCAATTGGATTTGCTGGTACTTCAGTACTTCCTCCTGCCACTGTTTTTGCAAAGTTTAATGCGTAACCGCGTATAGCAAGGGATTCTTTTGCTTTAGTTGAAGAGTCAGAGAATATAGCTCCTTTAGCTTTTTTAGAATCCTCAGCTTTTGTATCATTGAGCTCGAATGTCACTTTTGCTGCTGGAACCCATACGTGCTTTTCGTTATCTTTAGAAGCTTTATTAACTGAGTATATGTAGGTATTTCCTTTTTTGTTAATTGGTTTTATCTCATTCACAGAACTATCAGCAAGAGTAAAGAGACTTAGCTTTTCGTTACCGTTTTCTTCACCGTTTACAGGAACAGTGCTTCCCTTGTTGCTGTGATATCCAGGAGCATATGTAACCATGTGTGAGCCTCCAGTCACAACATAGTTATTTCCTGTTCCAGCTCCACCGTCTGCATTTTTATTTGCTGGGCTATCTATTAAGCAGTCTCCCTTAAGTTCAATAGATCCACTGTTTTGAGCTCCAAAAAGCGCTCCACTATTTTTTCCATCACCTTTGATTGTAGAATTGGTGAGAATTACTTTTCCGCTATTTACATTTAAGCCGCCAGCGCCACCATTATTAAATTCAAGAGTAGAGTTGGTAACGGCTAATTTTCCATTTGATATTCCAACGGAAATGCCTGCAGTAGATCCTGCATTAGCAACAATTCGTGAATTATTGGTAACAGTTGAGTCGCCTTGAATTGTTAAACCAGTTGAGTGTCTCCAACCAATTTTATTAATCACAAACTCCGAATTGTCCATGTTTAATTTGTTTACATAGTATGACATTCCGAAGCCTGCTACAGTAAGTGAAGAATTTTTCAAAGTTAAATCATATGCGTCAAACCATGTGCGAATTTGTGATTTAACGTTAATAGTAGCATTTTCGAAAGTAATACCATCAGCATAAAAACCTGTATTACATTTGTCATCAGCAGTAATTTTTAATTTATCTTTGCTTGTGCCTTTTACTGTTCCCGCAAGGTAAATTCCGTGACTGTCTTCTACTGCGTTATCTTTGAAAGTGTATGTGCCATCTGTAATAAGAGAGCCTTTTTCCGCTGTAAGAGCTACCTTAAATGCAGTCATTTTCAATTCGCCGTCACCGCGAAGTGTGGAACCAGATTTCAGCGTGATTCCATCGTTGGTATTATTTGAGCCTGTTATTGTGGCGCCGGATTTATCGATAGAAAGTGTAATGTCTTGTGGAATTTCTACAGGTGTATTAAGTGAAAAATTGCCTTTAATGGTAATATTTGCAGGTTTTTGTGCAGTTTTTTCAAGAGCTTTTTGAATAGTTTTTAATGGCTTACTTTCAGATCCATCGTTTGTGTCTGATCCGTTTGTGCCATCTACAACAAGTTGTGTTTTTGGAGCTGGGTTAGTTACGGTTACTTCTGTTGATGGGGGGGGGGGTAATAGCTAATGCACTTATTGGATATACAGAAAGTAGCGACATTGCTGCAATGATAGTTGAAGCAGTAAGTATGCGCATGCCTTTATATTTATTATTTCTTCTCATTGTTAGCTCCATATTGTCCGCTGAAGTTGGGCGCTAGTTAATGCATCGTATTAATACAGTTTCTACACTACACCTGTAGAAGGTAAAAGTATACTCGTATTTGTATTAAATACAATAGTTTATAAATATTTGCATAATCTAATTAATAGTGCAATAGTAGCTGTGCTGTGTTTATAACTGTAGAATGTTGAATATTTCATATAAAATATTCTCATGCAAATTCTTTTTTTGGACGAGAGTGGAACCGCTCCTAAACGTGATGCTGTAGAGCAAAATCCTTATTTTGTTTTGGGCGGATTAGTCATTCCAGAATCGCAATGGAAATCATTACAAAGTAATCTGCATGGATTAAAAAAGAAATATGGGATTGAGGGGGAAGTTAAGTGGCGTTATTTCATTAATCATCCATTAAGCAACGAGACCACGCCTCTTTCTAATTTGAGTGTTAATGAATTGAATGAATTGCGTGAGAATCTGTTTAAGCTGATTTCGGAAAATGAAGATTTTAAAATTATTGCTGCTGTAGTGAACACTAAGGAGTATTACGATAAATATAAAGATGGCAATGCTGAAAATATGTATCACACTGCGTTTGAAAAAATATGTGAACGTTTTCAGTATTATCTTCAAGATTTAAGTAAAAATGCTGGTACAAAAGTTTATGGAATGATAGTTATTGATGCTCGTAATAGTAAACAAAATAAGCAACTTGATGATTTCCATTTTGATCTACTCAATAATCATGACTCACATCGAGCTGATTATAACAATCTAATTGAAGGATTATTTATAGCAGCTTCTCATCACAGTGTAGGTGTGCAGTTTGCAGATTTAGTTGCAGGAGCAGTTTATAGAAAATGTTCTAAAAGAGATTCAACTTTTTATAATATGATAAGAAATAACGTTCGTAGAAATAGTCAAGGTAAAGCGGAAGGATTTGGAGTAGTGGCTGTACCTAGTGGCAGCCGTATTATTGAAAATTGAAATAATAAAAATAGACGCCGTGTTGAAGATTAACCTCAAACCTACAATATGGCGCAGTCACGGCGTAGTAAAATTATATCATAAATTGTTTATTGTTTGCAATATTGCGTTTTAGCGCCATAATCACCTTACTCCTTGACTTCAAAAATAGTTCCTTCGTTGCGAATCGTTGTTGCTATCATGGCTCCGGTTGCTGCCATAAATGGAATAATAGCATCTCTGTATTCGTGCATGAATTGTGCAAAATCATGATTCCAAGAAATAATCGCAACGTACAAAAGAAGGAATTCGATTGCTGTAAATATTGCCCACTTAAGAATCCAAATAAGCGTTTTTTTAATAAGTTTTATAGAGTCCTTGCTCATGAGTTGTTTCCCTTCCAATTTGCTGTTTTGTTCGTGAGCATTGTAGCTAATTTGTGTACGCTGCCTATCGTTCGTATGTATTTTGTATTTCTAGTATAAATGCCGCAAGTCTTCGAGCAATATTATGTACTCAGAACTTAGTACTCAAGATTGCACGGAAAATGTTTGTAATTAGAGTTAAAGCAACGCACAAATATGTTGCGCAAATACGTTACAGATACAAGGAGATACAAACATGAGTAGCGCAGATATGGGTAGTGTAAGCATGAGTGATTTTGGTATAAACTCTTGGCAGCCAGAAGATAGCGTAAACAAAATAGGAAATGTTAGTGAAAATAGCATTAATCAAATTCAAAAGCAGGAAGATAACTTTGCGGAAAATAGTAGCGAAGAGCTTTCACAAGATGAAATTGATGAATTAGCTAAGCAATTAGAAGAAGTCTTTACAAAATATATTGTGCTAGAAAATGGCTCTTTTGTTGTAAAAGAAGACGCTATTATTGCAGACGGCTATGGCGACCATATAGAATATTTTCGCAATGCCGCAAAAGGATTAAATCTTTCAATGGAAGATCAACAATAAGCTTAAATCCTTAAAGCCTTAAATCCTTAAAGATCGCTTTGATCAATAGGGTGCCCTTGTGGGCGCTTTATTGATCGCCACAAAATCACCAATGTTAAGACGCCATTTGCAATTCCGTAGTAATAAATCCAAGGAACGTGAATAAGCCCACAAATAAAGCATGTAATAATATTTGTTAAATTATTCGAGTAATTGTTGAGTATTTGCTTATTTTGTGATTCGACTTTTTTGCGCTCTTGCTCAAGAGTAATTATGTAATCTTTGCTGTTCTCTATATTCTCAACATCACTACTTATGCTGTTAGTGCCCGCACAGCTAAGCTTAGATATATTATTTTCTATATACGCATTTTTTTCTTTAATAACGCTTTTGCGCAAGAAAAAATATGCATAAGAATACAATGCAACAGAAAGAAGTCCTAGAACAAGCCACAAAGCGAAAAAGTCAAAGCTACGCATAAAAGCAGCTGTTGAGGCAAGCGCCATCGCAGCTACTTCTGCGGAGTGCAATACTATTAGTCGTTTTGTCATATAATCCTGCTGCAATCATTATTAAAGATGAATTTCAACGCAACCAAAAGTCGCATATTGTTACTTATTATAACCAAGTTTGACTTACATGCATTACTTGTAATCATTTATTACTACACGATTTGCCCTACTTTGCGCGCGTTTATAAAGTAGAATATAAGAAAAGTAGCGTGTGATTGCAAGAAAGCCATTATGCCAAAAACGTATGCAATAGTAGATAACGACCCATTAGTTTTAGCGGTTATGCGAAACGTGCTCAGCAAGCTTTTGCCAAGCGAGTACGTGTGCAAATGGTGCGTAAAATCAGGCGTGCAAGCTTTGAAATATTGCCAAGTAACAAAAACTACTCCGGATTATATTTTGATAGATATGTCAATGAAAGACATGTCTGGAGTAGAGGTAATACGCGCAATTCGTGAACAAAACAACAATATTGTTTTAATTGGCATGACTTCGTATGATTGTAGATCCTACGCTTCGATGGTTGCGCAAGTTGGTGGGCAAGCAATGGTTGCTAAAGACAATTTCAAAGGACTAGCAGAAGCTTTGCAATATTGCGATAATCAGCATGCGTATGGCTGCCGATGTGTTAAAGATGTTGCTTACGATTTTGCTACTCCGCAAGAATCTTTTATTAGACTTTCTAAATCAAGATCGCGCAGCGTTTTGCCGCCTCAAGAACTAAAAATTATGGATCTGCTTGCTAAAGGGTACACAACGAATCAGATTGCGTCTCAACTTGGTCTTATGCCAAACACTATTAACACGCATATTCATAGAATTTACAAAAAATTACATGTTTCTAACCGAGTGCAAGCAATATCCGCGTTTGCTGCAATGCAAAATCGTGAGCAAAATAGCAATATGCAATATTTTAATGATTCGCCGCAGAATCATCCGAATCTTTTGCAAGAAACGGATAACGCATGTTAATGAAAACATTTTCGCGCGTTATTGAGTTGGTTAAAAGCTGGAAAATTCAGCGAACTTTATTCATAATATTGGCGATTCTTGTAGTGTCAATGGATGTGCAATCTTGCAATACAGCTGGTTTGTGGCATAATCCATTACAATCTGTGTGCCAATACGTTTGGATGTTCGCAATATTTCTTTTGATTGCTTTTCCTCGTCAAATATCCCTCGTAACTCCGATTTTATATTGCGTAACGTTAGCAGTACCAGGCGTAAATGCAACTTGCTTTCTTTTTTCATTGATCGCTAGCATGTTTGTTGCAGGCTTTTACGATTCGTGGAAGTATTTGCTTTGTGCGTACATAGTTTCGCTGAATATTATGTACTTTGCAAAAATTGCGTACATTCCGCTTACTTTCCCTTGTTTTATTCTTATTTCCATGATTTGTGGCTACGCTTTGCGCAAGTATTTGAACATGTTGGAGGAAAATAATCGCGCAAAAATGGATATTGTGCGCAGTGAGTTCCAGTCTTATATTGCTTCTGTTGCATTGCAATTGCACGACGATGTGAACAATGAGATTACGGATATTACATTGCTTGCGACTGATGCTTTGTATACCGAGAAAAGTGATCATACAAAAGAGTCGCTAGAGCAGATTGTTGAGCATTCTCGTAATGCGCTTTCTAAAACGCGACTTGTTATTAATCTACTTGAACAAGCTGAGCATAAGTATGATGATTCTTTAGATTCAAATATTGCCAGCACGCAGTTTATTTATAGTTCTAATAGCAATAATCGCATAAGTTTGACTGATTTCTTATGCAATATTCGCGCACGCTTACAGGCTGAACGTAAGATTTGCGAGCAGCTTGGGTACTATGGCTCTCTAACAGTGAATGATAAAAGTTCGGGGAGTGGTGATTTTACTGCATCTGCAACTATTAGTACTGAAAAAGCTCAATGTGCTATTCGCATGTGCAGCGAGCTGCTTACTAATATTCGTAAGCATTGCAATACTAGCGTTGATTTTTCTATGAACGTTACGGTTGATAAGCGCGAATGCAGAATAATGTGTATGAATTCGATTTCGACGTTGAATAAGTTTGGCGAAAGACTTGTTTTTGGCAAAGGTCTACTATTCCACAAAAAATCTGTGGAACGTTTAGGTGGATCTTTAAGCGCGCAAAAAGATGACGACACTTGGCTGGTCAATGTTGTTATTCCGCTAAACTAGTATCAATCAGACTCTTGCGTTATCGTGGCAAAAATCGCAAATCTAACAGAATCTGCCACGATAACTCCATAAGTACGCCTCTATTTAAAAATAATTCCAAAACGGAAATATTCTTAAATGTTGATTGTTGAGAACATACAAACTGCTAATAGTAAAAGTTTTTTAAAAGTTTTCTAAAAGCACTATCGTTAAAAATAGGTACGCTTATTTGTGTAGATAAAATCTGCACGTTAGTATGTTGATAATTTACAAAACAAGAATCACGAGGAGGTGCTTATTATGACTAATCCTTTGCGCGGTATACGAGAAGAAGATATCGTCAAGTATTTTAAAGATCACAATCTTTCAGTTGATAAGACGTATGTATTTACAATGAAATACGACCCTTGGTGGAAAGATTTAATCAAACTATTTTTGTTACCTAAATTATTCTATGTAGCGCAAGGCGTTGTTGCGCGTATTATTGCTGCCACTAATAATGAGTTTATTATTGTTAATCCGAATGTCATTTTAGGCTCGGGTAATCTAGCTAAATTAGACGATAAGTATCTTCGTCGTATTGCGTGGAATCAACTCACTAATTTTGAAGTTATAAGTAAACCAACAACTCAAATAATTCGTTTTACTGCGAATGGCAAAACCGAAGAATGGAGTGTGCCAACGGAAAGTGCTAGCGTATGGCACTTTAATGTGTACAATCTTGATAATTTGAGAAAAACAATACAATCGCACATCTCTTGATAAGCGGATTCCAAAACAAGATATCATATATTGTATGAACACTACTTACGCAATTGTTGATAATGACACGCTTGTATTGCGATATATGCAACTTCTTCTTAAAAGTCGTTTGCCTGAAAACTTTGTTTGTGCATGGATGTGTTCTTCTGCAAAACAAGCTATTCATCGTTGCGTTGCAGAGAATACTCCTGACGTACTTTTAGTAGATATGTCAATGAGAGAAATGAGTGGTGTTGATGTAATTAAGGCAATTCGCGAGCGCAATAGCAATATTGTTTTAATTGGCATTACTTCCTACATGCTAGATGAATACGTATTGCAAGTTGCTAAGTCGGGTGGTCAAGCGCTAGTACATAAAGACAATTTAGCAGACGTAGTTGCAGCCATCCAATCGCGCGCAACAAGCTACGGTTGCCCAGAATTGCCACAATATATTGACTATTTTCACACTCCGCAAGAATCATTTAATATGATTTCTCAACTTCCGAAGACTTCAGTTTTGTCTCCTCAAGAATCGGAAATTATGCGCTTGTGCAAACAGGGATCTTCTACGAAAGAGATTGCAGATCAGCTTAATGTGAAAGTTTCAACAGTCAACACGCATTTACGGCGTATTTATGGAAAACTTCAAGTTAAAAGTCGCATGCAGGCGCTTGCTGCGCTCGCAAAGTATTCGCATGATATATAACGTGTAAGAAATTAACGTGTAAAAGTAGGTAGTTATGAAATTATTAACGCGTATGATCAATTTTTTGCCGCATGATGCTTGGCAGAAAATTGGAATTGGTGCAATCATAAGTTGTACTTTGATTCTTGAAATTTGTTCCTATAATAATCTTCATTACTACTCTAATTGGCATGCAATTACAGTTGAAATAGTATGGATTGTAATCTGCTTATGCATTGCAATATGGCCACGTAAAGCATCTTTTATTGTGCTCATTTGGATGCCGTTGGTAATTGTTGCACCCAATATCAACTATTCATCTATGATGCTTACCATATTGATTTGTTTGGCAATTGCTGTAATTACTCAACCTTGGTACACCGTGCTTGCTTCTTGCGGAGTATCTTCATGGCTCTTTATTATATGCGATTTTCAAAACGCTTATGTGTTGGGGTGGTGGCTTCTTATCACTCTTATTTCTAGCGCAATCGTAAAATACTATATTTCTACTATTCACCAGCAACAGGAACAGTTATTTGCGCAACGTTACAACGTTTTTCAAAAATATGCCACTATTGCGGCAATTCGCATGCACGATGAAGTAACTAATGAGCTTTCCAGTATTATGATGATGGCACAACAATCTATTGAACCTCAAACGACTCATGACCAAGAGCATGAAAATTCACGAGAGATTCTTCAATGTGCTACTACAACTATTCATAAAGCACGCAATATCATTTCTTTTCTTGACAATGCTACAACTGCAAGCACTGGTGATGTTATGCAATCTACTACATGTTATAAAGATTTTTGCACAGGCTTACGTGTTTTATTTGACTGTGAACAAAAGTCATTTGAAAAGCTTGGCTATATTGGTTCCATTGACTTGAGTAGTGATTTAACTGCTGAAGATTCTCGATCAATGCGTTTGCCTTTTGAAGAATGTGCTCAAATTGAATATATTTGTCGAGAACTACTTGCAAACGTAAAAAAGCATGCTGCAAAACCTAAAGAATATGCTATGAATGTAATGCTTAATGACCATGAATGTCATATTACGTGTATAAATAGTGCGCAACGCGGTATTCTTGCTAACTTGCAATTAGGATATGGACTGCGTCTTCATAAGATGCTTGCGGAACGCGTTGGCGGAACTTTTAAAGTTATTGAAGATGACGATTCGTGGATTATTAATGTACACCTTCCGCTTCATGTAGAGAAATAGCCATTATGCAAGAATAATTAATTATTGTGCTTTCTTGCGATTTAATCGAGTATTTGGACGCTTTTCAATCGAGTATTTGGACGCGCCTTTGTGCAGCAGATGCAAGTAAGCGGTTAATATGTGATGCAGAATGCTGTTTCGTTGCTATTTTATATCGAGTTATCGTGGCAAAAATTGCAAATCTAGCAAAAACTGCCACGATAACTCGGTTTTTGTGTTTTATAAGTCCTGTAACGCAATTCTTTTATCTTCTGCAGACTGCTTAGATGACTTATCGTCCTTTTTAAGAGAATGCGCATAGCGAATAAGACTTCTTGCGATAAAGAACACTAAAGCACATATAGCAAGTGCGATAAGAATGTCAATTATCGGACCAAATAATGCATAGCTCATGATTCATCCTTTCTTTTTCTATATTCGTTTATGAGTGTTCGAGCTGTGTCAACATCGTATTTATCGTCAATAGCAAGACTCTTTACTAAAAGAACGAACGGGTCTTCTGGTTCATTGTCGCTTATTTGAATTTTTTCAATGAGCCTGTTAAGCCTGATTCTCATCGTTGGGTAAGAGACTTGATACATTTGCGACATTTCTTTTAACGATCCAGACGATAATACAAAGTTCTTTATAAACGACATGTCTTCGTCTGTGAGATTAGCCATCCATCTTGGAATATGATCCATATCACCCCTTTCTTCAGCCTATAAACTTTAATTAAATTAAACTTTTATTAAAAATATTAAAGTTGCTGTATGAGTTTGTCAAGAATAAACATGGGAAATATGGCACAAAGCGACATTTTTATGTCGCCAAAATTGTCGTTTTGTCGCAAAAATAATAAAGATATATATTTACATAACATATGAGAAGATGAAGTTATCGTGACAAAAATTGCAAATCTTATAAAAACTGACGCGATAACGCGTGATTTCGGCTGCGCGATATAGTACGTAACTATTGTCGCGCAATCAGTTAAAAAACATTGTTTGTGCGTCAACGAAGTTGATGATTGTTTTAGCATGACGAGGATTGTAAGAAGTTGGATGTTTTGTAAACAACATAAATATTTTCTTATAATCGCTATTTTTTGCATTCTCAACTAAAGTTGCGCGCTGCAACAACTTGCTCACTGCTTCAGCTTCGTTAAGATTATTACGCCACTTACATTCTGCAATAAGAAGCTGCTTGTTAATATCGTCTTCTGCAACAATATCAATATCGGTTTGCTCACGAGCAATAGGATCCGCACCCCACCATTTACCTAACTTAGTTGGCAAAAAGTCCATTCCGTCAACTTTGCATTGGTGCACAATCCACTGTTCGCACATTTTCTCAAACTGTTGACCTACAAAAGTACTAAACGCTTCATGCTCACCGCCAAGAACACTACTTGCGGCAGCGTGTGAAAGTCCGCGTTCGATCAATCCTTTATTAGGCGCTACAAACCTATACCAATACGCAAAGAATGGGTCACAAATCTGCCATAATCCTTTTTTGCAATGAAGTGGATTCATGCCAAATGGAATATTTCTTTCAATTAATCCAAGGCCTTCTAATGTTTTCAAATACACGTTCACTGATGTAGCTGGCAATCCAATGCGATCCGATATTAAAGTCGGAGTATTGCATCCCGTAGCAAGAGCATTTAGCACACTATTGTATGTTGAAGGATCGCGCAATTCCTGGCGCATGAGCATGTCTGGTTCAGCGTACAAAATTCCCGAAATGTTAAAGCATAATTGCTCAAGATTTTCCGCAAACGAAGACTTATTATCTAACTGCTCTATATAGTATGGTGTTCCTCCAAGGGATGCAAAATAGTTGATTTTATCTTCCCAAGTAGCATTATTTGGCATAAGCTCAGATGCTTCAAAAAGATTAAATGGTTGCAAGCGAATCTGTGCGGTACGTCTTCCATAAAGCGGACTCTTTTTGCCAAGCACTTCACTTTCCATGAATCCTTCGTTACTGCCGCACAAAATAAGAGTCATATTCGCGTTTTTAAATTTATGATCTATTGCGACTTGGAATGTTGACGCTAAGGATTTATCTGCTTGAGCTGCGTACGGAAATTCGTCGAAAACTAGAATAAGTGGAGATTTAGGAGCATTCTGGTCTACGGCGTTAGATTGTTGCGCAACAAAATCGAGAGCGTCGTTCCAATTATTAAACGATCCTGTAGTTGACGGTAGATTGAAGAAGTCGTACACAGTGCGCGAGAAATCACGCAAATTCTCGATATTAGTTTGCTCGCGAGCAGTAAAAAGTATTGCGTGCTTATTTTTACAGAATTGTGAAATAAGCGAAGTTTTTCCTATTCGTCTTCGACCATAAACTATTGCCATCTGGAACGAGTGTTTGCTGTTCTCATATAATTTTTCAAGTACTTGTAACTCGTCTTGTCTGCCAACAAAAACCATATTCCACCTGCCGTTACGCCAATAATTGCAATACTTTTCAGCGCATCTTATTGCTGCTGAATCTGCACTCTAGTTAATATAATCGCGATTATTATAATCATAATTATAATAATCTAAATTATATTATTTTTCAATATGCTCAACGCAATCATGCGTTATCGTGACAGTTTTTGCTAACTAGAATAAGTCGTCATGAGATCCTAAGCGTAGGAATATAATGCAATCTTCTTTAACTTGATACAACAGTAGAACATCTCGCAGATAGATTGGACTATAAAATGGCGGTTTAGGCATTGCGCATCAGCTCAGCAAAATCGTCAACAGTACCTGCAGCTATTGGTTTTCTTTCATAGCTTCATCAATAGAGTGCTCATATGGAGAACTTTCAAGTGAAAATGGGAAACGTTGCGTATTTACAATCTGATACAAAAATAGGTTGACTGCTGAACTCATATCAAGACCATAATGTTCAAGAACTTGCGATGCACTATCTCGTATTTCTGGATTAACTCTTACACTTAATCTGCCTGTTTTAACCGTTTTTGTAGAAGTCATGTCGTTTCCTTTAAGCTTAGAATCATAAATTTGTTATTCGTGCTTTGCTTTATTGTAGCAGACATGTAGCACCCAACGTAATGCCAAAGTAGCGCCATTGTGTACACAATTATTACAAAATAACAAGTTATCATGGCAAAAATTGCAAAATTGTATCCTGCAGGATAAAATATTTTTATGGAGATACTTAAAACAGATGAGTATCGCAATTGGATGAGAAAATGGTAAATATAAGTAAATGGGATGCGAGTGAGTATCTTGAGAACGATGATGATGTTATTGCGTATCTCAATGCTGCAGCAGAACTTAACGATCCTCGCTTGTTGCAAGCCGCTATAGGCGATATTGCAAAAGCTAGAGGAATGAAAGAAATTGCTCAAAAAGCCGAGGTTGGAAGGGAAAGCCTTTACAAAAGCTTAAGACGAGACGGAAATCCTAGTTTTCAAACTATTGCGAAGGTTGTTCAAGCGTTGGGTGGACGTATTGCAATAGAACCAGCAAATGCGTGACGCACATAGTTATCGTGGCAAAAAATGCAAAATTAGCAAAAACTGCCACGATAACTCCATAAGTACGCGGATATTTAAAAATAGTTCCAAAACGGAAATGTTCTTAAATAATTAAATAAAAAAGGTTGCTTATGAAAGTGCATAAACAACCTAATTAATTAGTAAAGCGACTAGCGACTAGAAATCCCAATCATCGTCATCGGTTTCAACAGACTTGCCCATAATGTAGCTGGAACCAGAGCCGGAGAAGAAGTCGTGATTTTCGTCGGCTGCAGGAGAAAGAGCCGCAAGAATCTCAGGGCTTACGTGAGTTTCTTCTTCGCTGTACTTAGCAGGGTAGCCAAGGTTCATCAAAGCCTTGTTAGCGTTGTAACGAACGAAGTCAAAAACGTCATCGTGGAAGTCAAATCCTTCGTAAATCTGACCAGAATACTCAACTTCCAAATCATACAAAGTATCAAGCAAGTTCATAGTGAACTTTTCAAGATTCTTCTTGTCGTTCTCGCTTCTAAGCTCCAAACCGCGCTGGAACTTGTAGCCAGAATAGTAGCCGTGAATCGCCTTATCTCGCAAAATCAAGCGAATCATATCGGCAGTATTCATCATCTTGCCGCGGGAAGCAAAGTAAAGCGGAAGGTAGAAACCTGCGTAAAGAAGCAACGAAGAAAGCATAGTTGCAGCAATCTTACGCTTAAGTGGATCTTCGCTCTCGTACTCGCAAAGCACGGTGGTAACACGCTGCTGCAAAACGTCGTTTCCAACGGCCCAACGGTAAGCTTCATCAATCTCCTCGCTAGAGCAAAGAGTGGAGAAAATAGAGGAGTAGGAGCGAGCGTGAATTGACTGCATAAAAGCAATATTCGTGTAAATAGCCTGCTCGTGCTCCGTGCGAGCGTGCTCAATCTGGCAAAGCTCGCCAATAGTTGCCTGGCTGGTATCAAGCAAAGTTAAGCCTGTAAAAACGCGAGTAGTTGTCTTGCGTTCAAGATCGGTGAGGGAACGCCAAGAAGGAATATCGTTGCTCAGCGGAACCTTTTCAGGAAGCCAGAAGTTAGCAATAAGACGATTCCAAACGTCCAAATCCTTGTCGTCAACAATATTATTCCAATTAACTGGGCGCACGCGAGATCCGTGATGATAGCGGTATTGAGCTGGGGTGATGGAATCTGCCATCATAGCGTCGTCTGCGATTACGCGGTTCGTGCCGAAAGGCTTATCTAAGCTACTGCGAAGTTCTGTTGGATCGAGCGCAGTTGGGCTGAGTTCTGTCATAATTACTCCTGATTCTGTGTTTACGTTTTATAAAATTTTTAAGTTTTTGATTTAATTTGCGAAAGATTTACAACCATAAGGTTTACAGCGTGCAGCTTACGCAACCCTCGATTTCTGTACCTTCCAAAGCCTTCTGGCGAATACGAATGTAGTAAAGAGTCTTAATACCCTTACGCCACGCGTAAATCTGAGCTTTGTTCAAATCGCGAGTAGTCGTAGTGTCTGGGAAGAACAAAGTAAGAGACAATCCCTGATCTACATGCTGAGTTGCCTCCGCGTAAGTGTCAATAATTGCCTTCCAACCAATCTCGTAAGCATCCTTAAAGTACTGCATATTGTCATTCGTCATGTATGCAGCAGGGTAGTAGACGCGGCCAACTTTGCCCTCTTTGCGAATCTCAATGCGAGAAGCAATCGGGTGTATTGAACTCGTGGAATGGTTTATGTACGATATGGAACCAGTTGGAGGAACAGCCTGCAAATACTCGTTGTAAATGCCATCGCGCAAAATCTCGTCGCGCAATTGCTCCCAATCCGAAACGGTTGGAATTGCAACGTTAAAACGAGCAAACAAATCGCGAACCTTTTGAGTTTTAGGCTCAAGCGAGCGGCTGCCATCAGTGTACTTATCGAAGTAGTTGCCTTTTCCTGCAGGCTTAGCGTAAGCGCTAGTCTTAAAGCTTGCAAAAGCAGTCCCGCGCTCTACAGCCAAAGCGTGAGAAGCCTTATAAGCGTGGTAAGCAACCGTCATAAAGTACATGTCTGTAAAGTCAAGAGCTTCCTCGCTTCCGTACTGCATGTGCTCGCGAGCAAGGAAACCGTGCAAATTCATTTGACCCAAGCCAATAGCATGGCCTTCCGCGTTTCCGCGACGAATCGAAGGCACGGAATCAATCGAAGTATGCTCCGAAACAGACGTGAGCGCGCGCACAGCCAAATCAACGCTTGTACCCAAGTCACCGTCCATCGCCTTAGCAATATTAAGCGAGCCAAGATTGCAAGAAATATCGCGACCAACGTGGCTATAAGACAAGTCGGCGTTATAAGTGCTTGCCTCTTGAGTTTGCAAAATCTCGGAGCACAAGTTGCTCATAGTAATGCGGCCTTCAATAGGATTTGTGCGATTTACAGTATCTTCAAACAAAATGTAAGGGTATCCAGACTCAAACTGAATCTCTGCAAGAGTCATAAAGAATTCGCGAGCGTCGATGTACTTCTTGTGAATGCGAGGATTTGCAACCATCTCATCGTAATGCTCGGTAACGGAGATGTCTGCAAAAGGCTTTCCGTACTCGCGCTCAACGTCGTAAGGGCTAAACAAAGCCATCTTTTCCTTACGCTTAGCAAGCTCAAAAGTAATATCTGGAATCACAACACCCAAAGAAAGCGACTTAATACGAATCTTCTCGTCCGCGTTCTCGCGCTTAGTGTCAAGGAAACGCATAATATCTGGGTGGTGAGCGCTAATATACACGGCACCAGCGCCCTGACGAGCGCCAAGCTGATTAGCATAAGAGAATGAATCTTCCAAAAGCTTCATAACAGGCACAACGCCACTCGACTGATTTTCGATGCGCTTAATAGGAGCACCAAGCTCGCGCAAATTCGTAAGAAGCAGAGCCACGCCGCCGCCGCGCTTAGAAAGCTGCAAAGCAGAGTTAATTCCGCGTGCAATAGACTCCATATTATCTTCCAAACGCACGAGGAAGCAGCTCACAGCCTCTCCGCGCTGAGCTTTACCAAGATTCAAGAACGTTGGAGTGGCTGGCTGGAAGCGGCCTGCAAGCATCTCGTCCAAATAGTTGAGCGCTGCTTTTTCATCGCCATCTGCAAGTTCCAAAGCTACGGCTGCTGCGCGCTGAGCGAAGTTTTCCAAATATTGCTTGCCGTCGAAAGTCTTTAAAGCGTAAGAAGTGTAGAACTTAAAAGCACCCAAGAAAGTGCCAAAAGTGTGGTGAGCAGCTTCTGCGTGCTCGTAGAACTTATCTAGAAACTCGCTGCTATACTTGCCGAACACGTTTCCGTTGTAGTAGTAGTTGCTAATCAAATAGTTCAAGCGCTCATGAGTTGAAGCAAACTTCATGCTGTGTTCTTGCACGTAACCCGAAACGTAAAGCTTTTCTGCTTCCTGATCTTTATCAAACTGAATACCTTTTTCTGGGTCGAAAAGACCGAGCATAGCGTTAAGAACGTGGTAGTCGCGGCTGTTGCGAATGCGCTCTGCTGTGCTGCTAGCAGTGTTGGTGTCGTCAGTGTGATCAAGATTAAGCGAAGTAGATTCGCTCATCGGATCCGTGCTATTCATGGTGTTTATTCCTTTCCTCGTGCGTTAGTTTTGCTTTTCAAACGCTGTTTTTTGTTGATTTTGTTTATTTGTTTATTTCGTTTCTTCTGTTTCTTTTAATTGCCTTAAAAATTTTGGTATTCCCTGCGCTACTTTTTCTATATCTTCTGCAGTTCCTGTAAGTTCAAACGAATACATATTTGGGATTGCGCATTTTCCAGCGATTTGACCGCCTGCAGCGCAATATGCATCTCCAAAATTCGTATTTCCAGAAGATATTACGCCGCGAATAAACGAACGATTTTCGCGATTATTTAGGAATTTGCGCACTTGCATTGGTATTGCTTTAGATATGTTTCCTCCGCCGTAAGTCGGTACAATCAAAACGTATGGCTCGCGCACGTGCAATTCTGGCTCTTTTGGTCGAAGCGGTATGCGATATACGTTCACATTGTTGCTTGGAAAATCGCAATTTTTCACGAATCGTAGTGTGTTTTCGGAGACGGAAGAAAAATAGACTACAGCTCCGATTGATTCGCCTTGTGCGCGCGCTTCTGGCTCGCTTGGTTGTGACATATTTTCTTGATCACACATTTTTATGCTTCTTGATTGCTTTGATTATTTTGATTGTTGATTGTTTATTCTTGATTCTTGATTGCTTTAATCGTTTTTATTTTCGTCTTCTAGTTGACTTGCGATTTGGGCAATCAAATCTGGGCGGTATCCGCTCCACGACGAGTTTGGAGTAATCACCACTGGCGCTTGGCGATATCCTGCTGCGCGCAACTGGTCTAAAGTAGAAGGGCTTTGAGTTAAGTCTACTGTTTCAAAATTCACGCCTAGCTTAGTGAATTGACGCTTTGTGGCATCGCACTGTGGGCAATGTGGCTTGGTGAAAACTGTAATAGTCACGGTTCTTCTCCCTTCGTTGAGTGTATTCTAAGTCTTTTTTCTTTATGATTATTTAAGTTTGTGCTTTTTGGCACGATTTAACAGTCTACTACCACTTAACACTATTTATAGTGGCGTGTTGTATGTCTAATCCCTATATTTAGTGTGTCCAAATTTTGGCTATCACGCGTGTCTGTAAGATTTAAGCGGTATTTATGTTTTTTTAATAGCGACTAATAAAAGTAAAAATGTAATCTTTATCACAAAATCGCGATTAACGCGTGGGCTATGTCGTAGGCTTTGTGATCGTATGAATGACGCTTGTGCATATAGGTAGATAAACTTAAAAAAGTGTGTTTTGATTGGTTAAGTGTTAAAAATAAAGCAATCATAAAATAATAAAACGGTTATAAATATTACGGTTATAAATATTAAAAGATAGAGGTGCAAAATGGCGGAAAATCAAGCTAGAGCAAATATTGGCGTTGTTGGTTTAGCGGCTATGGGGTCGAATTTAGCGAGAAATCTTGCACATCACGGTAATACAGTTGCTGTTTATAATCGTCATTATTCGCGCACAGAAACCTTGATGAATGAGCACGGCAGTGAAGGTGCTTTCGTTCCTGCTAAAACTGTTGAAGAATTTGTTGCTTCGCTTAAGCGCCCACGCACTGCAATCATTATGGTAAAAGCTGGTGCTCCTACAGACGCTGTTATTGAAGAGCTTGCAAACGCTATGGAGCCAGGAGATATTATTGTTGACGGCGGAAACTCCTACTTTGAAGATACGATTCGCCGAGAGCGTAACATTCGCGCGCGCGGTCTTCACTACGTTGGTTGCGGTGTTTCTGGTGGCGAAGAAGGCGCTTTGCGCGGTCCTTCGATGATGCCAGGTGGCACGGAGGAGTCTTGGAAGACTCTTGGCCCTATTTTAAAGTCGATTGCAGCTGTTGCAGAAGGTGAGCCTTGCGTAACCCATATTGGCACTGATGGCGCTGGCCACTTTGTGAAGATGGTTCACAACGGTATTGAGTACTCGGATATGCAACTTATTGCAGAAAGCTACGATTTAATGCTTCGCGGCTTGGGCATGAAGTCTGACGAAATTGCGGACGTGTTTAGCGAGTGGAACAAGGGCGAGCTTGATTCTTATTTGATTGAGATTACGGCAGATGTGCTTCGACAGAAGGATGCTAAGACTGGTAAGCCTTTGGTTGAGATGATGGTGGATCACGCTGGTATGAAGGGCACGGGTACTTGGACTGTGCAGTCTGCGCTTTCTCTCGGAATACCTGTAACGGGTATTGCTGAAGCTGTGTTTGCTCGCGGACTTTCAAGCCAAGTTGCTTTGCGAGAAGCTGCTGAAAGTCAAGGCTTGACTGGTCCAGATATGCATTTTGATTTGAACGATGCTGAGCGTAAGGCGTTTATTGAGGATATTCGCCAAGCTTTGTATGCTTCTAAGATTGTTTCTTACGCTCAGGGATTCGACGAGATTGCAGCTGCTGCAATTGAGCATGATTGGAAGATTGACCAGGCTGCTGTTGCTCGCATTTGGCGAGGCGGATGCATTATTCGTGCACAATTCTTAAACCGCGTTTCCGAGGCTTTTGAATCTGGGCAGGCGAGTGTTTCCTTGATTTTTGCTCCTTACTTTAAGGATGCTATTGAAAAGTCTCAAGCTGCTTGGCGTCGTGTTATTGCGCGCGCAGTTGAGCACGGGGTTCCTGTGCCAGCATTCTCTAGCTTGCTTGCATACTACGATGGCTTGCGTTCCAAGCGTTTGCCAGCTTCGCTTATTCAGGCTCAGCGCGATTTCTTCGGCGCTCACACTTACGGTCGCATTGACGAGCCAGGAGTATTCCACACTTTGTGGGCAGAGCCTAATCGCCCAGAAGTAAAGCAAGATTAAATCAAATAATATTTATAACTAACATGCCTTTGCATTATTATGCAGAGGCATGTACTCTATTCTGATCTTTTTTAGCATATTTTATTGCTGAATTTTACTAATATTCTTAAATTGATTGATTTCCTTGATATTTCAATGGTTTTATGAAGATTTTCCCAAATGCGCCATGTTTTAAACATGCTATTTTCGCATTTGCGCCAATTTATGTAGCGCATTTAATTTTTGACTTGCTGAATATTATGCAGATTACTGAATTGCAGCGTGCAAAGTTTCTGCGGTGGTTAGCCATGCGATTTCTTCCGTGCCGTTGGCAAAAGACGCAGGATAATCTGGGTTATTATCCGAAGAAAGCGCGTTCATTAAAGCTTTTCCTTTTTGCTCTCCAGCCGTTAAGAACCAAGTGCGGCGGCTATGAGCCAGCACGGGTGCGCTAAGAGTTAATCTCATTGGCGGTTGCTTAGGGGAGTGATTCACGCCTAAAACTATGCGATCGCGATTATGAATTTGCGGCAATCCTGGGAAAAGTGAAGCCATATGTGCGTCTGGTCCCATGCCAAGAATTGCCAAATCAAACACAGGCTCTTTGCCTAGTAAGCCTATAATTTCTTCTTCGTAATCGCGTGCTGCTGCGTCTAAAATCGCATTGTTTTCAGCATCGCTAGCATTTGCCACTTCTTGCGCATTGCGATCATCTGCAGGCATTTCGTGAATATGAGACTCCTGCAAAACTTTGTGATCGCTAAGCATATTAAGAAGTAGCTCGCGAGCCTTGAGCGCATTGCGATCGTCGCTGTTATAAGCTACAAAACGTTCATCTGCCCACCAAATATGAACATTGGACCAGTTGATTGCTGGAAGCAATGGGTTGCTAGCTAACATTTGAAACATGCGAATAGAATCTGTTCCACCTGTTAGCAAAAGATGGAATGGCTTATTAAGATTTTCAACATTGTTTTGCCATTGCATAATCAAAGTCACAAGTTTTTGCGCAGCAACAGCAGCTAGAATATCTTGATTATCGTAGCCGTACACTGTTGCGTTATGCGCAAATCTAAAATCTTCAGCCATAATGAATCCTTTTATTATTTTTTACCCGTTGTATTAAAGTTCGTTATCTTGCATTGTGCAACAATCTGCGTGAACAAGTTGAGCATAGATCTCATCTGGATCGATTCTACGCAACTCCTCACTCAAGCAATCTTCTAAAGATCTAATTGGCATTGCAATTGGCTGTGTTGCTTGTCCTGGAAGACTTATCATTGCTTGTTCTTCTCCAGAAGGACGAGTCAAAGAAAGCACGCCATCTTGTCTTTTAAGACTTACCTCCGTAATTGCATGCGCACTCGAATCCTCAACAATTTCAACAGGAACATTAAGCGATATTTTTAGCCATTGTGCGAGCAAATGCATCGGAACATAATGCTTTGGACCGCTAACCTTAGCGCTAATAACAGGTAAATGCGGAGGCTGATCAAGCATAGAAGCTAGCATTGCACGCCAAGGAGTAAGACGAGTCCAAGAAAGATCAACATCTTTAGAAGACCAGTTTTTGCGCAAATTTTTCACAGTTTCAAGGGTATTGTCCGCATTTTGAGCATCAGTGATTCTGCTACTTGCCATAGTTCCAAGCAAGTCCTTAGCAGGATTTTCTGGTGCATTTGTAGGCCACCACGCAACAATCGGCGCGTCTGGAACAAGCAGAGGAATAACAAGCGTATCTGGATGTCGAACTAAGCCATTATGAGGGTAGAGAATAATGATTTCCCCAGCTCCAGCATCTGCGCCAAAGCGTACTTGCGCGTCTAAGTTTGGCGTTTCTTCGCTTTGTGAATCTGCTATATTGACTTGTGATTCGCGAACAATGGCAATAACTCTACAAGGGTGTTCGCGACTAGCTGCATTTGCTGCTCCCAGTGCGTTTTCAAGATCTTTAAGAGTGGTGTCAATAAGAAGAGTTAGCACGCGTCCAGTTGCAGATTCTCCACGCTCTTCGTGAAGCTCGTCGATTTTTGCAGAGATTTTAGACGTGTTTGTGTTAGGAAGATTAATAATCATGGCAGCCTCCAATGGCGATTATCGCGAGCAAGCATAGCGTCAGCTTCCGCTGGACCCCACGTTCCAGCACGGTATGGCTGAGGCTGTGTACCAAGCGAACTCCAAAAATCTTCAATAGGATCTAAGATTTTCCAACTTAAATCAACTTCTTGTGTAGTTGGGAAAAGCGGTGGCTCGCCAAGTAAAACGTCTAGAATAAGGCGCTCGTAGGCTTCTGGAGAGTTTTCTGTAAAAGATCTTCCATAACTAAAGTCCATAGAAACATCGCGAACTTCCATAGATGTTCCGCCTGGCACTTTTGCGCCAAATCGCATTGTTACGCCTTCATCTGGCTGAACGCGAATCACAATCGCATTACTACCAAGTTCGCGCACAGCAGTGGACTCAAAAGGCAAGTGTGGAGCGCGCTTAAAAATCACGGCAATCTCTGTAACGCGCTTTCCTAAGCGCTTTCCGGTTCGCAAATAGAACGGAACTCCAGCCCAGCGACGAGTGTCTACGTCTAAACGCACGGCAGCGTATGTTTCCGTAGTGCTATCCGGGCTAATTCCTTGCTCTTGCAAATATCCAACGGCTTTATACGATCCTTGCCAACCTTCTGCGTATTGACCTCTCGCAGTATTTGTTGCTAAATCTTTAGGCAAGCGTATAGCAGACAAGACCTTAGTTTTTTCAGCCGTCAAGTCACTAGCACTAAAACTTACTGGCTCTTCCATAGCAGTAAGAGCCATTAGTTGCAGCAGATGATTTTGAATAACATCTCTGGCTGCTCCAATCCCATCATAATATCCAGCTCTGCCGCCTATGCCAATATCTTCTGCCATAGTAATCTGCACGTGGTCAACATAATTAGCGTTCCAAATTGGCTCATACATTGCATTTGCAAAACGAAAAGCCAGCAAATTTTGCACAGTTTCTTTGCCTAAATAGTGGTCTATGCGGAATACAGAATTAGGGTCAAAAACTTCGGAAACTACGCGATCCAACTCTTGTGCGCTTGTTAAATCGTGACCAAAAGGTTTTTCTATTATCACTCGTCTCCACGCGTTTTCGGAGGAATGTGAAAGCCCCGATGCTGCTAACTGCTGTGCCACAACAGGGAAGCTAGAAGGCGGAACCGACATGTAAAACGCGTGATTTCCGCGAGTTCCGAGATCTCTGTCTAATTCGCTTACGGTTTTGCTTAAGCGCTCAAATGCGCTTGCGTCGTCGAATGTTCCGCGAACAAAACGTATGCCTTTAGCAAGGTTAATCCATGTTGATTCACGAAATGGTGTGCGGCAGTGTTGTTGAATATTTTCACGCACAAAGTTTACAAAATGTTCATCTGTCCAGTCGCGTCTTGCGAAGCCCGTTAAACCAAATCCAGGTGGCAAAAGCCCTCGATTCGCCAAATCGTATACGGCTGGCATAAGTTTTTTGCGCGCTAAATCGCCAGTAATTCCGAATATTACTAAACTACATGGTCCTGCAATACGAGCCAAACGCAAGTCTCGTGGATCGCGTAGCGGATTTTTCCAAGCTGTTGTTTCTTCGCTATGCGCAGTCGAGCATATTGTGGTTCTTAATTCAGTCATGTATACCATCGTAATGTTTCGACTTGATTTGCTGCGCAGGACTTACCAAAATTTGCGCAGGACTTACCATGATTCTTACTAGGATTTACCAGTAAATTATCCTCCGCACACGGCTAGTCTTATCATTTGCGCGTATTGTGGACCTCCAATAGGAGTCAAATGTATTCCATCGTCTGTTAAGAATTCGGAGTGTCCTGCGCTTAAACCATACCAGTCTATTATTCCAACGTTTTTGCGTTTCGCTGCAAAAGCGCGCAGTCTTGCGTTTGTTTCGTCTTGCCAAGGCTGTGGAACACGGGTTGTTACAAAATACACTGGTTTGCCGCCTGTAACATTTACCATATTTTGCAAAACAGATTCGTCTCTAGGAGGTCCGTTTGTTCCAAGCTCATAGATTACAACGCTTCCAGGGTGTTTCCCAACTAAATCTTGCTGATAATCTTCCGCTCCGTGGAATATTTGTCTGCTCACTTTTCCGTCAATCCAAGCGTTTGGTAATGCTTGCATAAGGTATGGTTTTGCGCCTTCTGTTACGGAATCTCCAACCATTGTTATGTCTGCAGTGCAAACATTGCGTTTTGAGTCTATTTTCCATGGTTTTGTATTTATGTTTTCTGGCACTTTTTCTGCAATCGGGTTGAGAATCCTATGGTCAGATGGTTTTGTTGGAAGCGTTTGTTTTTCTATATTCTCGCGCTTTCCGCCTGTTTTTTTCTTCGTATTAGCGGAATTTTTTTCTTGTGCAGTTTTTTCTTGTGCAGTTTTGTTTTGAGTATTCGCGTCTTGCGCGTTTAATTCTGGTCTTAATTGTATAGCTCGCGCTTGCGCAATACTATTCCAGTTAACTGGCGCTGCAATTATTGCTAGCCCAACTATTGCACAAATCACTATTACCGTTCTTCTTAAAACAAACGGCAATCTTATATTCTTACTTTTAACGTTTAAAGTATCTGAAGATAAATCAGGGTTTTTCGCGTCTATATCATACGAGATAATATCGTCTTTCTGGATAATACTAAAGGTTATATGCTTATTTGCAAGAGGCATCTCGAACATTCTGTAAAAAACCTCTGCTGCAATAATAACTATTACGCATTGCCCTGCCTGTTCCCAAAGAGTTATCTGTGTGGTTCTTGTAGCAGGGTTTAGTATTTCTAGAATAGGGAAGTGGACTATGTAAATCGCAAAAGATCTTAGACCTATATATTTCAGTGGAGCAATTTCAAGTATTTTAGTGCAAATACTATTTTTCTGTAGGCAGGACCACATTAAAATCGCGCAAACTATTGCGAATATCGTGTATCCGCCGTAAACAATCCAGGTTTTTGAACCGTCTTCTTTCACTAAGCACCATAGAATAAAAATTAACGCAGCCAATCCTATAATCGATTTTTGTAGTGTGCTTAGAGGTTTTTGAAGAGTTTTTGCTATTTTTGCGAATTTACCAGATTCTGATTTATTTTTTAGATCAGTTTTTACTTTATCAGTGTTTTCTGATTCGTTGGTTTGTTGCCACTTTTCCCCAGCAATTTCATTATTAGATTCATCGGATTCGTCATATTCGCCATCTTTATCAGATTCCATCATGTTTACTTGCAATCCTGCTAGTAAATCGTCTGGTATCGAGGCTTCTGAGGATTGGCTTTTATTTTGCGTATTTTGTGTATTTTGCGCTTCTATCTCTGATGAATCCTCTATTTTTTCGATTTGTGTTTTTTTGCTTTTGTTTCCAACAATATATTTACAAGCATCTGCAATAATTTTGATAATGGAACGTTCGCTAAACCATGTGCAATACATTGCTAGTAATGCACCAATTAAGAATTCTCCAGCTCGAGTGTCAATAGAGTAATACACGCGCGCAATGGTTTGGCCATCTCCATAAAAAATCGTAATTGCTAGGTTTGCCAACGAACATGCAATCATAAGAATCGCCGTAACGCACATTCTTACAAATTTAGAGTGCACAATTTTAAGAATCACCCATAGTATAATCGGCCAAAATACAAAGATTTGCATAATAAGTCCCAAATACCAAAGGTGTTTTATTGGGGATGGTAGTCCTGATTGTTCAAAGTAAGATACTTTTCGCAAAATATACGCCATATTGCTTGTAAAGCTAGCGCCTGTTAGTGCGTCAGATTGTAGTTTTGTTAAAAGACTTGGTGAAAATAGCCACATTAGTGGGGCGCTCAGAGCAATAATCCCTATAGTAGACGGCCAAATTCGTTTTACGCGTTTAAACAAGTATTTTAAGTAGGCGAATATTTTAGACTTTACCGGTGTTTTGGTTTGTTCGCTGGTTGCTGGCGACTTTTGCGCATTTGATGTTTCAAACATTTTTAGCAGAGATACAGTGCTGAAGTATCCAGCCATAACAAGAAACATTGTTACTCCCAAGAATCCTCCTGGAAGTACTATTGGACGTAGGTGGAACGCTACAATCGCAATAACAGCAATAGCACGCATGCCATCTATTGCAGCGTTGCGTTTGCTTGTAGTGTTAGCTGCGTTGTTTATCTCTGTCATTTTGCCTGCAACTTGCTAATACGTGGTTTAATTTTGGTTGTGGACATGATGTGGGTATGAATTGTTTTATGACTAACATCGCCCAAAACGTAGTCATATTATCTACGTATTAAGACACTGTAGTTAGTTATAGCGTGTCTTAGTTTTTCCCTAGTTTTTCCTTGATTTTTCTTATGTTTTTTGCAAGTTTTATGAAATTTTTTAATATGGATTTAAATATTTTTCAAGGTAATTATTCGTTTTTATTAAGATTTTTCTCTGCTATTTTTTAGTGCGGTTGCTTTCGACTTTTGTTTGCTAAAATGCCAATGTTATACAACGCGTTTTACGTGCTCTTTGCTGCGCGCTAGAGTTAGACTGAACAGTCTAATTTAGGTGTATAAACGTTAGATTGATAAACAGTGTGTTTTACGCATTATTTTACGCATTAAGGAGTAAACATGGCAGAAACATTCAATGTTGTGGTAGAAATCCCACGCGGATCCAAGAATAAGTATGAAGTTGATCACGAAACTGGTCGCGTTTTCTTGGATCGTACCCTTTTCACAGCTATGGGTTATCCAGATGATTACGGTTACATTGATGGAACTTTGGGCGAAGATGGCGATCCACTCGATGCTCTTGTTATGATTCCAAACTCTGTGTTCCCAGGATGCGTTGTTGAGTGCCGCGCTGTTGGCTTGTATCACATGGTTGACGAAGCTGGCGGAGACGATAAGGTTTTGTGCGTTCCGGCAGATGTTCGTTTCGACGACATCAAGGATATTGATGACGTGAATGAGTATCACAAGGCTGAAATCAAGCACTTCTTCGAGCAGTACAAGGCTTTGGAGCCAGGTAAGGAAGTTCTTCCTGGTGACTTCTGGGCTGGAGTTGAGCAGGCTGAAAAGGAAATTGTCGCAGCTCGCAAGCGTCTTGAAGAAAGCGAAAAGTAGTTTTCGAGATTAGTCGCGAATCTTCCGAGCGTTTTAGAAACGCGTTTGCTAGTGTCTAACACATTTTTATGTGTTAGACACTTTTTTATTCTAAAAAATTTAAGCGATTAGTAGCATTCCTAAACCAGTTGCGTAAACAACCATTCCGCCCATCATTACGGGAATCAAAGCAGTACCAACTTGTGGCAAAAGCATGTCAGTATTGTATTTTGCATCTTTAACCCAAAGATGAGAAAGCCCAGCTAGAACAATCACGGCAAGCAAACCCAATACTGCTACCAGTACGCCAAGTTCTAGAATACGCACGGAGAATGTGAAACGAATAATCGAAGGCAAAAAAAGCCATCCTGGAAGAGCTGCACAAGCGATACTTGCTGTAAGAGAATGTGAAATATTTCTTACAAGATTAGATCTCTCTTCCCTAAGCATTTGACGACCAAAGCTAACAAAAGTTGCAGCAACAAGAATTAGAGCAAAGCTAACAGCCCAACGTTCATATGGGTGAATAGCTGCAATGAACTTATCCATACTAACTTCTGTATTATCTATTACGCTGTTAGGAAGCCAACCTTTTAAAGCTAATGCCGCGCACCACATGGATGCGATTCCGGCAAAAAGCGGAATAGCTTTATCTGCTGTAGAACCTTGTAGTGGCCAGAAAGTAACTAGAGCCAGAAGAATAATCACGCAAACGGTTATAACGGCTTTTGCTGTGGCTATTGGCAGAATGGCTGCAATTGCTAAAAGAGCTATAGCAACGAATTGAGTTACAACAATCGTAATGTGATTATGCATTGCATTATGTGCGATGTTATCGTTGCTCATATTACGCTCCTATCGCGTTTTATAAGATAATTTTAATAAATTGTTTAGCCGTATTAACTTATTTTATATGTAAGCGTACACTTGCATGCTTCGATTCTTATTAAGTATCTTAAGTATGGATTACAATTCTCTTTTAACAGCTTGATTTTGAATTTGTTATTCAATTCTATGCGTTCTGGAGGTATCAATATGACGGATATTACATTGATGACCTCTTGTGCCGCGCCTGCAAAAGTTTTGCCATCTTTGACTCTACTTTCGCATAGAGTGCGAGTGCTCCCAATGGAACCGTCTAGTATGCTTAAGATGCCAGAAAACACTATTCTTCTTGTAGATGCTAGAGAAGATTTGTCTTTGGCGAAATCTTTATGCTCTATTGTTCGTGCTTCTAATTTAACAATGTCTGTTATCTTAATTCTTACAGAAGGCGGATTCACAGTTGTTAATGCATCTTGGGGTGTTAGCGATGTTATGCTGACAACCGCTTCACCAGCCGAAGTAGAAGGTAGACTTAGACTAGCTTCTCAACGAGGTGGGTCGGCTGAATCTACTTCTAAAGAACATGTAGCTGATTCTGGTAGCGTGGAAATTAACAGTAGCGGTCAAATGTGCTCTGGGGATTTAGTCGTAGATACGCAGAGTTACACAGTTAGCTTGCACGGAAAGCCTATTGATTTAGCGTATAAAGAATTTGAGCTTCTTAAATACTTTGTTCAGCATCCTCGGCGAGTATTCACTCGTGCTCACCTACTTCAAGAGGTTTGGGGTTACGATTATTACGGTGGAACTCGTACAGTGGATGTTCACATTCGTAGGTTACGCGCGAAATTAGGCGTTGAATATGAGCACGTTATTGGAACGGTTAGGAATGTTGGATATCGTTTCGATCCTTTAGAGTCTCAGGATGAAGTTGTAGATTCTACAGATTCTGATAATAATGATTCGTCGGCAGCTTCCGACTAGAATTCCTGTAGAGGATTAGTGGTTTATTATATTGGTTAAATTACAAAGCGTGAATAGTAGTCAAGAATCATCTTCCAATTCTAGAAAATCTAAAAAAATTGCTAGGATGAGTGAAGAGTATAGGATTTTATGCGAAGAAATACCGAATCCAAAGTGTGCATTAAATTTTACAAATCCATTTGAACTACTAATAGCCACTGTTCTTAGCGCACAAGCCACTGATAGACGTGTAAATATTGTAACGGAACAACTTTTTAGAACTTATCCTACGCCAAAAGATTTAGCGCGCGCACCAATATATAAGGTACAAGAGATCATCCATCAACTTGGATTTTATAGAGTAAAATCGCAGCATATTATAGAGCTTTCGCAAAAACTTATGGACGATTTCAATGGTGTAGTTCCAAATAATATGGATGATCTTACAAAACTTCCAGGTGTAGGAAGAAAAACAGCAAACGTTGTATTGGGCAATGCTTTTGGTATCCCAGGGTTTCCAGTAGATACCCACGTTATGCGTGTGACGTCAAGGCTTAGATGGAGAAGCGATTGGAAAATAGCTAAGTCAGATCCTATAAAAGTTGAGCGTGAAATTACATCTTATTTTCCGCCAGAAGAATGGACTAATTTGTCTCACCGCCTTATTCTTCATGGTAGAAAAATATGTACAGCTAGGAATCCGCATTGTGCTGACTGCCCTCTAAGATTTCTGTGCCCATCTGTTTCGCTGTAGCTATGTTGTAGGTTTTGTCGTAGCCGCGTTGTGGTTGTCGTAACGGATTTTTCTAATATCTCATATAATTAACTTTTAGAATCTTTTTAGGGTATTTTTAGATTATTTTCTGCATAAATTCTACGTATGATTCAATCGATGATATACACTGTTGGCTATGCCTGAATTTGAAAGATACTCATCTGGATCACATATGAGAAAAGCACGTTATGCAAAAAAAGCTAAAAAAGGCGTGTCCTCGTGGGTTATTTTTATAGTCTTAATTGCCATTATGTCTGTTGTTGCATGGGGTGGATGGCGATTTTTAGATGGAAGATCAATAGTTCCAGAAAGTATTGTTCCGTCATCAGGCTCAGTTTTAAAAATAGGCTTGCGTACAGCCCCAGCATCCTTAGATATTAGGACTGACGACAGTGATTCACTGCAACAAGCTCTTATTGAAAACGTTTATGAAACGCTTATTAAACGAGACGGCAATAATGCTTTAAAACCAGGTCTTGCTCAGTCTTGGAGCGTATCTTCCGACGGTTTGAATTATAGGTTTAGGATTCGTTCAGGCGTGAAGTTTGCAAATGGAGACGTAATGGACTCTGGCTCCGTACTGCAATCACTTCAACAAGGTATTACAAAAAGCTATCCAGGCTATGAAAAGTTGACGAATATTACAAGCGTATCTAACTCAGGACCTGATATTCTAAACATTTCATTAAAAATGCCAGATCCATTACTGCTGCGAAGATTAGCAGGTAGAGCTGGAATTGTATATGACACTCGCGCTTCATTAAACTACGCTTCAGACGCTATGGGAACAGGACCTTTTAAAGTTAACGGTTATAGTAAAGGTTCAGACCTTGTTCTTGTGAGAAACGACAAATATTGGGGTACAGCATCTGGCTGCGCTAGCATAACTCTTAAATACTTTAATGACGATACATCTTTAGCAAATGCCATGCAGAATGGCGATATTCAAATGGCTGTTCCTCTTGATGGCAATGAAAACAAACGTATGGCGTCAATGCCAAATACTCAACTTGTTGAAGGTCAGAGCACTAGAATACGAATGATTGCTTATAACACTGGAATATCGTCTATTTTCTGCGATCAGCACGTTCGTAGAGCAAGCAGTTACGCAATGGATATAAACACTGTTTTATCGGCTGATCCATTTGGTGGTCAAATTGTGCGCGGACCAATTTCCCCATTGTCGCCAGGATACGAGGATTTAAGTGGCACTTATCCACATGATCCTCAAAAAGCTCGATCTCTATTCTCATATTTCTCTGCTGCCTACCTTGGTAAAATTACATTCCTCGTACCTCTTGGAATGAGCAATATTGGTAATGCGCTTGCTTCCCAGTTAAACGCTACTGGCGGTTTCCGTGTGAATGTCGAAGAAGTAGATGAGAACACTATGAAACAGCGAATTCATGATGGTAAATATGACTTAGCACTCACATGGATGAATCACACTTTGGATTCTGGAGCGTATGCAGATACAAAGTCTACTTATTTGTTCCAAGATCATGAGTCTCAGAAATATTTTGCACAGGCAATGAAATCAACAAATGCAGAAGGATATGAGTCAAATATCAAACAGTATGCTAGAGAGTTGAATAATTACGCTGTTTCTGACTGGATGTATGCGCGAAAGAGCATTGTGGTAGCTAAATCTAATGTTAGCGGATATCCTACAAACATGACTGATCAACTTTTACCATTGCACGATGTAAACGTAAAATAAATCCAGGATTATTTAAGGAATATAAGTGCGTGTGGTTTGGGATTAGTCGCAAGCAACCGTTGATTTGAATAATTTTTGCAAATATTTGTAAAAATATTGACGTTGTCGCGCTGAGTTTCTAATATTCAGTTCATGAGCGAACAGGATAATAACACAGTAAAACACGCACATTTAACGCCTCTTCTTAACAAAGTTGGCGTTGATGGTCTTGAAGACAAGTGGCGTAGTAATTGGGACGAAGCTAAGACTTACGCATTCCATAATTCTCGCGACCGTAAGGCAGTATATTCTATCGATACTCCACCTCCAACAGTTAGTGGTCACTTGCACGTTGGTCACGTATTCTCTTACACGCATACTGATGTGATTGCGCGATATAAGCGTATGCAAGGTTTTGACGTGTTCTACCCAATGGGTTGGGATGATAACGGCTTGCCAACAGAACGCCGCGTGCAGAATTATTACGGTGTGCGAGTGGATACTTCGTTGAAGTATGACCCTGATTTTAAGCCGCCTTTTGAAGGCACTGAAGGCAAGAAGATTGAAGCTAAGGATCAGGTTCCTGTAAGCAGACAGAACTTTATTGAGCTTTGTGAGCGCTTGACTTCTCAAGATGAGAAGCTTTTTGAAGCTTTGTGGCGTAGGCTTGGTCTTTCTGTTGATTGGTCGCAAACTTATCACACTATTGGCGAGCAGCCTCGCCGAGTTGCACAAAAAGCATTCTTGCGCAATCTTGCTCGTGGAGAGGCTTATCAGAAAGACGCTCCAGGCTTGTGGGATGTTACATTCCAGACTGCAGTTGCGCAGGCTGAGCTTGAAGCGCGCGAATATCCTGGCTTCTACCATAAGATTGCGTTCCGCTTTGAAGATGGTACGCCAATTTATATTGAAACTACGCGCCCAGAATTGCTTGCTGCATGCACTTCTTTGATCGCGCATCCAGACGACGAGCGTTACAAGAAGTACTTTGGTCAGGAAGTTTACTCACCGCTGTTTAAGGTGAAGGTCCCGATTTTGGCGCATCCTGCAGCTCAAATGGACAAGGGCGCTGGCATTGCAATGTGCTGCACTTTCGGTGACGTAACTGACGTTGAGTGGTGGCGCGACTTGAGTTTGCCAACTCGACCAATTATTCAGCGTAACGGCCGCATTGTAATGACGACTCCTGATTGGATTACGGACGAGTCTGGCCGCGAAATGTTCGAGAAAATTGCCGGCAAAACCACGTTCTCCGCTCGCAAGGAAGTTGTTGAAGCTTTGCAAGCAGCTGGAGACATGGAAGGCGAACCAAAGCCAACAAAGCGTATGACGAACTTCTACGAAAAGGGCGATAAGCCTTTGGAAATCGTCACTTCTCGCCAATGGTACTTAAAGAACGGCGGCACAGATGAGAAGCTGAATGCTGAGCTTATTGAGCGCGGTAAGGAACTTAACTTCCACCCAGACTTTATGCGCGTGCGCTACGAGAATTGGGTTCACGGCTTGAATGGTGACTGGCTTATTTCTCGCCAGCGCTTCTTCGGCGTGCCATTCCCACTTTGGTACCCAGTAAATGAAAATGGTGAAGTGGATTACGAGCATCCTTTGACGCCTAGCGAAGATCGTTTGCCAATCGACCCAACTATTGACGTTCCAGAAGGCTTCGATGAATCTCAGCGAGATCAGCCAAACGGCTTTACTGCTGAGCAAGACATTATGGACACTTGGGCTACATCTTCCTTAACTCCACAAATTGTGACTCGTTGGGAAGAGCCAGGCGAGGAAAATCAGGCTTTGTTTAAGGCTACTTTCCCAATGGATTTGCGTCCACAAGGCCAGGATATTATTCGTACATGGTTGTTTAGCACGGTTGATCGCGCGCATCTCGAAAACGGCTGCTTGCCTTGGAAGCATGCTGCGCTTTCTGGCTGGATCTTGGACCCAGACCACAAGAAGATGTCTAAATCTAAGGGAAACGTGGTTGTACCAAATAAGCCGATCGAAGAGTTTGGTGCGGATGCTGTGCGCTACTGGGCAACTTCAGCAAAACTCGGCTTGGATGCAACTTACGACGAAGGCCAGATGAAGATTGGCCGCCGCCTTGCGATTAAACTTTTAAACGCTACTAAGTTTGCGCTCGCGATTGGCCGAGAAAACGATGAACATCAAGTTCTTGAGTCTGCTAGTGCGGATTGGGATTTTGCGAACGTTACGGAAGTTTTGGATCGCTCTGTTATGGCAAAGCTTGCATCCGTTATTCGTACCGCAACTGATGCGCTTGAATCTTACGAGCATTCCAAGGCTTTGGAAGCAATCGAAACATTCTTCTGGGAGTTCTGTGACGATTACATTGAGCTTGCAAAGAATCGTGCTTATGGTACTGCAGAGTCCACTGGACGCACTCCAAGTGAAGCTGCTGTAAAGTCTGCTCGCACAACTCTTGGTCTTGCGCTCGACGCTTTGGCTCGCCTGCTTGCTCCTTACTTGCCTTATGCTACGGAAGAAGTGTGGAGTTGGATGCATGACGGCGAAGGCTCTGTGCATCGCGCTAGCTGGCCATGTGCTAAGGCATATGAGGCTGCTGCAAACGGTGTTTCTGCAGACACTTTAGCTTACGCGGGCGAGGCTTTGGCTACTTTGCGAAAGATTAAGTCTGAAGCAAAGGTTTCTATGAAGACTCCTATTTTGCAAGTGACTTTGAACGTAGCAGAAAATGCTTATAAGGCTGTTGAGGAGACTTTGGGAGACGTTGCGGAAGCGGGACGCGTTACTGGAGAAGTAAAGCTTAACGCTGTTAAGGCTGCGGATGCTGGCGATTCGGCGGCGGATTCTTCGTCTGCAGATGCAGATTCTGATGCAACTAATGTAAACGTTTCTGTTGCTCAAAGCGAACTCGGTGAAGCTCCTGCAAAAAAGAAGTAATCGCCAGTAATCGCAAGTAAGCGAAAATGATTAATCGCGAAGTAACTAATCGTAAGCTGCTTCGCGATTAATTGCAAAACAAAAGCGCTGTAAGTTAATCTTTGACTCCAGCGCTTTTTGTGTATTGTAAATACTAAGCATCGCGCGGTAACGCTAGACTGTAAACCATGAATCCAGAAAGCTTAAGTGAATTAATTGAAAAAATCGCGAAAGATTTAGTAGCAAGTGGTAAAGCTGGCAATCTAACAGAAGATTTGATTCCAGCTGCCGAAAAACTCGCAGTTATGAGGCCAAAAGATCGCGCACACGGCGATTGGGCCACGAATGTTGCTATGCAACTCGCTAAAAAAGCTGGTATGAAGCCTCATGATTTAGCCGAACTTTTTGCCGAGCGTTTGCAAGAAGCGCAAGGTATTGCGCGCGTAGAAGTGGCAGGCCCTGGCTTTATTAATATAACGCTTGATTCTGCGTCTGCAGCGGCTGTTGTTGACGAAGTATTAAAGCAGGGCGCGGATTTTGGTAAGAATGAGCACTTGGGCGGAAAAACCCTAAACCTTGAGTTTGTTTCCGCAAACCCAACTGGCCCAATTCATATTGGTGGCACTCGCTGGGCGGCAGTTGGTGATTCTATGGCTCGAGTTTTGGAAGCGAACGGCGCAAAAGTTGTGCGCGAATACTATTTCAACGATCACGGCGAGCAAATTAACCGTTTTGCTAAGTCTTTAGTTGCTGCAGCTCACGGCGAAGAAACGCCTGCAGACGGATACAAAGGCGCGTATATTAACGAAATCGCGGATGCTGTTATAAAAGAAGCGCAAGCAGACGGCGTTGATGTTCTTTCCTTACCTCGAATTGATCTTGGTAAAGACGAGGAAGGTTTGCCGCTTGGCGAGGGCGACTCTGAGCAGCGTGAAGAGTTCCGCAAGCGCGCAGTGCCAATGATGTTTGCTGAAATTCGTAAGTCAATGCGCGATTTTCGCGTTGGCTTCGACGTGTGGTTACACGAAAACAGCTTGTACGAGGATGGCGAAGTTGAGCGCGCTATTGCAGATTTGCGTGAGCGTGGAGACATTTTTGAAAAAGATGGCGCAACTTGGTTTGAATCTACTAAGCATGGCGACGACAAGGATCGCGTAATTATTAAGTCTGACGGCAATTACGCCTATTTTGCTGCAGATATTGCGTACTATCGCAACAAGCGTCATCGCGAACAGAATCCTGCGGACGTAGCAATCTACATGCTTGGCGCGGATCATCACGGCTATATTGGCAGAATGATGGCAATGTGCGCGGCTTTTGGGGATGAGCCAGGCGAAAACATGCAGATTCTTATTGGTCAGATGGTAAACGTTATGAAAGATGGTAAGCCTGTGCGCATGAGTAAGCGTGCTGGAAACGTTATTACGATTGACGATTTAGTTGATGCAATTGGTGTTGATGCTTCTCGCTACTCGCTTGCTCGCACAGATTACAATACAAGCGTTGATATTGATTTGGATTTGCTTGCTTCCCACAGCAACGATAATCCTGTGTATTACGTGCAATACGCTCACGCACGCAGCTGCAATGTGGCTCGTAACGCTGCGGATGCTGGAATCAGTGCAGATGGAGCCGATTTAAGCTTGCTTAATACCGAGGCTGACGGCGAAGTGCTGGCTGCTTTGGCACAATGGCCTGCAGCTCTTGCACAAGCTGGCGATTTGCGTGCTCCACACAGAGTTGCGCATTATCTTGAAGATTTGGCAGCAAGCTACCACAAGTGGTACAACCTTGAGCGCGTAGTGCCAATGGAGTTGAGCGACCCAGAAAATCGTTTGCCAGAAGCAGAGCGCGAAGCTCAGCGCATTGCAAAGTGCCCAGAGCCAGCACGCGCTGCAGCTCGCTTAAAGCTTAACGAGGCTGTTCGCACAGTTATTGCATCTGGACTTGATTTGCTTGGAGTTTCTGCTCCAGACAAGATGTGATTTAGTGCATTTGCTTTTTTATTTAGGACGTTAGTTTTTACGCTAGCGTCCTTTTATTTTTGACTAGTAGACACGCGCGAAATTGCAAATTTTTGTCGATTAAGTACATGCGATTGATTAGTATACCCCCTAATATTATTTTTCGGTTTCAGTTTTGTTATTCAATGCGTTAAATAATATGCTTAAACAATTTTTCACCATATAGGAGGTGTAGCATGAGCGTCACAACACAAAGTGTCAGCACAGACAGTGCCCCGAAAAAAAGGAACTTGACAATTATTGAATCCGCATACGTGGCGGTCATGTTGTTCGGCATGTTCTTTGGCGCTGGAAACCTTATTTTCCCAGTATTCCTTGGTGCTAACGCAGGAAACAATTCTGCGCCTGCAGCAATCGGTTTTATTGTTACTGGCGTTGGTTTGCCATTGTTGGGCGTTACGGCTCTTGCAATGAGTCGCGCAAACGGTCTTTTTGAGCTTTCTAGCAAAGCTAGCAAAAAATACGGCATGTTCTTTACATGCGTTCTTTATTTAACAATCGGCCCGTTCTTCGCAATTCCGCGCTGTGCAACAACTTCATACACTGTTGGATTGGAGCGAATTATTCCGCAAGACGGAAACGGACAACTATACTTGTTCTTGTTCTCTGTAGTGTTCTTTGCGCTCGCATTCTTCTTTGCTATGAAACCAAGCGGCATACTTACGTGGGTTGGTAAAGTTCTTACGCCAATCTTCCTTGTGTTCCTAGCTGTTTTGGTATTTACTGCACTATTTTCTCCTATAAGCGGTGCTTCTTCGGATGCTGCTCCTATAGGAAATTATGTTAATAAGTCATTCTTTACAGGATTCTTAGATGGCTACAACACAATGGATGCTTTAGCTAGCTTGGCATTTGGAATTGTTGTTGTTAGCACCATTCGTCAGTTTGGTGTAAAAGATCCTAAAGATGTGGCAGTTAATACTGCCCGCTCTGGATTCTTTAGCTGCTTGCTTATGGCGTTGATTTACGTTGCGATTGTTGTTGTTGGTGTGCGTAGCCGCGCGCTGTTCCCACCTGCGGAAAATGGTGGCGTGACTTTGGCGCAAGTTGCACGCTATCATCTTGGAAACGTTGGCTTATTCGTGCTTGCTGCAACTGTAACTCTTGCATGCTTAAAGACGGCAGTTGGCTTAATCGTAAGCTGTTCGGAAACTTTCTCTAAGCTATTCCCTAAAGGTCCTAGCTATCGTGTTTGGTCTGTATTGATTACGCTTGTTTCGTTTGGCCTTGCAAACTTTGGTTTGAGCGCAATCATCGAATATGCGGTTCCAGTATTAATGTTCTTGTATCCGCTGTCAATCGTGCTGATTCTTTTGGCTTTGTGTGGTCGACTTTTTGGAAATTCCAAAGTTGTGTACGCTTGGACACTTGGTTTTACTGGTGTTGCAGCTGTATTTGACTTTTTAAATAGTTTGCCATCCGCTTTGCGCAACGCATTGCATATGAACGATATGTTGTTGGTTGCTCAAAACTGGTTGCCGTTCTCGGAATTTGGAATGGCTTGGGTTTGCCCTGCTGCTGTTGGATTTGTTGTTGGCTATGTTCGTATGGTTTTATGTGACAACAAAGGTATGGAAGAAGTGGCTCGCGTAGCTGCTGGCCCAGATCTTGAAGGCAGCGTTGCTAATAGCGATGATTATTCTTCAAGCGATGCTGATTTTGACGAGTCGGATGCGTTCGCTGTATCTGCTAAGTCTACTGTTGACGAGCCTAATTTTGGCAATCAATCTTAGTGACTAATTCACAACTATTTGTATAGATAGTTGTAATAATAAATAATCGCCATATTAATGCTCATATGAGCTGCGATATGGCGATTTTCTTTTTGTCTTTCTTTTAAGAAAATCATGTTATTTTTAGCAATAAAACGATATTATTGAACCACAGTGTAGTGAAGATGTTAGGGCGATTTACGTTTTACGTAATGTTTTATTTTGTAAAAAACAAGAATCAATATTTGTAATACAAAAATTTTGTTGTACGTAATTATTGCTGGGTATGAGCTAAAGGAGGCTGATTAATTATGGTAGAAGATGGAGAAAATAACGTGAATAATGAAATTAAATTATTTGAGGGTAAGCAAGTACGTTCCGCTTGGAATAACGAAAAAGAAGAATGGTATTTTTTCGGTAGTGGATGTGGTTGCAGTTTTGACAGATAGTAAGAATCCTAGAGACTATTGGTATCGTCTAAAAAAGCGCATGAGTTAGGAAGAAAAAAGTGAGTTGTCGACATTTTGTCGACAACTGAAACTTGCATCGTCTGACGGGAAAAAATATGAGACAGACTCCGCTGATATGCAAGGGATTTTGCTCATTGTTCAATCAATACCATCTCCTAAATCTGAACCATTCAAAATGTGGTTATCGACAGTTGGTAAAGAGAGAATTGATGAAGTAATTTATGGGAGTAAGTTTAAGGGGCATATTGCAGGTACCTGGAAAACTCTTAGTTAAAACCTTGGATTTGATTAATGCAAACTTGATTAAAAGCTATATTAACGCTATAATAAGTATATAAATTAAGGAGGTTTTTATGGATGTGAGAAATAAAATAAAACAAATTAGATTGCAAAGTCTTCTAAGTCAACAAGACTTTGCTAAGCAGATAAATGTTTCCTTTTGTACAGTTAATAGATGGGAAAATGGCAAAGCTATACCAAACTATAAAGCACTATCTAACATAAAAGATTTTTGCAAGAAAAGGGGAATTGCTTTCGATGTAGATATCATTCATGTGGAGGAAAGTAAATGAAGGTATTAAGCTTATTTAGTGGGTGTGGTGGATTAGATTTAGGGTTTGAAAAAGCTGGTTTTGAAATACCAGTGGCTAATGAGTTTGACAAGACTATATGGGATACTTTCAAGATTAATCATCCGAAAACACATTTAATCGAGGGTGATGTTAGAAAAGTATCAAAAAATGATATCTCTGAATATCTGTCTGGAAACTTGGATGGAATTATTGGTGGACCGCCATGTCAATCTTGGTCAGAAGCCGGTTCTTTGAGAGGCATAGATGATGACAGAGGGAAACTTTTCTTTGACTATATTCGTATATTAAAAGATTTTAAACCTAAATTCTTTTTGGCAGAAAATGTGAGCGGCATGTTAGCCAATAGGCATTCCAGCGCGGTTCAAAATATTCTGCATCTTTTTAATGACGCTGGCTATGATGTGAATCTTACACTCGTAAATGCTAAAGACTATGGAGTTGCACAAGATAGAAAACGTGTGTTCTATATAGGCTTTAGAAAAGATTTAAATATAAAATTTTCTTTTCCAAAAGGATCTACAGAGGACGATGAGAAGAAACTTACCTTAAAAGATGTCATTTGGGATTTGCAAGATACGGCCATTCCTGCGAGAGAGCGAAATCATCATAATCCAGTTGCTATAAATAACAATGAGTATTTTATCGGAGCGTTTTCCTCTATATTTATGAGTAGGAATAGAGTTCGTTCTTGGAATGAACAAGGATTTACAGTGCAAGCTTCTGGAAGACAATGCCAGCTTCATCCTCAGGCTCCCAAGATGATTAAATTTGGGATGAATGACTGCAGATTTGTAAAAGGGAAAGAATCTCTATATCGTCGAATGACTATAAGAGAAATAGCCAGAATACAAGGATTTCCAGATAATTTTAAGTTCATATACGATAGCTTAGATACGGGTTATAAAATGATTGGGAATGCAGTACCAGTAAATCTAGCATTTGAAATAGCTACTGCAATTAAAAAAGTTCTATCATAATTCAGATAAGTGGTGGGAGCTGAGTTTAAAGCTTCCACCACTCATCTATGCCTATATGTTCACAGATTCAGTATGCATTATTAATTCAAGACTTAAATCATTAGTATTGGAAATGCCTAATAAATCTAAAGCTGATTTTAATCGTTCATATACAGCATCTCCCCCTTCCAAAAGGGGTTTATCAAATACTAATTCATAATCCAATTTTCCATTAGTTACGAACCAATTTACATAAACAGCCAAAGGTCTGTCACCATCATATTTATTTTTAAGTGAACGATAATTTAACGCTTTACAAGCAAAATACACATTTGGATTCTGATCAACGTAATCATCAATGGCAATTAACGAATTAACAGCGTCTTGAGTTGTGTCTATATTATCTTTTTCAACTAGTATAAAGTTTGCAACTCCACTGTCTTTTATAATAACGTCCTTAACATACGCATTTCGTTTATCCTCAGATAGGTTTGTACCCGCATAGACATCAATGACTTGCTGCCTAGTAAGATCTATTTTTTCACTTAACTGACCGCTTTTAACATTTAATAATTCAAATTTCCAACCAAGTGTGATAGCACCTTTATCTGTGCGACCTAATTTACTCTTGTATATTAGTGGTCTTTTTTGAAAATCATTCTGTAATTTAGTCACAGCGCTGATAATAATCTCTTGCCAGTTAGATCCGAATAACTGTTCTGCTCGCTCAGCATTGGTTTTATTTTCAAGAAATTCAGCATTTTCTTGCTTAAAAGAGATTTTAAACTCTTTAACACAGTTGTTACTATTAACAGCTTCTACATATATATCAGTTTTAGGTTCACCTTTTTTGCAGGTTGGCTTTCCAGAATTATTTACTTTAAAGAATTCTCCTTCATAACAAAATGTTGAGTCAGCGCTAAACAGTGATAATATTTTATGTTCTTCGGAACCAAATGTTTTTGCCATAATTTTTTTTACCTCATTTCTTTTTGTATTTCCATAATGTCACTAATATTGCAGTTTAAAGCGATACAGATTTTCAATAATCCAACCATATGTTCTAATAATCATTTAAAATCTCCTTATTCTTCTACGTTTTCCATGATATCTTCCAGTTTGCAGTCCAATGCCTCGCAAATTTTGATGAGAACTGGGTGCCGCTATCGCAAAAATTTTAATTAACACAAGCACAGATTTTGCAAAGTAATATTTGTTTGTAAAGCAAAAGCCTACCGAAATAAACAGGTAGGCTTTTTGGTTAGGTTTTTGACGCGATTATTTGCGATTTAAACTAGAAGTTGCCGCCGTTCCAGCCCCAGTCAGTTGTTGCAGTGTAACGAATGTAAGTGCGATCTTGTGGTACGCCAAGCTCGCGATTCAAAGCTGCCATAATCTGCTCTGTCAACTTTTCCCAAGCAGATCCTGGCACGCTAGAGCCAAAAACGTTCACTTCAACGTAAGCTGCAGGCTTAGAATTGTCTCCTGCAAAATAAATTGGCATATTGTCTTCAAACGGGCACATAAGCCAATGCTCACTTTTGCCTGGAACTGCGCTAATCGCTTTGCCGTATGCTGCTTTTAAGGCATCGCGCTGAGCAGGTGTAGTGCTTACAGAAACATGAGTGTGAATAACTGGCATAATCGCTCCTTTGCTAAGTTTTATGAATTTTTTAAGTTTATAAACTTGTGCTGCGCAACTTATGTTACGCAATAATAAACCTGCGTTACGCAATAATTATAGTGAATTGTTAGCCTCCGCGTGTTTAATTGAATGTATGAAAAAACTTATTGAACAGGTTGTTAAGTTTGGAATCGTAGGCATTATTGCGCTGATTATTGACGTAGTATTGCTAAACCTGCTTCTTCTTGTGCATCTTAATAACGTTGTTGCTGGAACAATATCTTTTATAATCTCACTTATTTTTAACTATATTGCCAGCATGAAGTACGTGTTTAAGCACCGCGAAGACATGGCTCGTTGGATGGAATTGCTGATTTTTATTATTTCTGCAGTTATTGGTTTGCTTATTAACGATGCGATTATTTGGCTTAGCACGCTTGGAATGGCACAAACTTTGCGTGGTACTGCGATTTACATGCTTCGCACAAACATTGGCAAGCTTATTGCAACAGTTGTTGTAGCTGTGTGGAATTTTGTTATTAGAAAATGGCTTTTAGACGACACAAAGTCGCAAAAACCTGATTATGATGCCGCTAAAGACAATACTTTTGCTCACAAGTTAGGTGAATGGTCGTTAAGTCACACTCCAAAAGGGTGGAAGTAGGTTTGGAAGTAGGTTTAGAAAATATGCCAGCTACGACTATTCATTTTGTGCGCCACGGGGAAGTGGAAAATCCAAATCACGTGCTTTACGAGAGGCTCCCAGGATTTCACTTATCTAATCGCGGCTTAAAAATGGCTTGCGCTACAGCAAAATACATTGCGACTGTTCCACAAATGCGCGGAATTAGTGCGATTTACTCGTCTCCTTTGGAGCGCACGCAAGAAACAGCGCAACAAATCGCAAGCGCTTTGCAAATTGGCCCGATTATTTTAGACAATCGTCTAATCGAAGCAGAAAACAATTTTCGAGGGAAAAGAATCGGCTACGGCGAAGGCGCTTTGTGGAAAAACAACAATTGGAAACTTGTATCTAACTTGTGGAAGCCAAGTTGGGGAGAATCCTACAAGAGTATTGCTGCGCGCGTTGGCGATTTTGCGTGCGAACAAGTGAAAAATCACCCAGGAGAGCAAATCGTAGCTGTAACGCACGAATCGCCAATATGGTCTTACCGTCATTTGCTAGAAACAGGTCACGCTGAGCACAATATGCTTTTGCGTAAAACGGCCTTAGCATCGATTACTTCGATTACGTACGATTGCGCAAATATGAATGTGCTTTCCATCACATATGTGGATCCTGCGGCGCGTGTGCAATAGAACGTGTGGAATAATAAGCAATAGACTTTAAAATATGCATAAAAGATGCGTAGAAACTGTTTTTTACAGCTAATGCGAAGGAGCGTTATTATGGGTGATTCTGTAGAAAAGCTGGATTCACAGGCTTTGAGTCTGCTTGAGTCTGCTGCAAAGTCGGCCGCGGATTTAACTAAATTGTGGCCTTTAAGCGAAGCTCGCCATTTAGATAATGACGCAAAATATGCTGAAAATCTTGAGGTTAGGGCAATTCGCACTATTGCTCGAATTATTACAGATTTAGACGTTACTGTTCCAGATGCAGAGTTTGTGTATGAAGGTGCAGACGAAATTCCAGGACGCCCTCAAGAGATAGTTGACGCTCTTTTGGCTGCTGCAAACGCTTACGATGATATGGATTTATGCTACGAACCAGACTACAGCGAAGCGCAAGAAGAGCTAGAAAATAACACGAATGATGTTAGCGCTATTTTTAACAAGCTTGAATCAAATCTTTCTAATGATGTTAACGCAATCAACGGTGCTGCGGATTCTTTAAGCGTTGCAGGTAATTGGAGTGTTGATAGCTTGCAAGATGCGTTTAGATGCGCAAAACAAGAGTGTGATTTTTGCGGACTTAATTCTGTAGAATCGCAAAAAATTACAGCAATACTGTCTATTCTTAAAAGTCTTATTGAAAAAACAAGCAACATTTACGAAACTTTGCCTATATTCCTATATATTAACGAAGTGTGTGAGTGCGCGGGAGTTCCGCGAATGATGTTTAAGGATAATCAGTGGCGTGCGATTGTTGATTGCGTAAAAAGTGGCGATGATGGCGAAACTGGCGAAAATAGTATGAGCACGCTACTTGAAATTGCAGCCCCATTGCTTGAGCGCGAATGGTTAAAGCATAAGGAAGACGTACTTTGGGATCCAGAAGAGGCTAAGAAGCTTGCAAAAGAAGAAGACGATAGAAAGTCTCGCGAGGCTCTTGCTGCAAAGTTTGCGCATGTGGAAGGTAATAAGGAATCAACGCAAGCGCTTGACTAGATAGGCACGTCCGTAACGCGCGGCACAATGGAACCTATGACTGATACAGAGGAAACTCAAGAAGTTGCTAATAATGCAACAAAATCCACAAAGCCTGAACTTCCAAAGAATGTTCGTGTGCGTTTTTGCCCTTCGCCAACCGGCACGCCTCACGTTGGCATGGTTCGTACAGCGCTGTTTAACTGGGCGGAAGCTCGCCACACGCATGGTAAATTGCTTTTCCGCATTGAAGATACAGATAATGAGCGAGATAGCGAGGAAAGCTACCAGCAGATTATTGAGGCTCTTCGTTGGCTCAATATTGATTGGGACGAAGGCATTGATGTTGGCGGAGAAAATGGCCCTTACCGCCAGTCTCAGCGTATGGAAATTTATAAGGATGTAGCGAAAAAGCTTTTTGATGCAGGATACGCTTACGAGTCCTTCTCTACTCCAGAAGAGATTAAAGAGCGCAATATTGCTGCAGGGCGCCCAGCTGAGTTTGGTTACGATGGTTATGATCGCAACCTTACTGAGGAGCAGAAGCAAGCTTTCCGCGATGAAGGTCGCAAGCCTGCACTTCGCTTGAAGATGCCAAATGAAGACATTACTTTTAACGATTTAATTCGTGGCGAAATCACCTTTAAAGCTGGGTCTGTTCCAGATTATGTGATTGTGCGCCCGAATGGTGATCCGCTTTACACGCTTACGAACCCTGTTGATGACGCGTTAATGGATGTGAACGTTGTTTTGCGCGGTGAGGATATTCTTAGCTCCACACCTCGTCAGATTGTGCTTTACCGTTATCTTATGGAAATGGGTATTGCGAAGGAAACTCCGCTTTACGGCCACATGCCTTACGTTATGGGCGAAGGCAAGAAGAAGCTTTCTAAGAGAGACCCTGAGTCCAACTTGTTCTTGCATAGAGATAACGGCTTTATTCCAGAAGGCTTGCTGAACTACTTGGCTTTGCTTGGATGGTCTATTGCGCCTGATCGCGACGTGTTCACTATGGACGAGATGATTGAAAAGTTTGATGTGCGAGACGTTAAGGCAAACCCTGCACACTTTGACTTGGATAAAGCAATTTCCATTAACGCTGAGCATATTCGCATGCTTGATTCGCAAGACTTCTTAAATCGCTCTGTGCCTTATTTGCATAAGTATGGCGTAGTTAGCGCGGACAATTGGGATGCCTTAACTGACCGTGAGCGTGAAGTGCTCACCGCTGCTGCTCCTCTTGTTCAGCCTCGAGTGCGTTTGCTTGGTGAAGTTGCTGGAATGGTTGGCAGTTTGTTGAGCGAAGATGGCTATATTGAGCCAGATGACGATGCGCGTAAGCAGCTTAAGGAATCTGCTGGTGATGTGCTAGATGCTGCGCTCGCTGCTTTGCAAAGTGTTGATGCTTCTGATTGGCATACGGATTCTTTGCACGAGCTTTTGAACAAGAAGCTTGTTGAAGAAGCTGGATACAAGCCGCGATTGGCATTTGGCCCTGTGCGAGTGGCTCTTTCTGGTCGTCGCGTTTCTCCGCCATTGTTTGAGTCCATGGAAATTGTTGGTAAAGACGTGACTTTGGCGCGTTTGGCTGGATTGCGTGAGCATTTGTAAATCGCAAATAGCTTTTAAATCTTAAGTAGATTTTGTATAAAGCGGGAATGTAGTGTAATTCTGCATTTCCGCTTTTTGTGTTTTTAGGAGTTTTAGCGTATTTTCGACACGCCGCGGTTGCGTATTGAGCTGTTATGTTGTAAAGTCGACATTTGTTGCGTCTAGAGGCGTAGCAGATAAATGAAGCCCCCGTCGTCTAGCGGCCTAGGACTACGCCCTCTCACGGCGCCAACACCGGTTCAAATCCGGTCGGGGGTACAAAGACGGAACGGTTCCAAGAGCCGCGAAGCCTGCCAATTGGGGTATGGTGTAATTGGCAACACAGGTGATTCTGGTTCATCCATTCTTGGTTCGAGTCCAGGTACCCCAGCGAATAACCCTCGTATTTTACGAGGGCTTTTTTGTATTTCAAAGATAAAAGATATAGCTTACATTGCTCGTACTTTTCTTGTTTCTTATATTTGTATCGCGTGTGAGGCATTTGTAACGTTTTTTGGCTGATTTTCGTTACATTTGTATCATTGATGAGATGTTTGTAACGTTTTTTGCGGTAAAAACGTTACAAACGCATCATGTGAGCTACAAATATAACGCAAGCTATTGCTTCTGCTCTAATAGACTCAGCGAATCGAGGTGATCTCGCGCATTATGCAGCTCGGAGTTGTCGATTCGCGCAATATACACAAAGCATGACACAATAGTATGTAGTGTGTTTTTTGAAGGGAGCAGGTTCCGTGGGAAGTCGACAAACCTTGCAGCGTTGGATGATTACAGTAGGTGGTGTCGAGCAGGCGCGCGTTGGAGCGGGTCAGTCTGTGGAGATCGGCAGAAAGCCTATACGACCTTTGCGCGAAGACGGTTTTATGCGTGTAGACATTGTAGACAATAAGCGCTCAATGTCTAAAAGGCATGCGCTTCTTATAGTAGACACAAGTGGCGTGGCGACTATTCGAGATTTGCATTCTACAAACGGAACTTATCTTGTAAACGAAAGCGGAGATTTGCTGCGACTAGATCCAGATGTTGATTTTCATATGCCAGATAGCATTGTTCGCATGCAATTTGGAGATGTGCCAATTGACTTTGTGCGTATAGAAGAGCCAGTTCCTTTGGCTGAAAATAGTGCGGAGCCTGTACGCGACTTGTTCTCTTATGCTGCTGACGGTTCCATTAAAGAGCCAGATGCTTCGGATTTGTCGGTCGATGATATTCTTGATATTCGTGCTGGAGAGCCAACAGGCGTTTTCCGTGCACAATCTGTTTCACACCCTAATTTAGTGTGGGATAATCAGTCCAAATTAAATGCTGCCGGTAAAGCTGATGATGTTTATAGTGCAAGCAAGGCTGATATTTCAGTAAATCCTGTAAAACAAAGCGATCCCGTGATTGCTAATCAGGTTGTTCTTCCTGTTGTGCGTGAAGATTTTGAGTCTGCTGCAGAACCTCGTAATCTTTTTGATGATGCAGCACAAGCTAATGCATCACAAGTTAATGCAGCACAAGCTAATGCAGCACAAGCTAGTAGTGACAAAACTAATAGTGATGAAACTGTAAATCCAGATAATATTGTGGATAACAGTGTTGTTGCAAATGATTCTTTTGATTCTCACGATGTTCAAGACGATTCTAAAATTCAGTACTCACAAAATGTAGATGTTGAAAACGAGGATCACACAACGCAAGATCAGAATACTGAACAAGAGGAGATAGCAGAAATTCAAATCAATTATCAAGATGAGAATGAATTACAAGATGGAACAGAAGATGAGTCGCCAGCAACCGACGATTCATTGCAAGATGAACCTCAAATTCAACTAAATCATGAACAATTCATTCGATCCAATTCAGTCAATATTCAAGAAGATTCGCAATACACTCCAGCTTTTGAACCAGGGTCTGTGTTCGAAAAAGTGTCAAATGGAGAATTCAACGCGCATAAAGAAATTGTACAAGCAGGTGGATTCACTTCGGAAGAAGCTCAGAAAACCACTGATTTCTCTAAACAGTTTGAGATAGCAAAATATCAAGAATTACTTCCATTTTTAGCCATGAATACAGGTCTTTATGACGATTTATACGCTTGGCTTTCAGCTCAAGGCAATGCAGACGTAGATGAAGCTTTAGCGCAAAATAGCGGGTATAACGCTTACCGCAACGCAGTAGGTTTATAAACAGGGGAGTTTAGTAGTATGAGCGGCGAACAGAATGATTTTATAAGCCAAGTAAATCAAGCGCATAATGCGAGTGAACAAAATTATCAAGAAGCTTACGAGCAGAATGCGCAAATAAAGCATGAAAGTGCGCAGGCTACAGCTTCGCGAGATGAAAAGTTAAGGCGAATAAACTCTTGGCGCGAACAATACAAGTCACAGCTTGCGCCTTCGCCGCTTGAAGACATAACAAAACTTTCCGCACAATTAGAATTAACGCATGCTCACCCATCTGGGATAGCGCAACTTTTTGCGAGTGGAAAAGTAACTCTTCAGGCGTTATTCCGCGATTCTGGAATGTTGCGCGCGGCAGGGCGCAGACTAGACAGGGTTTTTGAAGATAGAGATAATAAGGCGCACGAAAATGGTGTTTCGGAGCTTTCGCTTGTTGTTGGAGTGGCATCGTGGAGCGGTAATCATGTGCCAGTTTTAACATACCCAGTGCGAGTTATTCGAGACTCTGGCAAGGATGAAACATACGCAACAATCTACTTTTCTGGCAATGTGCGCTTAAACCATGCTCTTGTTCTTAGATTGCAAGAGAGAGGCGTGAATCTTAGTGAAGATGCGCTTTTTGACGGCGCAAACTATGAAAGCGGAACACCAGAAACGTCAGCTGTTTTTGATGCAATTTGTGCATCTGCTCGCAGCGTGTTCCCAGATTTTGATATTGAACGAGATATTGTTCTTGGATGTTTTACTGATTCGGGATCCAGATTTTTGGCTGAAAGCGCTCAGATTTTGCAGGCGCTTAAAGTTGGGAATGTTGGAAACACTATGATTGATGCGGTTGCTGGCGATGAGCGTGCGCTTAAAGAGTTGGCGGCAAATGATAGGCAAGAGTATTCTCCTCTAGATGTAGACCCTCATTGTGAATATGAAGTCGGTGATGTAGATAATGTTGTACGTTATGCATCTGGTTTAGCTGCTAATGGCGTTTCTCTGGCTTTAGACGTGGATGCTGGATCTGATTCTGCTTCTATCGCGGCTGCGATTTCTTCACGCTGTGTTCTTGCTGGAAAGTCCATTTTATATGTTCCAAATGTTATGGAACAACAGCGTCGATTCCGTCATGCTCTTAGTGCGAATGAGATTTCTTCGCTTGCGCTAGACGTTTCGGATTCTCACCTTGCGAAACATGTGGATTCTCAGCTCATAGCTGCAGTTGGGGCGCGTCAAAGCGTTGCTTCTAGCCGTTTTGAGCAGGTTTGTGACGAGTTAGTTGGTGTTAAAACTCGCTTAAATCGTTATTTGGGAGACTTGCACGGAGTAGATGAGCGTTGGGGTGTGTCAGCGTATCAGACAATGCAAAATCTTGCTGCTATTGCAATGTTGCCTACTCATCCTTGTACTCATGTAAGACTAGATGTTGCTGCTGCAAGATCGCTTTCTGGTCATTTAGATGAATGGGCGCAAAAATTACATCAAGCAGATGAGCTTGGAGAATTTACGATAAAGCCTGAAGATACCCCGTGGTTTGGCGCGTCTTTGTTCAATGAGAATGAGGCTGTTGCTGTATATCAGCGCGTTGTAGATGTTCTACTAAAGCTTCTTCCTGCAGCACGCGAACATGTTAAATCAACTGTTCAAAACTGCGGTTTTCCTGTTCCTGCTACCGCACGCGAATGGGGTAGACAGGTTACGGTGTTAAAGAATCTTCGCCGAGTTTTAGATGTTTTCCAAGCAGATATTTTTGAACGTGATCTTAGCGCGATGATTGAAGCAAGTAAGCCTAAAGCTGTTCGCAAGCGTGAAGGTACAGTAATGGGCTTCTGGGAGCGTAGACGTCATATTAAAGAAGCTCGTAGTCTTTTGCGTGTAGGAGCTAAAGTAGATGATCTTCATGAGGCTTTGAAGATTGTTGCTCAGCAAGCTGCTCAGTGGCGTACTTTTGTTCCTCATGGAGGGTGGCCTGTGTTACCGCCTAAGTTAGATGAGATTGTTAGTACTCAGGAGCTTTTGGATCGTAATCTTGTAGCTCTTGATGCTGTTCTTTCCACCACGCGTTTGGGTGCTGATCTTGAAAATGTTGAGTTTACTAAACTTGATGAGCGTTTGCAGGCTTTACATGACGATCGTGCTTCCTTAGATACTTTACCTGGTAGGTGTGTGATTGAGCGCGATTTACGCGGTGTTGGTTTAGAAGACCTTGTTTGCGATTTGCGTAGGCGTAATGTTACTGGTTCTGCGTTAGATGGTGAGCTTCACTTGGCTTGGTGGACTACGGTTTTTGAAGATATCGTTAATTCTTCCGCGATTATTTCTAACCAAGATGGTTCGGCTATGCAAGATGCTTCTGACCGTTTTGTTCAGGTAGATACTGAGCATGTGCGCTCTGTGGGGCCTATGGTTCAACAAGAGACTTTAAAACGTTTGTGTGAACTTCTTTTCTCTAGGTCTCAGGAAGCTAATCAGCTTCACACAACTCTGGCAAGTAATAGTTCTGGCGTGACTTTTACCAAATTGATGAATTCTCATGCAGATCTTCTTCTTGCTGCTAAGCCAATTATGGTTGCTATGCCTTCTACTTTGACTATGATGACTGAATTTAAGCCGATTGTAGACATTGTGATCCTTGATTCTGTTGAGCATTTGAGCAATATTGAGCTTCTTAGCATTCTCGCTCGTGCTCGCCAAGTTGTGGTCATTGCTCATAAGAATACGGTAAGTTCGCAGAGTGTTAACGATTTGATTAGTGTTTTGCCTTCTGTACATGTTAAATCTCGTGCTACTAGGCGTTCTCTTCGTCTTGCCAATTTCCTTGAAAATCATGGGTATGGTTCGCTTCGTCACGATGTTCCTGTAGATAAAATGCAAGGTAAAGTTAAGCTTCACCAAGTTGAGGCTTCTGGTGTTCCTGTTATGTCTACTGGTTTGATTGAGAGTAGTCAGAGGGAAATTGACGAAGTTGTTTCCTTGATAAAACAGCGTGCTACGACTTTCACGGTAGTTCCTTCCAGCTATGTTCTTGCAGTTGTAACTCTTACGAGTGTGTTTAGGAATCGTTTAGGAGCGGAGCTTAAGGCTCTTGCTATTAAAGATGAAAATATGAATAGATTCCTTCGCCATGTTCGTCTTGTAGATGCTAGTGAGTCTGTTGGTGCTGCCGCTACGGATGTTATTCTTTCCTTATGCTATGCAAAAACTTCTCACGGTAGGCTTTTGCAACAATTTGGTGTTTTGGAAGAAGAAGGCGGTAAGGGCATACTTCTTGATTCGTTAGCATTAGCTCGTAGAAATTTAGATATTGTTTGCGCGTTTAAATCTAGTGATATGGAAGATGAACGTTTGCATCAGGATGGTCCTAAGCTGCTTAAAGAATTGCTTATTTGGGCTGAGCAGTTGGATGATAGTCCAGTAAATCCAACTGATTTTGATGAAGCAAAACCTGAATATGATCAAGATAAGGCAGAAAATAAGGCAGAAGCTGCAGATGCGCGTGCGGAGGCTTTTGATTCTTCAGTAGACAGTTTTAATAATGTTTTGTTTACTGATTTGGCGGATCGTATTCGCGCTCGCGGATTGTGCGTAGCGGTGAATTACGGATTTGATAAGGAACACAGTATTCCTCTTGTTGTTGGTTTGCCAGATAAGCCTTTTGCTCTTGCTGTTTTAACGGATGATATGAGATTCATGAATATAGAATCAACGCGTGAACGTCATCGCATGTTTGCGCAAGATTTGGAGTATCTTGGCTGGTCTGTTATGAATGTTTGGAGCGTTGGAGCATTCGTAAATCCTGAAAAAGAGGTTGAGCGGGTTGTTTCTAGAATAGGCGAGCTTTATGGTGAAGATCAGTGAGCCGTGATAGGTGAGTGACTATAGGTGAGTGACTATAATCCCAATCGCAGATGTTCTAGAACGCATAATCGAGTAGTTCGTAAAGGCTCTGAGCTTTTTGATGCTGATGGCGTTAAGCTGGAGCCTTCGGATTTTCAGACTTTAGACCAGCGCTCTAAAGATGACGATAATCGTATTCTTGGAGAGCTTCCGCCTCATTGGGCAGTTTTTAGTGAACGTGGTAGGTAAAACTGTTTTATCCTCGTATTGCAATAACCGCAAGGTTTGGAATAATAGATTGTGTATTTATTATCTGTAACGCAGACTCTGCAGGCATGGCTAGTAACGCGTTTTGAGATGAATTGCCTGTTTTGACTACTATTACATCGTGGATAAAAGAAATGTTTTTATTTTCTTGAACAATGTCATTCTCGTTGTGATCTCCTCTTGAAACTTTGCTAAATGCTATCGAAATATTTTCTCCAATGTTTAAATCTTGGTTGTTGCTTGCCAGTTTTATTGAAATCGTTGTGAATCCTGGTGGAATTTTTGCTTGTTGCGTAATCTGACTAGTAAAGATAGGCATACCATATTTGATATTGCAGGTTGCGATAATAGCATTTTTGATCAAATCTTTGTTAATAACATGATTAAAAACACTGTTTTTGGGCACGTTAACATAAGACAAATCATCTTGTTTAATAAGAGTGCCTTTAGATATATCTCTAATTGCTACAGGTATGATTTGCGTTTCTTGACAGCTCGTAATCATATTTATTGCAATAAGTGTTGCAACGCTAATAAAAAATATGGTAAGTGCATTTAACAAAAGTGCTTTCTGCCTGCGTTTTAAAAGCATGGCTGGCACTTGATTCTCGTGCGTATCATGCGTGCTAGATGTGTTTTTTAATATTGATATCATGCTCATAGAAGCATCATCTAATAAAAGGTGATGCTTCTACAAGATATTTTTGTCAATGTGGTTAAAGGTTATTTTCTATTGTAAATCAGACGATTTTTATGCACTTTTCCACAAATTTGCTAATAAGCGAAATTGTTTATGCACATTTCCACAAATTGTTTGTACCTGCTTGAAAAATTATTTATCAGTGCGATAAAATCCGCTACCTTTAAAATTGATTGGTGGCGCAGAAAACACCTTACGAAGTTCTGGTTTTCCGCATTTTGGACACACTGTAATTGGGTCATCTTCAAACGATTGATATTCCGAAAAATCATATCCACATTGCTTGCAACGGTAATGATAAGTAGGCAACGGTTCCTCCGATCTTTATTTCCATCACATATCCTAGCTCATTCCCGCACCGCATGAAAGATGACTTAAAATATATGCAAAAAGATGCAGTAATTTGTAAAAATTTAATGTAATAATTCCTATAATTGCGACACGCCGAATTGATTTTGGCTCTTCACATCCGTAACGCACTTTATATTTATACGTATGGGTTATGAATCGGTGAGTGCGTTAATTGTATTAATTATCATCATAGCCTTAATGTTTGGTTGGTTGCCTAAGCGCACTGTTAACAGCATGAAGTCAATGTTGGAGCACAGCGAAGATAGGTATTCACCTTCGCTGCATATTGTGGATGAGCGTAGTGCCTCGCTGTTCCATGAGTGTAGTGGTGCGATGGCGAAAGGGGTTGGAATGCAACCGTCAGAGAAGCGATCGAATAAAAATAAGAACACTAAAAATAAGAGCAATAAGTCAAAGGTGTTAAGAGATAATTTTACTCCGCAACATGTGGCTCGTATTCGTGCTCTTCGTCGCGCTGCGGTTCGTCGTCGCCGTATTTTGGTTTTTTCGCTTGTTTTCTTGACACTTGTGGTTCTTGTAGCTGGTTTGTCTGGATTATATTCTGCTTGGTTCGCTCTTATACCATTCGCTATGGTGTCAACAGTTCTTTACTTTGGCTATATTGCGGCAAAGCATGCGCGAGATTGGGAAGCGCGCGTTGCTGCTTATAACAAATCTGCTGGAGTGCCGCAAAACTATGGTAAAAAAGGTTATGGCGAATCTAGTGAATCTATTGTGGAACCAGTTTTTGACGCAATTGTCAATTCTGTTGTAGCTCATGAAGAAGAGTATCAAAATTATTCATCAGGTTCTGTTACACAATATTCGTCGAATACTCAAGACAATACAGAAACTTCTGTTATGCAGCAGCGTGAAATTAGTATGGCTTTAGAACGCGTCAATTCGCAGAATGCTAATGGTTATGTATCTGCTGGTAATCAGTCATCGTCTTTGCCTGATGTATCTGATTCTTCTGGCGCGTCTGATTCGTCTGAATCTCATCAAGATTTAATATCTTTCTCGTTTGGGTCTGATTCTACAGAATCTTCTTCAAATGACAAGAATAATGGTCCGTTAAGCTTGGAAATAAAGTCCACTAAGCAGGTTGCTAAGGCAATTTCAGCTAAAAAACCGCTTTCTACTAAAGAAGCTTCCGATAATAATGTGGAACCACCAGTTATTACTGAAGATTCATTAGGAAAAGCTGATTTGCGAGATGTTTTAGCTCGTCGCACTGCATGAAAATAAGTTTAAAAGTAGATTAAAATACACATATTTTTAAAAAATTTTCCAAAATTTTAGCACTCTAGTTGGTAGAGTGCTAAAAACGCGCTATTATAAATCACAGTGCGCGATAGTTTTGACGTGATCGTCAGCCTCGTCAATATTATTTGTGCGAATAGTTACATTTCTCTTAAGAAAGAGGTGGCGACAGTGTCGATTAAGCTCACACCGTTGGAAGATAAGATTATTGTTAAGCAAGCTCAGGCAGAAACTCAAACTGCTTCTGGCTTGTATATTCCAGATAACGCTAAGGAAAAGCCACAACAGGGCGAAGTATTGGCTGTTGGACCAGGTCGTCGCGACGACAAGGGTGAGCGCATTCCTATGGACGTTAAAGTTGGAGACAAGGTTCTTTACTCCAAGTATGGCGGCACAGAAGTTCATTACGAAGGCGAAGATTATTTAATTGTTTCGTCTCGTGACGTTCTTGCAATCCTTGGCTGATTTTTGATTAATTGTTTGGTTGATTGCTTTGCTAATCGCTTGTAATTAATCAAATAATATTTGAATCTATTTAACGCTGAAAATAACGGTTCGCCGCTGTTTTCAGCGTTTTTGCTTAATTTGTTTAAGACGCGACTATTATAAAATCATGGATTACAAACACCGCAGTATTCTAGATAGTTTGCCAAATTACAAGCAAGGCAAACCAGCGCCCGCATTAGACGGCATTCGCGCATATAAGATTTCGAGCAACGAAAACCCATTTGAGCCGTTAGAAAGCGTAAAAGACGCTATTTCTAACCGCGCGCTTGGTGTTATTAATCGTTACCCAAATATGCGTGGAACAGAAGTTGTAGAAGAGTTAGCTAAAAAGTTTAGCGTTACTCCCAATGAAGTTGTGCTTGGCTGCGGCTCCACAGAGGTTATTACGCAGCTCGTAGACTTAGTCGCTGGTCCTGGAGACGAAGTTATATACCCTTGGAGAAGCTTTGAGGCATATCCAATTATTGTTACGGGTGCTGGTGCTACAAGCGTTAAAATTCCTAATCGCGCAGATGGGTCGCACGATGTGGACGCAATGATTGATGCAATTAATGAGCGCACGCGTCTTGTTATTTTGAACAATCCAAACAATCCTACATCCGCGCAACTTTCTGATGAGGATGCTAGAAAGGTTTTGGATGCTGTACCAAGCGACGTTTTGGTGCTTATTGACGAAGCGTATGTGCAATTTAACAACGCAAAAGGCACGGCAGATGGCATGCAACTTTACCGCGAATATCCAAACGTTGTTGTTGCTCAAACATTCTCTAAGGCATACGGTTTAGCTGGCTTACGCATTGGATACGCTATTGGCGCTGCAGATGTTGTAGACGGCATGAGAAAAGTGGCTGTTCCGTTTGGAGTAAGCCAAATTGCGCAAGTGGCTGCCATTGCCTCTTTGGAACCTCAAGCGCTTGTAGAGATGCGCAATCGCGTAGATGCGCTTGTTAAGGAGCGTAATCGCGTTGTAAGCGGTTTGCGTGAACAAGGGTGGAATATTGCCGAGCCGTATGCAAACTTCTTCTGGATGCCGTTTGGTGAAGACACAGAGCGAGCTAATCAGCGTTTTGTCGATGCAGGTCTTTCTGTGCGAGCTTTTGCTGGAGAAGGTATTCGCATAACAATTGCGGAAACCGAAGCAAATGACCGTGTTCTTAAAATATGCGAGTCTTTAAAGAAAGATGGTTTTTCGCTTAAATAATCATATTTTTGACTGCATTTAGATGCGGTTTTTGCCTTTCGGCGTGTCTTAATCTTGCATTAGTCTCGCGTTCGTGGCAAAATAACAAAGTTGCCGTTTGGAGATATTCTTCTCCGTTCGGAAACATTGGCGGGTTACCAGAGCGGCCAAATGGGACTGACTGTAAATCAGTTGCTTCGTGCTTCAGTGGTTCAAATCCACTACCCGCCACGCCTCGATAGCTCAGTGGTAGAGCACTTCCTTGGTAAGGAAGAGGTCGTGAGTCCGATTCTCACTCGAGGCTCTCTGGCGGGGTAGCTCAGCTGGCTAGAGCGTACGACTCATAATCGTAAGGTCAAGAGTTCGAGTCTCTTCCTCGCTACAATGGCCAGCAGGAGTTGGTCAACACACAACATTCTAGAGGTGAACGAAATGGCAAGTAAGAGCGCAGACATCCGTCCAGGCATTACGCTTGCATGCACGGAGTGCAAGGAGCGTAATTACATCACGACGAAGAATCGTCGTAATACGCCTGATCGTCTCGAGTTGAGCAAGTTCTGCCCACGTTGCGGCAAGCATACTCTCCATCGCGAGACTCGCTAAGCGAGTGAGCTTCGGCGAAGTTTTGTAGCTTTATTTACCCCGCGTTTTGCGGGGTTTTTTGTTATTTAGTGCTGTTAGGATTAGGCATATGAGTATGCAATCATCCTTATCGAAATCTGATAATCCAACTTTCGCAGACCTTACAACAATTGGGGTTGGGGGTAGTATTGCTCGTTTTGTAGAGCCTAATAGCAGGGTGGCTGTTATTGAAGCTGTAGAAGATGCCGATTGTGCGGGATTGCCATTGTGTGTTATTGGTGGTGGATCTAACATGCTCGTTAGCGACAAGTTGTTTAACGGAGTTGTTGTGCGCGATGCTCGGCGTGAAATTTGTGTTTTAGATGAGGCGGCTCCTAGCGAAGATGGCGTTGATAAGTATAGTGGAGATTGTTTAGTTCACGTTAGTGCAGAAGCAGGATGCAATTGGGATGATTTTGTATCGCATACGATTCAGCTTGGCTTAGAAGGCGTAGAAGCGCTATCTGGTATTCCTGGAACTGTTGGGGCATCTGTTGTGCAAAACATTGGCGCATATGGTGCGGAAGTGGCGCAAAGCGTTGAATGTGTAGAAGTTTGGGATCGTAAAGATAAAACAACTTTTTATATGAATCTTGCGGATCTTAAGTTTGGATACCGCACGTCTGTTCTTAAAAAAAGCATGTATAAGACGCCTGGTGTTGCTGCCGATTGCTTCTTCCCAACGCCTAGATACGTTGTTTTATCTGTTACTTTTTGCTTAAAGCATTCAAAAACGGGTATTGTGGCTCATTCTCAGCTTGCTCACGCGCTTGGCGTGCAAGTTGGCGATAGGATGGAAACATCTAAGATTCGTCGCGAAGTTTTGCGCGTTAGAGCGTCTAAGGGCATGCTTGAAGATGCTATGCGTTACGCAAATAAGTGGATGTGCTACGCAAAAAGCGAGAGCGGTGTTGAGTCTGCGATTAGTCTTCAAAATGAAGACTATGTTTGTGGAGATTTGTTAGACGGCGATTCTAAGTATGCCGATCGTCATAGTTGTGGAAGTTTCTTTATGAATCCGATTTTGACAGAATCTCAGGCAGATTTGCTTCCAGAAGATGCTCCGCGATTTGACGCCACTTTGCCAGATGGATCTAAGGGTGTCAAGACCTCTGCAGCATGGCTGATAGATCATGCAGGATTCCATAAAGGATTTAGGCTTACGCAAAACAATGGTATAAAAAGTGAGGCTGGGTTGTCTTCTTTGCATACTTTGGCATTGACCAATCGCAATAACGCAAAATGCAAAGATATTGTTGATTTAGCGCGCAAAATCATAGATGGTGTTTATGATTCTTTTGGCGTAAAACTTGTTCCAGAGCCTGTTCTAATCGGCATTAACTTAGATTGTTAATGTAAGTTGTTAACACAAATTTAGCATAATTTAACATAATAAATCGCGATTTATGTTGTGATTTTCCGCTGAACACAGTACTATGCTCTTTTAATATCGTAAAAATTATTGTTTGATGGCACTTAATGTGTGTTGAACTGTATTTTTTGCGATTAATAACATATATACCCTTATATGGAATGTTTTAGACGTAGTTTTAGAGAAGGTTGGATTATGCAAATATGGAGAAAAAAGTCTGTTGAACAGACTATTGCAGAAACAATGGATGGTGATCGCCATCTTAAGCGTACGTTAAATGCATGGGATCTTGCCGTTATGGGAGTAGCTGTGGCTGTTGGTGCTGGCATCTTCTCCGTTGGTGCTCAGGCTGCAGCGTTCCACGCAGGTCCTGCAGTTATTATTAGCTTTATCATCGCTGGTATTGTTTGCGGAACGGCTGCAATGTGCTACGCGGAGTTTGCTTCGATGATTCCTGTTGCTGGTTCTGCATACACCTTTACGTATACTACAGTAGGCGAGCTTATTGCTTGGATTATTGGTTGGGATATGATTCTGGAAATGCTTATGGCAGGATCCGTTATAGCCAAATATTGGGGCGTTTATCTTAACGATTTAATGCACTTGTTTGGTCTTAATGTATCTACTTCTGTAAAGCTGGGTAATTTTACTTTCGATCTTGCTCCAGTAGTTATCGTTGCATTCTTTACGATTATGCTTGTTGTTGGAACAAAGCTTTCTGCTCGTTTTGATGGCGCTTTAACAATCTTGAAGATTGGTATTGTTCTGTTCGTTGTTGTTGTTGGATTCTTCTACATTAAGGCTTCTAACTTCACTCCATTCGTTCCACCTGCAACAGATGTTGCTAGCGTTAAGGGAATCCACGTTTCTGGCACAATGAGCCAGCCGCTTTGGCAATGGCTTACTGGCATGCAGCCAGCTGTTTACGGTGTTACTGGTATTCTTTCTGGCGCAGCACTTGTGTTCTTTGCATTTATTGGATTCGACGTTGTTGCAACTACGGCAGAAGAAACTAAGGACCCACACAAGAACATTCCTAAGGGCATTGGTCTTGGTCTTTTGATTGTGACTGTTCTTTACATTCTTGTTGCTGTTGTTACAACTGGCATGGTTTCGTACAAGGATTTGGCTAAGCAAGAGGCTCCTTCTCTTTCTACAAGCTTTGAGCTTGTAGGCGCAACTTGGGCAGCAAAGATTATTTCTCTTGGCATTGTAATCGGCTTAACAACTGTTGTTATGGTTCTTCTTCTTGGTCTTACGCGTATCGTGTTTGCTGTGAGCCGCGATGGTCTTCTTCCTCGTAGCTTCTCTAAGGTTAGCAAACGCGGCATTCCTGCACGTATTCAGATTGTTTCTGGCATTGTAGTTGCTATAATCGCTTCTACATTAGATATTGGAATTCTTTCTGATATGGTGAATATCGGTACGCTTTCTGCATTCTTGCTCGTTTCTGCTGGTGTTCCGATTATGCGTATGCGTAGACCAGATTTGCACCGATCCTTTATGGTTCCATGGAATCCAGTTTTGCCTATTTTTGCTGCGCTTTCTACGTTCTGGCTTATGCTAAACCTTTCCGTGCTTACATGGATTCGTTTTGCGATTTGGCTTGCGATTGGCTTTGCAGTATACTTCGGCTATTCCTACCGCAATTCTTTGCTTGGAAGGCAGTTACGCAAGGCTAAGAAGCTTGGTGTTCCTGTAGAGTCATTGTTTGCTCAAGATGCTGTTGCAGCTGAAAAGATGGCTCAGGGAGAATCTGAAGACCAGGCTCGTGCAGAAGCTGCTCAAGAGACAGGTAATAATTGATTATAAAATCTTGAATTAAGATATTATCTTATTTTTAGATTTATTGATTCTAATCACGTTGAGTCGGCATGCGGTTTTACGCGTGTCGACTCAATTAGTTTTGCGCGCCGTGTTTGCACTATAATAGAAAAGTTAAATTGTTTCATTAGAGCAAAAGAATGCAGAAGGGGGGCGTTTGTTATGCCTTATGTTATTGCAGAACCTTGTGTTGACGTTAAGGATAAAGCTTGTGTTGACGAGTGCCCTGTTGATTGCATTTATGAAGGCGATCGTACGCTTTATATAAACCCTAATGAATGTGTTGATTGTGGTGCTTGTGAACCAGCTTGTCCTGTAGAAGCCATTTTCTACGAGGACGATGTTCCAGAAGAGTGGGAATGGTATAAAGACGCTGCAATAGAGTACTTTAACAAACTTGGTGATTTAGGTGGAGCGCAAGAAGCTGGTCCATCTGGCTGGGATGAAGATCGTGTAGCTGCTCTTCCTAAAAGAGATGCTTAAATACCTAGTTGCGCCGCATTGTTTCCATATTTTTCTCTTACAGCATCTAAAACATGTTCTGCGTGACTTATTCGTGCATAAGTATTTTTTACTGCGTTTTCTCTAATTGATGTTGAATTTTTGTATGTATCGTTGTTTATTACGGTTTCTCTTTTGCTTTCTTCAAGAATGTCATTAATAGTTGGCTGAATGAAAGTTTTGCTGCATTTCACAAGATTACTAGCGCTTACTCCTGCCAGCCTAACTGGGCTTAATAAGCAAATATTATTTCCGCCTAATTTATGATTGTGTACTATAGGGTCTGCATCCATTAACAATGAGTCAACGTGCTTATATAATTCATGGGAAGAATCCGTTGCGTTTCTTAACGTTTTAGATCTAGTAACATAGTGCAAATCGCTGAATCGTAGCTTTAACGTGACAGTTTTGGTTGCCATATTGCGTTTGCGTAGTTCTTGCGCCACGTCATTGCAGCAGTGCCTGATCAGGTTTTTCACTGCTGCAATATCTGTGGTGTCAGAATTGAGAGTTTGTTCTGTACCAATGGATTTTTCTGGAACATGGGTCATGACCTGCCGATTATCGATTCCGCGCGAAGTGTTATAAAGCATTTGTGCAACAATCTTAGAGCCAGCAATTCGTTCCAGAGTCTTTTCATCTATATTTCTTAGTGTTTCTATACTATTTATTCCCCATGCTGCTAGCTTTTTTGCCAGAGCTGGTCCAATTCCTGGTATTGCTCGTAATGGCATTATTGACACAAAGTCAGCGTTGCGGTTCTGGGGGACAACCAGCATTCCATTTGGCTTTGCATTTGTTGATGCCATTTTTGCTATTAATTTATTGGATGCTATTCCCACTGAGCAGGTGATATGAAACTTACGCGCGACTTCGCTTCGTATCCATTCGCCTATAACAATAGGCGAATGCCAGCGTAAAAGTGCGGAGTTAACATCCATATAACATTCGTCTACAGAGACTCGTTCAACCCTATCTGTGATTTTTGAAAAAACCTCCTTAAAAATCCTAGATGAAATGGAAACGTAGTATGGCATATCTACCGGCAAGAAAATGCCATTAGGGCACAAGCTTCGTGCTCGCGCTGTAGGCATAGCTGAATTCACGCCATACTTACGTGCCTCGTAGCTGGCTGCCGAAACTACGGAGCGCGAGCCTGTACCAATAATCACAGGTTTACCAAGTAACCTAGGATTACGCGCCACCTCGAGTGATGCGTAAAACGCATCCATATCGATATGAAGTATTGTGCAACCAGACGTGTCATGCCCCCAGTCGCGTTTAGCTGCTGTAACTCGAGGTGCTGTGCTCATGGATTTATGGTAGAACAAACGTTCGATTTTATCTATAGTGTGTCGCAATAAATTTTACGAAAAATATAGTCAAAATATGCAAATATAACTACTGCCGTGTAGGGTATGCTGTATGAAACAAATCATAGTGAACGCGCTAAATCGCATGCCTGTTTTGCTGATTGTTGTTGTAGAAGCGGCGATGGTTTATTTAGCAACATCAATAGCGAAAGTCGCGTTTAGTCAGCTCGATCCGTTGTATTCTGTGTGGTATCGCGTTGGATTTATGACTTTGTTTTTACTTGCTTGGAGAAGACCTTTTTCGCACAAAAAACGCGCGCACAATTCTTTGCCTAAAACGTTAAAAGAATGGTTAATTGTTGTTGCAGTAGGAATTTCCGTTGTTCTTATGAACACCATGTTCTATTTAGCTATTAGCTGTATGGCTGTGGGGGTCGCAGTTACTATCGAGTTTGTAGGACCGCTTATGGTTGCTGTTATAACAGGTAAAACGTGGCGTGAGCGCATTGGTATAGTTATTGCCGCGTGTGGAATCGTGCTTCTTGCAAGCGCTTCTATGGGTTCTAATGAAAGTCCGCATTTTCTTGTTGGATTAGTTGCAATTCTTATTGGCGGATCCATGTGGGGAATGTATATTGTCTCTGGGCGAATGTTGGCTAGAGGTTCTAATGCTATAGACAGAGTTAGTGTAGCTATTTTAATTGGATGGTTGTTGCAGTCTAGCGTACTTGCAGTTCCTGCGATTTCTCATGTTATATACCCTAAGCCAGGAGCTACTTGGGCTGCACAGTCTGGCGGTTCTATAAAGCTTTTAGCTTTGATGGTTGTTATTGCGATATGCGCATCTTTTATTCCTACGCTGTTGGATCAAGTTCTTTTAAAGCGCGTGTCTTCGGCAAGATATTCTGTTATGCAGGCTTTATATCCTGCTATTGCTGCAGTTGTTGGAATGGGATTTGGAGAAGTGCCAACTTGGATTGATGTTTGTGGAATGGCTCTAGTTATGTTGGCTGTTGCGATTACATTTTCGGGAGACCATAATCCTGCATAAATTTTGCTGTTTGGCTATTCAATCCACTTTTGTGTGTTTGGTGTGTCGCTGAAGCATTGTGCACGTCCTCAAGAGGTGATATAGTCTGAATCTGTTGCTATCTTGAATAGCTACAAAGTGGAGTCATGCCTGAGTGGCCGATAGGGGCACCCTGCTAAGGTGTTAGTCGTGTAAGCGGCTCGAGAGTTCGAATCTCTCTGACTCCGCGGTTTTAGCTCTAAATCGTTGATTTTTCAGTGATTTAGAGCTTTTTGCGTTTTGGGTAGATTCCCGTAATTACAATTTTTTTCCTTGGGATATTTTGGGCTATAACCCCTGTTCCTCATTGGATAGTCGCCAGCAACCGCAAGAATTGTGGATAACTCTGTGGATAAGTCGCCTTTAAAATAGGCTTTAACCACATTGATAAATTTTTATTTACATAATTAAATCCCTAAATCATAGTTAGAGCATGAGCGATTTTTCGTTCATCGTGGCTAGCAAAACGTTTGTCACGTAAGAGAAAACAACGTTTAAGGAGTTGATATGGGAAAACATGTATGTAAAAAGATTCCAATCTTTTTACGCAATAAGCGCACGCGAATGTTCTCTTTACTGACAGCGTTGCTGGCGACTATTGCAATTGTTGTTGGAAATGGTGTAATTAGCGGAGCATATGCGTTTGACGATATTCCTACGTATATAAGCAATTACTATGGTTGCGGAGCTGAAGGTGACCATAGATTGTATTCAGTTAATGACGACATTACATATTGCGTTGATCTTTATGAGTCTGGAAACGCGTTTGCAGATACTTCTTGGGGTCCTGTAGTAAATAATCGTGATGTTGCGATTGCTGCAATGATGATAAAACTGAGCGCTAATGGAAAGTATTGGCGCGGTGACTATAGAGACAGAGTCGCAATTGCTTATGCTATTCATGAACATTTTGAAGATAAAGACAAATGGAATAATGCGAAACAGCATTCGTTCACCAGTACTAAAGATTTTAGTGAAATAGCTGCTAAAGCTGATGAACTTTGGAATGAAGCTGCTAGCAAAATTCCTACAAAAGTTTCATTTGAAAATTTGTATGGGACTTCAGGCAATTCTGGTGAAATAAAAGTAAAAGCAGAAGGAGTTCTAAGAACAGCATATAACGGTGATGACGGTGTTGATTTTAAAATAACTGCATCGAATAGAAATATTATGTTCAAAGATAACTATTATTACAACAATAATGAATTAAAAGCAGAACGCAAAGGTTTTATACGTACAGACAAAGATTATTCAGATGAATTTGTTTGGGTTGCGTCTGGAGAAGGCAAAGTTGATATTAATGGCGAATATTATCTTCCAAACTTGGAGAGAAGAGATACAAAAAGCGGTTGCTACTTGCTTAGGTTGTCGCAATCTCCTGTGAAATATAATATTGATAGTTCAATTTCTATTGATGCGCATAGAGATTTTTACCCAGCTGTTACATCAAAATCTGAAGTTAAAAAGTTAAAACTAGGCGATTCTGTAGAAGGTAATGTAAAAAGTAGCGTTAATAACGAAGAGAATAAGCCTTGGATTGAAAATAAGAAGATTCGTGCGCGCGGATACTACTTTGTAGGATCGTATGAAAATATTCTAAAAGAACGTGCAGTGGGTAGTAGCGTAGATGACTACATAAAAGAGTTGCGCGCTGATTCTAGCATTAGACAAGTAGGTGCAAGTGACGTTTACTTTACTAAATCAGGTGAAGAAGCTAAAACAGTTGTTCATGTAACAAATGGAGATATGAAACCAGAAAATCTTGAAAAAGCAACAGAATATAAAGTTGGTGAACAAGATGCTGGACTATTTGGTACATGGGTTTGGACTATTGCTAAAAATGAGCAAGATAATGACGTTAAAGATTTTGTTTCTAGTGATTTTATTGAAGGTTTTGGTAAAGCACAATCTACTTTAACTCATATGACAAAAGTAAACATAAAACATGTTAAAAATGCTAAAAATAAAGATTCAAATGAAGTATCAGATACGATTGTTGTTAGTGGCGCGCCAAAAGATTACGGAATGTTTAAAGGCAATAAAGAGTATGGATTTGATGGCGATGAAAATATGAAAGTTCGCTTGTGGTGGATTGGGTATGAAAATGGCACTGTTGATAAAGAGTCTATGAGTAAGTTAAATCCAAAATCAGATAAAGAGCCTGAGGAAGACGATAATCACAAGAAAATTGGCGAATGGTCAGTTCCGCTTAGAAATGGCGTTTATACGATTGCTAACGGAAAAGTGATGCTAAAGGAAGATTCTGCGGATGGCGCTGGTAATAGTGGTGCTGTTGGCAATAGTGAAAAGGGTAATGAAAAAGAAGAGTCAGAGCTTGGAAAGAAAGTTGCCGATATTGTTAATTTGAAGTCTGGCAATTCGGGCGAAAGTGGAATGTATGTGTTTGTATATGATTTCCCTGGTTCTTCTAGAGCAGAAGCGTTTAAAACAGCGTTTAACGATGAAGACAGTAGAAGCATATTTACTCAAGAAAAAGAAGAGCATAAAACAGTAAATAATAATTCTGCAGGTAATGCTGGTGATGTAAAGCCGAGTGGTGGCGCAAAGCCGAATAGTGATAAGCCGAATGGTGGGTCTAAGCCGAGTGTCGGAGATGTAAAACCAAATGATGACGTGAAACCAAATGGTAATAAGCCAAATGGTGATGAGAAGCCGAACGGTGACGTTAAGCCGAATGGTGGTGATAAGCCGAGTGGTGATGTAAAGCCAAGTGGTGATGCGAAGCCGAATGGTGGTAATAAAAGTGATAACGTATCTACGAATAACAATGATAATAAAGTAAACAACAATGATAATAAAGTAGAAGAATCTGGTGAAGTCACTAAGAATGAGATAGATCCAAAAACGTCTGCTGGAGGCGCTGTTGTAGACAATATCGTCAACAAGCAAAACTCTCATGATCAAGGTGCGCAACAAAATAATAAACAAGATACTCAGTCAAATACGCAGCCAAATACTAATCAAAATACACAAAGTCAAGGCAATAGTACCCAAACTGCGCAGAATCAAGGTGGTCAAAATGCTGGTTCGCAAAAACAACATAAGCAAACTGGTGATGTTGAAGGTAAACAAAATAGCAATATTAATGCAGATAGTTCTCAGAGTGGTTCTGATTCTCATTCTGCTGTTAATAGTGATAATACAAATGTAAACGGTTCTTCGCAAAAGAATAATGAAAGTAACAAAGTCGATAAAAGTGATAAAGAAAATAATGCTGGCGTAGTAGATAAAACAAACGCAGGTAAATCAGGTAAATCAGATAATGCTGGGAATGCTGGTAACACAGATAATGCTGGTAAATCAGATAATGCAAGAAACGCTGGTAGTGCTGGTAAATCAGATAAATCTGTGAATGCAGAGAATACGGAAAATGCCGATAATGAGAATTTGAGTAGCAAAAATGTTCACAGTGATAAAGCAGATAAGTCATCTAAGAAAGATTCTGGTAGTAGCGTAACTGTGCATAAAGGCAATACGAATAGTGATAAAAAAGATGGTCGCACAACAAAGAGAACAGCTTCTGCAGCGGTTTCCAGCCTAAATACTGATGAACAGAATGATAATAAATCTAAAAAAGAAGCATCTGATTTAGGATCTGAGTCTCTTGCAGAAAGCCAATCAGAATATACAAATACAAAAAGGAATAAGCGCAGGCATGCTCGTGCAGGTGTTGTAAGTGCCACATCTTTATTTAATGCTGGTATAAAAATTGAGAGTGTCTTGATGCTTTCTATGGCAGTATTACTTATTGCTGGTGCTATAGTTTTGGGAAAAAATATATATCGCGTTGTATATTAACAAAATATTAAATACAAATAAAATTGTTGCGTTGTATAATATGCATAATTTATTCTATAGATATCGTTTTCTATAGATATAGTTTATTGATGTGGCGTAGTTTATGCATGCATACTATACAACGCACAATTTTGATATAGACAATATGTAAGAAGTACTGTTTATACTACGAGGTTTTATATGAGCGACTACAACATAGATAAAGAAAAAATGTTGGTTCGTCTACATAGGGTATGTGGACAGGTTCATGCTGTTGAGAATATGATCGAAAAGGGAGAAGATTATACAAATATTCTTATGCAGCTTTCTGCTTCTACTGCAGCTCTTAGAGCTGTTGCTCTTATAGTTGCTCATCAGGAAATCTCAAAAGCTTTAGAGGCGGCGCAAAATGCTTCAGATCAAAAAGTTACCGACAAGAAAGTTGCTGAACTTGTTGATGTTGTAGATCATTTAATGAGATACGATAAATCGTGATTTGTGATTCTAACGGTTTCGTATGATTTATCGATAGCGTTTAAACTGTTTGAATTGAAAACGATTTGAATATTAAGTATGAATAATATGCGAACCGTAACTGATTTATGCGAAAATCCTGCGCACTTTGCCTTCGTGGAAAAGAAGTCTGAATTTATTTCAGATGCTTGCCATATAACAACTCTTGAAGAAGCAATAGATTTTGTAGAGTCTATTAGGCTAAAACATCCTAAGGCGCGGCACGTGGCTTATGCTGCTGTGTGCGGAGACAATAATGGCAGACTGTGTGAGCGCATGAGTGACGACGGAGAGCCTTCAGGTACTGCTGGGAAACCTATTCTAGATGTTGTAAGGGCTTCTAATCTTACAGATACAGTTGTAACAGTTACGCGTTATTTTGGTGGGATTTTGCTTGGCTCTGGTGGATTGATGCGCGCTTATTCACATGCAGCAGCTGGCGCTATACAGTCGAGCAAAATGGCAGATATCATAGAATGTAATTGTTTTTCTTGCAAAGTCGAATATACTCAGCTAAGAATGTTTAAACGCTTATTGCTAAAACATAACGCAGAAATTATGGATGAAGAATACGGAATTTCTGTAGATTTAAAGGTTTGTGTTCCTTTTGAAGAATCAGATAGATTTTTAGAATCAGTGAAAAATACATTTTCAGCTATAATAATTCCTAAATCATGTGGTGTTTACAGTAGGATTTCCTGATAAAGTTTTCTCACCTGGTCTGTTTTAGAATTTGTGGCGTAAAACTGATACATTATATTGGATATTGGTAGCTAAAAGGTTGGTGAGTAGATTATGAGTGATATGCAAGATCAAAATAATCTTGAACACAATGATGATTCGCGTAGTAATTCTCATGACGATTCTCATGAAATTTATGAGCCTTTGACATCTATTTATGAGCGTTTACGCCACTCCAGTAATTCTAAAGAGCTTCACGAATTTGCTGTAAAAGAACTCCCAGATAGAGCAGATCAAGCAGAATTTTCTAGGGCTACGGCATTACTAGAAGCTGTAGCAGGCAACATAAATACTCCAGAAGAAGATCGTATTCATCTAGCAACAGTGATGCCATTCCCTAATATTTTGGTTAAACTTTCACAGGATAAATCTGATAACGTTCGTTTAGCTGTTGCTAAAAATCGTAATGCTAAAAATTGGCTAGTAGGAAGACTTACTAAAGATTCTTGCGGAGAAGTTAGAGATGCTGCATTGTGCAATCCGCAGACATCATGGAAAATGCGTCTCGAGGGTGCTCAAACCGAAGGCGTTGGGGCACAAACATTAGATTACTTAGCCTCACTTGGTGTAGGTGAAGAAAGTAAGGATTCGCCAGTACTTTCCGCAATGGTAAGAAGAGCAGTGGCGCTTAATCCTGGTGTGTCGCAGTCAACATTGATAGCTTTGTCAAAAGACAAAGACCCAGATGTTTCCTCTGCCGCATTAGAAGTTTTAAATAAATAAAGTTTTAAATAAATAAAAAAATTTAGATAAGTCTTGAGTGTAAAATTAAATTAAACAATAATTGCATACGTTTGCATAAAAAACTCACATATATACTACGATGGAAACTATGAACAATAAAAATGAAGAAAGTACTCAGCAGACAAGCCCATTAAGGCGTTTGGCTGAGTTAATGGGAGTACGCTCCAAATTCGTTGGATCGGATGGAATAGAACATCAGATTGCTGATAACGTGCTTGTAAAAGTATTGCGCTCTCTGTGCGTAGATGCAAGTACTGATAAAGCGATTGAAGAATCAATGCAGAAGATTCTTTTGGAACGTCATACACGTTTAGTTGCTCCAACGGTGTTGCATACAGTTGGTAAAGAAGACACTGTTATAATCAACACAGGTATTTTGGAGTATCCTACAGCAACTTTGATATTGGAAGATGGAGAACAGTACCAAGGTGACTTGCAGATTTCTCCATGTAAAGATGATGTTGCGTTCCCTGTTAATGGCACTTTTGTGGCAAGCTCTTTGTTGACAATTCCAGCAGACGTGCCTATGGGGTATCACACTCTACGAATAAGCGTTGCGGATCGAGTAGAAGAGGCGTCACTTATTAGTGCTCCAGAAAGCATTGATACTCTAGAAAAGCTTGAAAAAGATGGAAAGCAGATTTGGGGATGGATGGCTCAGCTTTATTCCATTCGTTCTTCTAAGTCTTGGGGTGTTGGCGATTACGCAGATTTAGCTGATCTTCTTGTGCAATCAAAGAAAAAAACAGGTGCAGATTTTGTGCTTGTAAACCCATTGCATGCAGGTGAACCAGTTGCACCATTAACGCCGTCTCCTTATTTGCCAGTCGCAAGAGGAATGGTTAATGTAACCTATATTCGCCCAGAAATAATTCCAGAATATGATTCGCTTAATGATAAGGATCGTAAGACTGTTGACGATCTTCATAACGAAGTAGAGCCTCTTAATAATGATGCTCAAATTGTTGATCGAGACTCCATGTGGCGAGTAAAAATGCATGCTTTGTGGATTATTTTTAAGTCTGGGCTTTCTGCTGAACGCTCCGAAGAATTTGAAGCATTTAAGCAGGACATGGGTGAGCGTCTTGAATCTTATGCAACTTGGTGCCTTTGCTACGATAAGTGGGGTGCTCCTAAGGGAGAAGACTGCTGGGAGAAGCATCTTACTAAAGATTCCGATGAGATTAGTGCTTTATGTAAACAATTCCCAGATACTCTAGAGTTTTATCGTTGGCTTGAGTGGATTGCGTTTACGCAATTGCATGATGCTCAAGTTGCAGCTAAAAATGCGGGTATGCGCATTGGCATTATGTCGGATATGGCTGTTGGCGTGCATCCTGCAGGCTCCGAGGTTTGGTGGAATCCAGAGCGATTTGCCAATGGTGCTTGCGTAGGTGCGCCTCCTGATTACTTCAATCAGCAGGGTCAAAACTGGTCTCAGCCTCCGCTTAATCCATTCGAGCTTGAACGCACTGGATTTAAAGTGTACAAAGATATGGTTCACGGAATGTTTGCGTCTGCTGGCGCTGTGCGAATTGACCATATTCTTGGGCTTTTCCGCTTATGGTGGATTCCAGAAGGATCTACTCCAGGTGACGGAGCTTACGTTTACTATGATGCAGACGTTATGCTTGGCATTCTTGCGATTGAAGCTACGCGCGCAAATGGTGTTGTAGTTGGAGAAGACCTTGGTGTTGTGCCAGCTGAAACTTTGGAAGTTTTGGCTAAGAATAAGGTTCTTGGATGCACGGTTGAGTGGTTTGAACAGAGGGATGGTGCATTCCGCGAGCCTAAGAAGTGGCGCGAAATGACGCTTGCTTCTGTAAATACTCACGATTTGCCACCGGCTGCAGGCTACTTAAACTACGAGCACGTTAATATTCGCGAGCGTTTGAATCTTCTTTCGGGATCCGTAGAAGAATTCCGCGCTGGTGCTGTTAAAGAGCATAATGCGATGCTGAAAATGCTTGTTTCTGGAGGTTTCTTAGACAAGAAGGCTCTAGAAAATGAATCTGAGCATGAGCAAGAGATTGTAGAAGCATTATATCGAGCACTTAAAGCTGCTCCTTCCAAGCTGCTTGCTGCATCCATTGTTGATGCAACGGGCGAGCATCGTGCTCAGAATCAGCCTGGTACCAATGATGAATATCCAAATTGGCGTATTCCTTTGGCTGATGCTAATTGTAATCCTGTTCTTTTAGACAACTTATTTGACTTGCCTAGAGTTAAGTCTTTAGCGCAAATCATGAATAAGTAGTTCTAGATGCGTGATTAATTGCGGGCTGTAGCGTTTGTTGATATTCGCGAGCGTTGCAGTCCGCATTGTATGTAAAATAGAAACTTGCAAATAGTCGTCATATGGCGATATACTTGCAGATTGTTGTGTTTCCCTAAGGGGTCCTTCAAAGCGCTTTTCCCACTCGCCATCGAGGACTTTCAGGGAGCCCACGGATTATGAGCAGCATATCTCCTATAAACCAAGAAGATATAAAGCTCGAAACACAATAGAGAAAAGGTACGATTGTGAAGACTTTCACACCGAAACCAGCAGATTTAACTCATGACTGGTATATTATCGACGCCACTGATGTGGTGCTTGGTCGTTTGGCTTCCCAGGTAGCCATTTTGCTGCGTGGTAAGAATAAGCCAACATTTGCTCCTCATGCTGATTCTGGCAATCACGTCATTATCATTAATGCAGATAAGATTGCTTTAACTGGCAATAAGTTGAGCAAGGAATTGTATTCTCACTCTGGTCGTCCAGGTGGACTTCGTCGCGATAGCTATGCTGAGCTTTTGGAGAAGAATCCAAAGCGCATCATCGTTTCCGCTGTGAGGGGAATGCTTCCAAAGAATCGTCTTGCTAAGGTTCAGCTTGATCGCCTTCGTGTGTTCACTGGTGCTGAGCATCCTCATATTTCGCAAAAACCACAGGTCTTCGAGATCTCTCAGGTCTCTCAGCAGGCTAAGTGAATCGTAAGGAGAATATGATTATGGTAGATAACAACAACTCCGCGGTTCTTGAGAATGAAGAAGAACTGACTAGCTATACAACTGAGACAAACGCTGGCGCAGGCACTGGTACTTCTGCCGTTGCTCCAGGCTATGGCACTGGTCGTCGTAAGGAAGCCGTTGCTCGCGTTCGTTTGATTCCAGGCACTGGCAAGTGGACTATTAATGGTCGCGCTCTTGAGGAATACTTCCCATCTCGCTTATTGCAGCGTGAAGTTAATTCCCCATTTGTGCTTTTGAAGCTTGAAGGTAAGTTCGACGTTGTCGTGCTTGTAGACGGTGGCGGCACCACTGGTCAGGCAGGTGCAATCCGTTTGGGTGTTGCTCGTGCTTTGAATGCTATTGACCGTGATGCAAACCGTGCTTCCTTGAAGAAGGCTGGCTTCTTGACTCGCGACGCTCGCGTTGTGGAGCGCAAGAAGGCTGGTTTGCACAAGGCACGTCGTGCACCTCAGTTCTCAAAGCGTTAAGCTGCGAAGAATTTATATTTTCAATGGCTTCTGGCTTTTGCTGGAAGCCATTTTTTGTATCTAATGCGGTTGAATGTTCTAAATGTTATTAATCGTTTATAAGTAATCATTAAATCTAACATTCTAGAAAATTTAGAGGATAATCGCACATAAATAGTCACAAATAATAACAAATAACGAACATTAGAGGATAAACCTCGCTCATAAATAGCGCAACTCGCTGCAAATCCAAAATAGTACAGTAAATCAAGTAGATTGTGAACTGTATCACATTGTTAGACATTTAAGATGTGTTTATAAAGAAGATTCTTCATGTAAATGTCTGCATATGAAATGTAAATATAAAAATATATGAATGATCGAGGAGGACCAAATGGCGCAGGCGCAAGAAAAGGCGCAAGAAACAGTGCTTGATGAAAAAGAGCAATCCGCATTAGCAGCCAAACGAGAAGTAGATGAATTAGCTAAAAAAGCAAAGGTTGCTTTAGAAGAGTTTGAAAAATTAAATCAGGAGCAAGTAGACAGAATAGTAGCAAAAGCGTCTATTGCAGCGTTAAACAAGCATTTAGTCTTAGCAAAAATGGCTGTTGAAGAAACAGGCAGAGGATTAGTTGAAGATAAAGCCACAAAAAACATTTTTGCATGCGAACACATTACCCATTATCTTGCAGGCCAGCGCACAGTAGGCATTATTCGCGAAGATGATGTTCTTGGAATCGATGAAATCGCTGAGCCAGTTGGCATAGTAGCAGGCGTGACTCCAGTCACAAACCCAACATCTACAGCCATTTTTAAATCGCTAATTGCTCTTAAAACTCGTTGCCCAATTATTTTTGGCTTCCATCCATTCGCTCAAAAATGCTCCGCAGAAGCGGCAAGAGTTGTGCGCGATGCAGCGATAGAAGCAGGCGCGCCAGAAAATTGCATTCAGTGGATTGAACATCCATCAATCGAAGCTACGGGAGCTTTAATGAAGCACCCAGATGTTGCAACAATTCTTGCAACAGGCGGTCCTGGAATGGTTAAGGCTGCTTATTCTTCGGGTAAGCCAGCACTTGGCGTTGGTGCAGGAAACGCTCCAGCATATGTTGATGCGGACGTAGATGTTGTGCGCGCTGCAAACGATTTGGTGCTTTCAAAGCATTTTGATTACGGTATGATTTGCGCAACAGAGCAGGCGATTATTGCGCATAAAGACGTGTATGAGCCATTGTTAAAGGAATTGAAGCGCAGAAAAGCATATTTCGTTAACGCTGATGAAAAAGCGAAACTTGAACAGTATATGTTTGGTTGCACTTCGTATTCAGGTCAAACTCCTAAGCTTAATTCAGTTGTTCCAGGAAAATCTCCTCAATATATTGCGCATGAAGCTGGGTTTGATATTCCAGAAGATGCTGTGATCCTTATTGCCGAGTGCAAGGAAGTTGGCGAGATGGAGCCTCTAACAATGGAAAAGTTGGCTCCTGTTCACGCTTTGCTTCGCGCAGATAACAAGGAACAAGGCTTTGAAATGTGCGAGAAGATGCTTGTTCACGGAGCTGGTCACACTGCTGTGATTCACACTAATAATCAGCAGCTTGCTCGCGAATATGGCAGCCGCATGCACGCTTGCCGAATCATTTGGAACTCCCCAGGATCTTTGGGTGGTGTTGGTGACATCTACAACGCAATCGCACCTTCTCTCACTTTAGGCTGTGGTTCTTATGGTGGAAACTCTGTTTCTGGAAATGTTCAAGCAGTAAATCTTATTAATATAAAGCGCATAGCGCGAAGGAATAATAATATGCAGTGGTTCAAGATTCCGGCCAAAACGTATTTTGAGCCGAATGCTGTTCGCTATTTGCGAGACATGTATGGCATTGAGCGCGCAGTTATTGTGTGCGATAAAGTTATGGAGCAGCTTGGCATTATAGACAAGGTAATTGATCAGCTTCGCGCTAGAGACAATCGCGTAACGTTTAGGATTATTGACTACGTTGAGCCAGAGCCAAGCGTTGAAACTGTTGAACGCGGCGCCGAAATGATGCGCGAAGAGTTCCAGCCAGATACGATTATTGCTGTTGGCGGCGGATCTCCTATGGATGCTGCAAAAATTATGTGGCTTCTTTACGAGCATCCAGAAATTTCCTTCGCTGATTTGCGCGAAAAGTTCTTCGATATTAGAAAGCGCGCATTTAAGATTCCGCCTCTTGGTAAAAAGGCTTGCTTGATTTGTGTACCAACGTCTTCTGGAACAGGATCGGAAGTTACTCCGTTTGCAGTTATTACAGATCATAAGACTGGCTACAAGTACCCAATTACTGACTACGCAATTACGCCTTCGGTGGCAATCGTGGATCCAGTTTTGGCACGCACACAGCCTCGTCGCTTGGCTTGCGATTCTGGTTTTGACGCTTTGACGCACTCTATGGAAGCTTTTGCTTCTGTTTATGCTAACGACTTTACGGACGCAATGGCATTGCATGCAGCAAAGTTGATTTGGGATAATCTTAACGATTCTGTGAATTCCAATAATTCCGAACGCAAGATTCAAGCTCAAGAAAAAATGCATAATGCGGCTACTATGGCTGGAATGGCGTTTGGTTCGGCGTTCCTTGGTATGTGCCACGCAATGGCACATACAATCGGAGCTTTGTGCCATGTTGCTCACGGCCACACGAATGCAATTTTGCTGCCTTATGTGATTCGCTACAATGGTCAAATTCCACAAGAGCCTACAAGCTGGCCAAAGTACAATCGCTACATCGCTCCGGAGCGATACCAGCAGATTGCAAAGAATCTTGGCATAGATCCTGGTAAAACTCCTCAAGAGGGCGTTGAGAATTTGGCGCGCGCTGTTGAAAATTATCGAGATAATCTTCTTAGTATGGATGCTTCGTTTAAGGCATGCGGTGTGGATGAAGAATACTATTGGTCTTTGTTGGATCAGATTGGCATGCGTGCTTACGAAGATCAGTGCGCTCCTGCAAATCCTCGTATTCCTCAAATCGAAGATATGAAAGATATTGCGATTGCAGCGTATTATGGTGTTTCCCAAGAAGAAGGACATCGTATGCGTTTGGAGCGCGAATCTAAGTGATTATTGAATAATTATTTAAGTGATTTTCGAATGATTATTTAGATGATTATTGAATAATTATTGTATATTTAGTTGCAAATGGCAGAGGCTGCACTAGCTGTAGTTTTCTGCCATTTTTCGTTGGAAAATAGCCGACACGCCCGATTTTTGTTAATCCAAGGTTGATGGTTTAATTACTTAGTTGCCTGTTTTTAAGGCTCGCATATTGTAATTCAAAAAAGCGAGCGCAGAAACAGAAATCGCAATTTTTGTTGATTTTTGTAGGCTGCGCACTGATGTGGAATGACCTTTAGTGTCTATTCTCCCGGTGCCCTTTAATACAGGTTGGTAAACAGTAAACGAATCGCTAGAAAGGGCGGACGGCAATGGCGGGACAGAAAATCCGCATCAGGCTTAAGTCCTATGACCATGAGGTCATCGACCAATCGGCGAAGAAAATCGTCGAGACGGTGACGAACGCGGGCGCCACAGTAGTGGGTCCGGTTCCTCTGCCGACCGAGAAGAACGTGTTTGTTGTTATCCGTTCTCCTCACAAATATAAGGATTCTCGCGAGCATTTCGAGATGCGCACTCATAAGCGCCTCATTGACATCGTTGATCCAACGCCAAAGGCTGTGGATTCTTTGATGCACATTGACCTGCCTGCGGATGTAAATATCGAGATTAAGCTGTAGGAAGGGGGGTAAATAATGTCGCAAAATAAGAATCGCACTGCTTTGCTCGGCCGTAAGCTGGGCATGAGCCAGGTTTGGGATGAAAACGGCCTTTTTGTCCCCGTAACTCTGGTTGAGGTCGCTACTAACGTAGTTACCGCTGTTAAGACCGAAGAAACTGACGGTTATTGCGCCGTACAGCTCGGTTATGGCCAGATTGATCCTACCAAGGTCACCAAGCCATTGGCTGGTCACTTTGCAAAGGCTGGCGTGACTCCTCGTCGTCACCTCGCTGAGGTGCGCACTGAAAATGCAGCAGATTACAAGCCAGGTCAAGAATTGACCGCTGAAGTATTTGCTGAAGGTGCCGAAGTCGACGTAACGGGTACTACAAAGGGTAAAGGCTTTGCTGGCACAATCAAGCGTTGGGGCTTCAAGTCTTACCGTCGTACTCACGGCTCGCACAAGAATGAACGTCGTCCAGGTTCTGTGGGCGCATGTGCAACTCCAAGCCGCATTTTGAAGGGCAAGCGTATGGCTGGTCGCATGGGTCATGTGACTTCTACTGCGCTCAACCTCACAATCGTTTCTTCGGATGTTGAGAACGGTATTTTAGCTATTAAGGGTGCTATTCCAGGACCTAAAGGTGCTATCGTTCTCGTCCGTTCGGCAGTGAAGGGAGCCTGATTTAAATGGCAAACGTAACTCTGAACGTAACTGACACCAAGGGCAATGCAAACGGAACTGTTGAAGCTCCTGCTGAGATTTTCGGCATCTCCAACGAAGACGTTTTGGCTCACGGTCCATTGGTTCATCAGGTCGTTATTGCTCAGCTTGCTGCTGCTCGACAGGGTACTCACGCGGTTAAGAATCGCGCTAATGTATCTGGCGGCGGTAAGAAGCCATGGAAGCAGAAGGGCACCGGACGTGCTCGTCAAGGCTCCATTCGTGCTCCACAGTGGGTGCATGGTGGTGTTGTACATGGTCCAGTTCCTCGCAAGTATGATCAGCGTACTCCAAAGAAGATGAAGGCAGCTGCTCTTCGTTATGCTCTTTCGGATCGTGCAAATGCTGGTCGCATTGCAGTTGTGGACTTTGGTATTAAGGATGTTCCATCCACCAAAGCAGCAGTTGCAGCACTTACACCAGTAACTAAGGATCAGTTCACCACTGTTGTTCTCTCTCGTGAAAACATCAATGAGTGGATGTCTGTTCGTAACATTCCAACGGTGCATGTGATCTTCGCTGATCAGCTCAACACCTACGATGTCATCACCGCTCAGTACGTAGTCTTCTCCAAGGAAGGTTTCGAAGCCTTCGTTGCAGCTAAGACCGAGCCTGAAGTTAAGGAGGCCTGATTTAAATGGTCGCAGTCCATAACCCAGCACATGACATCATTTTAAAGCCAGTTGTTTCTGAAAAAAGCTATGCAGCTTCCGATCGTGGTCAGTACACCTTCGTGGTAGCTCCAAATGCTAACAAGGTTCAGATCAAGCAGGCTATCGAAGAAATCTTCAAAGTCAAGGTAACGAATGTTAACACCTTGAATCGCGCTGGCAAGCTTAAGCGCTCTCGCACCGGCTTCGGTCGTCGTGTGAATCAGAAGCGTGCTATTGTCACCGTGGCACAGGGCCAGACAATCGATATCTTTGGTAACTGAAGGCTAGCCGAGAAAAGTAAAGGAATACTACATTATGGCTATCCGCGTTTATAAGCCTACGACTGCAGGACGTCGTAACGCATCCGTTTCGGACTTCTCCGAGATTACGCGTTCCACTCCTGAAAAGTCGTTGGTACGCAAACTCAGCAAAACTGGCGGTCGTAACTCTTACGGTCGCATGACTTCCCGCCATCGCGGCGGCGGACACAAGCGTCAGTATCGTCTCATCGATTTTAAGCGTTGGGACAAGGATGGCGTGCCAGCAAAGGTTGCTCATATTGAGTATGACCCTAATCGTTCCGCTCGCATCGCATTGTTGCATTATGCAGATGGTGAGAAGCGCTACATTATCGCTCCTGAAGGCATTTCCCAGGGAGATGTTATTGAGACTGGCGCTCAGGCTGATATTAAGCCAGGCAACAACTTGCCTCTTAAGAACATCCCAACTGGTACCGTGGTGCACGCAATTGAGCTTCGTCCACTTGGTGGCGCAAAGATTGCACGCTCCGCAGGTGCTGCCGTTCAGCTCGTAGCTAAGGATGGCGCTTACGCTCAGTTGCGTATGCCATCTGGCGAAATTCGTAACGTGGACGCTCGTTGCCGCGCTACAATCGGCGAGGTTGGCAACTCTGACCACGCTAATATCGAGCTTGGTAAGGCAGGTCGTGCTCGTTGGCTTGGTCGCAGGCCAATCACCCGAGGCGAATCTATGAACCCTGTTGATCACCCTCATGGTGGTCGTACCCGTGGTGGTAAACCACCTGTTTCTCCATGGGGCAAGGGCGAGGTTCGTACCCGCCGTCCGAAGAAGGCTTCGAACAAGATGATTGTTCGTCGTCGTCCGAATGGTAAGAACCGCAAGTAAGGGAGTGTCGAACAGATGACTCGTAGCATCAAGAAGGGCCCTTTCGTCGACGCCCACTTACAGAAGAAAGTCGACGAACAAAACGACAAGGGCACGCATAACGTCATCAAGACGTGGTCGCGTCGTTCGATGATCACTCCTGATTTCATTGGACACACCTTTGCCGTACACGATGGCCGCAAGCATGTGCCGGTATTCGTTACCGAAGCAATGGTTGGTCATAAGCTCGGTGAATTCGCCCCAACCAAGACCTTCAAGGGTCATGTGAAGGACGACAAGAAAGCACGCCGCTAAAGGAGAGTTAGGACACATGGAAGCTAAAGCAATCGCTCGTCACGTACGTGTGACGCCGCGCAAGGCTCGCCGCATGGTCGACCTCATCCGAGGCAAGCGTGCAAGCGAAGCTATTACCATTTTGAAGTTTGCTCCTCAGGACGCATCTTTACCAGTGCGTAAGGTTCTTGAAAGCGCGATCGCTAACGCTCGCGTTAAGGCTGAAAAGGCTGGAGAACCATTCCGTGAGCAAGACTTGGTCATCAAGGAAACCTATGTGGATGAGGGTGTAACGCTTAAGCGTTTCCGCGCTCGTGCACAAGGTCGCGCTGCGCGCATTAACAAGCGCACAAGCCATATCACTGTTATCGTCTCGCTTAAGGAAGGGGATCGCTAAAGATGGGTCAGAAGATCAATCCTTTCGGCTATCGCCTGGGCATTACCGAGAATCATCGCTCTAGGTGGTTCTCTGATTCTACTAAAGCCGGCGAGCGTTACCGTGACTTCGTCCTTGAGGATGACAAGATTCGCAAGGAAATGAGCCATGACCTCGAACGTGCAGGCGTGTCCCGCATCGTTATCGAGCGTACTCGTGACCGCGTTCGTGTTGATATTCACACCGCTCGTCCAGGTATTATTATCGGTCGTCGTGGCGCAGAAGCCGAGCGTGTTCGTGCAAAGCTTGAGAAGCTCACTGGTAAGCAAGTACAGCTCAACATTTTCGAAGTGAAGAATGCTGCACTTGACGCTCAATTGGTTGCTCAGGGAATTGCGGAACAGTTAACCAATCGCGTTACATTCCGTCGCGCTATGCGTAAAGCACAGCAGGATGCAATGCGCGCAGGTGCAAAGGGTATCCGTATTAAGCTCTCTGGTCGTCTTGGTGGCGCCGAAATGAGCCGTTCTGAGTTCTATCGTGAGGGTCGCGTTCCACTGCAGACCCTGCGTGCCCTTATTGATTACGGCTTCTTTGAAGCTAAGACTACCTACGGCCGTATCGGCGTAAAGGTATGGATTTATAAGGGTGATATGACCGAGCGTGAGTTCGAAGAGCAGCAGGCCCAGCAGGGTAAGCGTGAAGGTCGCCGTGGCGATCGTCGTCCACGTCGTGGCGCACGCTCTGCCAACCAGCAGAAGGCTGCCGAAGCACAGGCTGAGAAGCCAGCTGCAGCTGCAGCTGCTGAAGCTCCTGCCGCAACGGAAACGAAGGAGTGAGCAGATGCTTATCCCAAAAAGGACTAAATATCGCAAGCAGCACCGTCCTACCCGTAGCGGCATGTCTAAGGGTGGAACCGCTATCGCTTTCGGCGATTTCGGTATTCAGGCGCTGGCTCCGGCGTACATCACTAACCGTCAGATCGAGGCAGCCCGTATCGCAATGACCCGCTATATTAAGCGTGGTGGTCGCGTGTGGATTACGGTTTTCCCTGATCGTCCATTAACCAAGCACCCGCTTGGTGCACGAATGGGTTCCGGTAAAGGCGCTCCAGAATTCTGGATTGCTAACATCCATCCAGGTCGTGTAATGTTCGAGATCGGTGGTGTTTCTGAGGACGTCGCTCGCGAGGCTTTGCGCCGCGCTATCGACAAGCTCCCAATGAAATGCCGTGTTATTGCGCGTGAAGGCGGTGACATCTGATGCCAGTCGGAACTGCAGACTACACCATCAAGAATTTAAACGAGAAGACTAATGCTGAAATCGAAGGCTTCTTAAAGAAGTCTAAGGAAGAGCTTTTTAACTTGCGCTTCCAGGCAGCAACTGGTCAACTCGAAAACAGCGCTCGCCTCAAGGCGGTCAAGCACGACATAGCCAGGATGTATACTATCCTGCGTGAGCGTGAACTCGGCATCAGCCAAGAGCCTGGCGCCACTGAGGTCAAGGAGAAGTAAGCATGGCTGAGAACCAAGAGCGCAACTTCCGCAAGGTTCGTCGCGGCTACGTCGTGTCCGAGGCCATGGACAAGACAATTGCCGTGGAGCTGGAGCAGCGTTCGACACACCCACTTTACGGTAAAGTCGTCCGCTCCACACGCAAGGTCAAGGCACATGATGAACACAATGAGGCGCATATTGGCGATCTCGTGAGTATCATGGAAACTCGGCCTTTGAGCAAGACCAAGCGTTGGCGTCTCGACTCGATTATCGAGCGCGCCAAGTAAACAAGTTCAGCAAGGCTCCGCGCTTCACCTGTGCCTGTTGTTTAGTAGGTACGGGTGAGCGGGGAGAACCAGCTCGACTAAGGAGAATCAATGATTCAGCAGGAAACGCGGCTTCATGTCGCCGACAACACGGGTGCTAAGGAATTGCTTGCCATCCGCGTGCTCGGTGGATCGAAGCGACGCTATGCCGGCATCGGCGACATCATCGTCGCCTCCGTTAAGGATGCTATTCCTGGCGGGTCGGTCAAGAAAGGCGACGTAGTTAAGGCTGTCGTCGTCCGTACTGTCAAGGAACATCGTCGTGTTGATGGTTCCTATATTAAGTTCGACGAGAACGCCGCTGTTATTCTCGGCTCTGGCCGTGAACCAAAGGGCACTCGTATCTTTGGACCAGTCGGTCGTGAATTGCGTGATAAGCGCTTCATGAAGATTGTGTCCCTCGCCCCGGAGGTGATCTGAGATGGTAGCCAAGATTAAGTCCGGCGACCAGGTAAAGGTTATCCGCGGCAAGGATCGCGGTAAGGAAGGCAAAGTACTTCGTGTACTCGCCGAAGACCGTTTGATCGTCGAGGGTGTTCAGGTTGTTAAGAAGCATGTGCGTGCTACCCAGCAGGGTCAGCAGGCAGGCATCGTCTCTGTTGAGGCTCCAATTCACCGTTCTAACGTTATGGTGATTGACCCAGAGACCAAGCAACCAACCCGCGTGGGCGTGATTGTTAAGCAAGAAGCTCGCGACGGCAAAGTAAAGACCGTGCGCGTGCGTGTAGCTAAGAAGTCCGGAAAGGAGCTGGCATGACCGATACTACAGTTGAGGCGCCGGCAACTCCGCGCTTAAAGCAGCAATACAATGATCAAATCGTTCCAGCTTTGGAAAAGGAATTTGGCCACACTAATCCTATGCAGGTGGCTCGTTTGCAGAAGGTCGTCGTCTCTATGGGCGTTGGCGCTGCAGCTCGCGATTCCAAGCTTATCGAAGGTGCGATTAAGGATCTCACTTTGATCACTGGTCAGAAGCCAAAGGTTACTAAGGCTAAGAAGTCTGTTGCGCAGTTCCATTTGCGCGAAGGTCAGGCTATTGGCGCTTACGTAACTCTTCGTGGTGATCGTATGTGGGAATTCTTGGATCGTTTGCTCACTCTGGCTTTGCCACGTATCCGCGATTTCCGTGGTATTAATGGCAACCAGTTCGACGGTCAGGGTAACTATAACTTTGGTCTTACGGAGCAGTCAATGTTCCACGAGATTGATCCTGATTCGATTGATCATCAGCGTGGTATGGACATCACCGTGGTGACCACCACCAAGGACGATGTGGAAGCGAAGTCGCTACTTAAGCACCTCGGTTTCCCATTCAAGGAGAACTGATATGGCAAAAACCGCTCTGAAAAACAAGGCGGCCGCTAAGCCGAAGTTCAAGGTGCGCGCTTATACGCGTTGCCAGGTTTGTGGTCGTCCTCACTCCGTGTATCGCAAGTTCGGTCTGTGCCGTGTATGCCTTCGTGAAAAGGCACATCGCGGTGAGTTGCCGGGTGTTACGAAGTCCAGTTGGTAAATATCGACGCTGAAGGTCCACTGCTTTAAGAATAACTAAAACAGGCGGTGGAAACCACGGCGAGAAAGGGCGTTAGCCCAACATGACAATGACAGATCCTATCGCAGACATGTTGACACGTCTGCGTAATGCGAGCGCGGCAAAGCACGATACCGTGGAAATGCCGTACTCCAAGTTCAAGGCGAATATCGCCGAGATTCTGAAGCGTGAAGGCTATATTAAAGACTTTGCTGCTAAGGAAGCCAAGGTTGGACAGACTTTGGAAGTCACATTAAAGTATGGCTCCAATGGTCAGCGTTCCATCCAGGGCATCAAGCGCATTTCTAAGCCAGGCTTGCGTCGTTACGCAAAGTCTGATTCTTTGCCTATGCCTCTTGGTGGTCTCGGTATCGCTATTATCTCGACCAGCTCGGGATTGTTGACTCAGAAGGAATGCCTCGACAGAGGCATTGGCGGCGAAATCGTCGCCTACGTATGGTGAGAAAGGAGAGCTGAAAATGGCATCGCATATTGGTAAGCTCCCCGTCGACATTCCTGCAGGCGTGGAAGTAAAGATTGAAGGTCAGTCCTTTAGTGCTAAGGGCGCTAAGGGTTCTGATTCCTATGTAATTCCAGAAGGTATTACCGCTGAAGTTGCTGATGGCAAGATCGTTTTAACCCCAGCTGATGATTTGCGTCCAACTCGTGCAAAGCACGGTTTGGCTCGTGCAATCGTAGCGTCCATGGTTAAGGGTGTGCATGAAGGCTACACCAAGACTTTGGACATTGTTGGAACTGGTTATCGTGCTGTGATGAAGGGTAAGGGCATTGAGTTCTCACTCGGATATTCTCACACTATTACCGTTCAGCCACCTGAGGGTATTGAGTTTGAATTGCCAAACGCAAATCAGGTAATCGTCAAGGGTACTGACAAGCAGGCCGTTGGTCAGGCTGCCGCTAACATTCGCAAGCTGCGTGCTCCAGAACCTTATAAGGGTAAGGGCATTAAGTACAGCGATGAGCGTATTTTGCGCAAGGCTGGAAAGGCTGGTAAGTGATATGAGCGTTAAGATTTTCGGTAAGGGTACCAAAGTCGCGCGTTTGCGTCGTCACGCCCGTCTTCGTAAGCGCATTTCTGGCACTCCAGAGCGCCCACGTTTGGTAGTTTCTCGTTCTAACCGTCACATGGTTGCTCAGATTGTGGATGACACTAAGGGTCTTACCCTTGTAAGCGCTTCCACCTTGACTTCTGACTTCGCTGGTTTTACTGGTACGAAGACTGAAGCTGCTACCAAGGTTGGCGAGTTAATCGCTGCCAAGGCGAAGGAAGCGGGTATTACCGCTGTAATCTTCGATCGTGGCGGTAATAAGTATCATGGTCGCGTCGCAGCAGTAGCTGAAGGCGCCCGTCAGGGAGGTCTAGCACTGTGAGCGATAACGAAAAGGAAACCCAAGTGGCTGAAGAAACTCAGAACACTCAGGCATCCGCCGAGGAGCGTACTGACGATCGCCGTTCCCGTCGCTCTAAGGGCGAAGGTAAGCGCGGAGAGCGTCGTAACCGTCGTGAAGAAAACCGCGGCGAAGAGCTTCTGGATCGCGTAGTTACTATTAACCGTGTTTCCAAGACTCACAAGGGTGGTCGTACCTTTAGCTTTGCAGCACTTGTTGTTGTTGGCGACGGTAAGGGCACTGTTGGTGTTGGCTACGGTAAGTCTCGCGAAGTTCCAGCAGCTATCGCTAAGGGTCAGCTTGATGCTAAGAAGCATATGTTCACTGTTCCACGTATTCGTGGTACCGTAACCCACCCTGTGTTGGGTCACGATGCTGCTGGCACAGTTTTGCTTCGTCCAGCTGCTCCAGGTACTGGTGTAATTGCTGGTGGCGCTGTGCGTGCTGTTATGGAGTGCGCTGGCATTACCGATATCCTCACCAAGTCCATGGGCTCTGCAACCGCTGTTAACGTGGTTCGCGCTACTGTGGATGCTTTGAAGAAGCTTGAAGAGCCAGAGGAGATTTGCGCTCGTCGTGGACTTTCTCTCGAGGAAGTTGCACCAGACGCATTGCTTCGTGAGCGCGCTGCAGGCATTGCCGAAGCTCGCAAGGCTCGTGAAGAAGCTCAGGCTGCTAAGGCTGCCCAAGCAAAGGATGGTGAGTGATGGCTAACTTGAAGATCACTCTGGTGCACGGTTTGGTTCATTCCACCGAGCGTCAGCGCGCGAACGTTCAAACTCTCGGTCTTCACAAGATTGGCCAGAGCGTTGTTCGCGAGGACAATCCAGTCAATCGTGGCTTGGTTATGGCCGTTCGCCACTTGCTGAGCGTTGAGGAGGTTGACTGATTATGGCTAATGAAGAACCAATGTTGCACATGCACACGTTGCGTCCAGCTCCAGGAGCTAAGAAGGATCGCATTCGCGTGGGTCGTGGTGAAGGCTCTAAGGGTAAGACTTCGGGTCGTGGCGATAAGGGTACGAAGAAGCGTTACCAAGTTCGTCCAGGCTTTGAAGGCGGCCAGCTTCCACTTTACATGCGTTTGCCTAAGCTTCGTGGCTTTAAGAGCCCATTCAAGAAAGAGTTCCAGGTTGTTAATGTTGCAGCCCTCGAAGAGCTCTTCCCAAATGGTGGCGAAGTTACTGTTGCTGATTTGGTAGTTAAGGGCGCTGTGCGTGATGGTTACCCAGTTAAGGTTTTGGGTGATGGCGATCTTAAGGTTGCTTTGACTCTTAAGGGAGTTAAAGCTTCTGCATCTGCTAAGGCCAAGATTGAAGCTGCTGGTGGCTCTGTTAGCGAAGAGTAATGTACTCAGCTGATAATGCTAATTAACGCAGTGATTTGACTGTTTAATAATCCCTCTAGTTTTGGCTGGAGGGATTATTTTTTATTGTCTAAACTCACGGAATGACTGTATCGGTATGCACCGTGATATAAACTATTGCCTCAGAGTTTGTTTTTTTACTGTTGCGCCTAGATCGTAGCGCAAAAAAGGGAGGAAGACCCAGGTGAAAACGTTAATCCAGGCCTTCAGGACGAAGGAGTTGAGGAATAAGATCCTCTTCGTCTTCGCAATGATTATCATCTACAGAATTGGTTCCTTTATTCCAATTCCTGGCGTTGATTACAAAGTTATACGTGCTTGCACAGCTAAGCTTGCCTCTTCTAGTGAAAACTTTATTGGTTTGGTGAACCTGTTCTCTGGTGGTTCGCTTTTGCAGCTGTCTATTTTTGCATTGGGCGTTATGCCTTATATTACGGCGTCTATTGTTATTCAGCTGCTTAGGGTTGTGATTCCTCGTTTTGAGGCTCTTCACAAGGAAGGTCAGTCTGGAGAAACAAAGCTTACTCAGTACACTCGTTATTTGACTATTGGCTTGGCAATTTTACAGTCCACAACCATTTTGGTTACTGCACGTTCTGGTGCACTATTTAATTATCAGTGTGGTCAGGTTATTCCAGATGGCTCTATGTGGAGCTTACTGGTTATGGTTTTGATTATGACTGGTGGCACTGGTTTGATCATGTGGATGGCAGAACTTATTACGGATAAGGGTATTGGTCAGGGCATGTCAGTGTTAATCTTCATGTCTATCTGCTCTGGCTTCCTTCCAAAGCTGTGGGAAATTGGTTGGGGAACCAATGGTACTAATGGCGATTGGACCAAGTTCTCTATTGTCGGTGGCGTTCTGCTTGTAATTCTTATTTTTGTTGATTTCGTGGAGCTTGCTCAGCGTAGAATTCCTGTACAGTATACGCGCCGAATGATTGGTCGTAAGATGTATGGCGGTTCTTCCACATACTTACCTCTTAAGGTCAATATGAGTGGTGTTATCCCACCAATTTTCGCATCCTCGATTCTTGCTATTCCAACTCTTCTTGCTCAGTTTGGTGATAGTCGTAAGGATTGGGTGCGTTGGATTAATGCCAATTTAGCAAACTCTACTTCTGTGTGGTACATAGCCTTGTACACAGTTATGATTGTGTTCTTCTGCTTCTTCTACACTGAGATTACTTTTAATCCAGATGAAACTGCAGATAACATGAAGGAATACGGCGGTTTTATTCCAGGTATTCGTGCTGGTAGTGCTACAAGTCGCTATCTTAGCTATGTTATGAATAGATTAAACACTGTTGGTGCTGTCTATTTGCTATTCGTAGCGTTGATTCCAACAGTTTTGATTATGTCTTTGCACCTTAATATGAAGCTTCCATTTGGTGGTACTACGATTCTTATTATCGCAGGTGTTGGTTTGGATACTTTGCGTCAAGCCAAGGCTCAGACCGAGCAGTTCCAGTATGCTGGATTCTTGTTTGATCATAACGATAGTAAGCAAGTTGCTAAATAGTATTACTAGATAGGTTTTGTTGTTAAGATTTGCGATGGAGCATAAAGAAACAAGGAGATTAATATGCGATTGCTAATTATGGGACCACAGGGCGTTGGTAAGGGCACTCAGGCTGCTTTGCTTGCAGAGCATTATGGGATTCCTGCTATTTCTACTGGCGATATTTTCCGTTACAACTTGAAGAATCAAACGGAGCTTGGTAAGAAGGTTCAGGGTTATCTTGATAAGGGTGAGCTTGTTCCAGATGAATTGACAAATAGCATTGTTAAGGATCGTCTTGCTCAGGATGATGCTAAGAATGGCTGGATTCTTGATGGATATCCACGTAATGCGTCTCAGGTTAAGGCTTTGGATCTTATGCTTGAGGAGCTTGGTACTCCTTTGGATCACGTTGTTGCTCTTGAAGCGGAGCGTGAGGTTTTGCTTGAGCGTATGAAGAAGCGCGCAATTGAGCAGGGTCGTTCAGATGATACTCCTGAGGTAATTGCTACTCGTTTGGAAACTTACGAGAAGGAAACTGCTCCTCTTCTTGATATTTATGAAAGCCGTGGTCAGCTTGTTGAGGTTGATGGTGTTGGCGATATTGCTGAAATCAACAATCGCATAGTTGAGTCTTTGGTATGAGATTTATTTAAAATTTAGATTTTCTCGTATTTATAATGCGCCTTTTGCGACACGCCGAGTGTTGTATTGGGCGCATTTACTGTATCATAGAAGATTGGCGTGTCTTCGGATACGTAAAGTAGTACGTCCAAGGAACGGAACGAGGCTCATGGCAAAAGACGGTGTGATTGAAGTCGAAGGCACGGTAGTTGAAGCACTGCCAAACGCGATGTTTCGCGTTCAGCTTGAGAACGAGCACATTGTACTGGCTACGATTTCTGGAAAGATGCGTAAGAATTATATTCGTATTCTTCCTAAAGATCGTGTTGTGCTGGAGATGAGCCCTTATGATTTGAACCGTGGTCGTATTACGTACCGCTATAAGTAAAGGTACAAGCAAAGGAAAACCATGAAGGTCAGCCCTAGCGTGAAGAGGATCTGCGAAAATTGCCGCGTGATCCGCCGTCACGGTCGCGTCATGGTGATTTGCATCAACCCACGTCATAAGCAGCGTCAGGGCTGAGTGGATCCCCACCGCGAAGATAAAGGATAAGGCGCTAAGTCGCAGCTAAAGCTGAACCCTGGGTGCGCAGGCCCAGGCCGCAGGATTGCGGGAGACTTGGTGCACGACCTGCGTAATAGTAAAGGAATTACAATGGCACGTCTTGCCGGAGTAGATATTCCCAATGAGAAGCGCATTGAGATTGCCCTCACCTACATTTTTGGTGTAGGCCGTACTCGCGCTAAGGAAACGCTTGCCGCGACCGGTGTTAATCCGGATACTCGCGTCAAGGATCTTACGGATGAACAGTTAATCACTTTGCGTGATTATCTTGAAGCTAATTATAAGATTGAAGGCGATTTGCGTCGTGAAATCGATGCAGACATTCGTCGTAAGATTCAGATCAACTGCTATCAAGGCCAGCGTCATCGCAAGGGTCTTCCTGTGCGTGGTCAGCGTACTAAGACTAATGCTCGTACTCGTAAGGGTCCGAAGCGTACTGTCGCCGGGAAGAAGAAGGCCACCAGATAGTAGTCGGTGGTCGGCTCTAGGCCACGAGTTAATTCTCATCGCCTAGACATACCAACTAATTCGTCATTAGGAAACGAGGGTCAATGGCAGCTGCAAAGCAAGCCTCGCGCAAGCCGCGTCGCCGGGACCGCAAGTCGGTACCGGTTGGGCAGGCGCATATTAAATCAACATTCAATAACACGATTATTTCCATCACCGATCCATCGGGTGCAGTCCTTTCTTGGGCTTCCGGTGGCGATGTCGGCTTTAAGGGTTCCCGCAAGTCGACTCCTTACGCTGCAGGTATGGCTGCTGAGTCTGCTGCTCGTAAGGCAATGGAACATGGCCTGAAGAAGGTCGACGTGTTTGTTAAGGGTCCAGGTTCCGGTCGTGAAACCGCTATCCGTTCCCTTCAGTCCGCGGGTCTTGAAGTCGGTTCTATTACCGACGTCACCCCACAAGCGCATAACGGCGTTCGCCCACCAAAGCGTCGCCGCGTCTGAGCACTCTTACGAATCCATCCATCCAACCCGCTTATGGGCGGCGAGTGCACCACCGACCAGAAGCTGAAAGGATACAAAAGTGCTTATCGCACAGCGTCCAACACTTACCGAGGAATCACTGAATCCCCAGCGTTCTCGCTTTACAATTGAGCCGTTGGAACCAGGTTTCGGATACACGCTCGGCAATTCGCTGCGTCGTACCCTATTGAGCTCCATTCCAGGTGCTGCCGTAACTTCGGTACGCATTTCTGGTGCTCTCCATGAGTTCACGACTCTGCCAGGTGTTGAAGAGGATGTCACTGAAATCCTGCTGAACATTAAGGGTATCGTACTTACAAGTGAGTATGACGAGCCAGTAGTGATGTATCTTCGCAAGAGCGGCAAGGGTGAAGCAACAGCTGGAGATATTACTCCTCCTGCTGGCGTCACTATTGCCAATCCAGAGATGCATATCGCTACACTTGCTGAAGATGGTGAGCTTGAAATTGAGTTCACCGTGGAGCGCGGTCGTGGATATGTACCTGCTCAGATGAACAAGCAGGAAAACAGCGAAATCGGTCGCATTCCAGTGGATTCGATCTACTCACCAGTTTTGAAGGTGAGCTATAAGGTCGAAGCTACCCGCGTGGAACAGCGCACGGACTTCGATAAGCTCATCCTGGATGTGGAAACTAAGCCAGCTATTACACCACGAGATGCAGTTGCATCTGCTGGTTCGACTTTGGTTGAGCTTTTTGGTCTTTGCCGTGAGCTTAACGTCGATGCAGAAGGTGTTGAAGTTGGTCCAGCTCCAGTCATGGGAGAAGTTGATTCTCAGATGGCTACTCCGATTGAGGATTTGAATCTTACGCAGCGCAGCTACAACTGCTTGAAGCGTGAGGGAATCCACACTGTTGGTGAGCTGGTAGTACACACTGAGCAGGATTTGCTCGATATTCGTAATTTCGGCATGAAATCCATCGATGAGGTTAAAGAGAAATTGCAGTCTATGGGATTGTCTCTTAAGGCCTCGCCGCTTGGCTTTGACGCCAATAATCTCGAAGGTGGCACGTTCTTCTCGCCAGAAGACGAGTAAACAGTCCACCGCCAATCGTCGTGGTTTTTGGATGTTCGGGTTTTTGCCCACCTGAATTCTGCGACAATAAGGAGTAATAATGCCTACACCGAAACAAGGGCCTCGTCTGGCTTCTAGCCCAGCGCATGAGCGCCTGATGCTGGCCAACATGGCTACTAGCCTCTTCCAGCACGGTCGTATTGTGACTACTTTGCCAAAGGCAAAGCGTCTTCGTCCACTTGCTGAGCGTTTGATAACATTCGCTAAGCGTGGCGACTTGCATTCGCGCCGCCGTGTGTTGCGCGTGATCCGCAATAAGTCCGTTGTTCACATGCTTTTCACTCAAATTGCTGAGCAGATGAAGCAGCGTGAAGGTGGCTATACCCGCATCGTTAAGATGGCTCCTCGTCGTGGTGATACTGCTCCACAAGCTATTATTGAGCTTGTTGTTGAGCCAGTAAGCCCAAAGAAGGCTGTCGTTAAGGAAGCTGAGTCTGCTGCTAAAGTTGCTGCTAAAGAAGAAGCAGCCGAGTAGCTTAGATTAGCATCTTGATGCATCGGTAAGTAAATCTTTCTACGAGTAGTCGTCGTGTTTTAGATTTATTGAACGGGTTGGAGTTTTATCTCCAGCCCGTTTTTCTATATCTGATATATCTTTTCTATATCTGGTATCAATTATTATTGAAATATGACAAATATTCTCGATTTAGTGAATAACGATTTTACTAACTTTAAAGATAGAAAATTCAACGCCGTAGATTCGCTTATTTTATGCGAGTTGGCGTATGTTTGCATGCCTGAATCGATTCCAAAGTATAATGACGATTCTAACGCACTAGCAACCGTTCCTTTAAGCGAATTGCTTCGCGGTGAGGATTTTTCTTCAATGTTTAGCTCTGGTTCAGCTAAAGTTGATGATTTTCGAAAGAGTCTTCTTCTCGCTGTTGCAGCTAGTCCGCGATATAGGGGAATGCGAGTCGGCGAGGTTCTTGAGCGTTTTGATGAGTCGAAGGTTGATGATTCGTGTGAACAGCAGTTTGCTGCAGTTACTTTTGATTTGACTGATTGTATTGGCTATAGATGTTTTGTTGTTGCTTTCAGGGGGACTGATAACACTCTTGTTGGGTGGAAGGAAGATTTTAATATGGCTTTTCGCTGCCCAGTTCCAGCTCAAGAGTCTGCTGCAGAATATTTGCTCTCTATATCTAGGCGCGCGTGTAAAGATTCTTGCAAAAGTGGCGGTATTCGTGGGATTTGTAGCAGTGTTGCCGATTATTTCGCGAATTTGTTTAATAAGAAGAATGATTTTAAGAATATCGATCTGGATAAGGTCGATCTAGAAAATAGCGATAATAAGAATAGCAATCTAGAAAATAGCAATGATTGCGATTTAAGTGATAATCCTAAAATATTTGTTGTGGGTCATTCAAAAGGCGGGAATATGGCTGCATATGCGGCAATGCGTTTGGATGCAGAAAATCAACAACTTGGTGATCTTGTCAGTAAAATTTATTCTATGGACGGTCCTAGTTTTGGCTCGGATGTTGTTGATCCAAAGGTTTTTTCTCGCGTTGTTTCCAGGATTGAAAAAGTCGTTCCACAATCTGCTTTTATTGGATTGATTATGGATACTGGCGTACCGTATAAGGTTACGCTTGCTGATTCTATTGGATTGATGCAACATTTTGGCATGTATTGGCAGGTTAAAGATGGAGATTTTGACTATTGTGATCATGTAACTCCGCGTGCACTTGCTGTTTCTAAAGCTGCTAATGATTGGATGTTGAATTTGCCTTTCGAAGAAAGAAAACGCAGAATCGATAGTGTTTACAACGCTTTAACTAGCTTAGGATATCCGACTTTTGACGAGATTTCTGCGCATTGGTCTGAGCTTTTGCCGAAAATATTGAGCATAGCAACGCATATGGATTCAAAGACTTATGAGTTAATTCGTAATATTATGAGTGCGTTTACTGGTGTTGGTGGAGCAGAACATAAGAATTGAAAAGATTATCGTTGCAGTCTGGCGACTAGGGCGACTAATATTCGGTTTTTATAATAATTGTTTTGGAAGGTTTTTTGATGCGTCTTCGTTTAGATTTAGCTTATGATGGCGGTGATTTTTACGGTTGGGCTAGGCAGCCGAATTTAAGAACAGTTCAAGGCACTTTGGAAGACGCTTTATATAAAGTTTTGCGTGTACATGATGGCGATTCTTGTTTTCCGCTTCGACTAACAGTTGCTGGGCGCACGGATACTGGCGTTCATGCTTCTTATCAGGTTTGTCATTTAGATGTAGAAGATGATATTTTACAAAATTGCGTCGGTCACACAAATTTGACGCCTGTAAAAGCTTTAGAATATAGGCTTCGTGGGGTTTTGCCTAAAGATATTTCGATTCACAGTGTAAGCATTGCACCAAGCGGTTTTGATGCTCGTTTTTCTGCGCTTGATCGCACATACGTGTATAGGATTAGTGATGCGGCAAATCGCGAGAATTTGGATCCGCGTATGCGTGGTTTTGTGTTGCAAATTGATTACGATTTAGATGTCAATTCTATGAATCAGGCAGCACAGATGATTGTTGGTTTGCATGATTTTGGGTCTTTTGCTCGTCCAAATCCTGGTGGAACTACGATTCGCTGCGTTAAAAAAGCGGTTTGGAATCGCGTTTGTTTGGATGGTTGCGCGCCTGTTGGTTCGTCTATTGCTTCTAGATCAACTGGCAATATTCCACCTATTGAGCACGGTTTGATTGAGTTTACTATTGTTGCTGATGCGTTTGCACATAATATGGTTCGTTCTCTTGTTCAGGCTTGTGTACAAGTTGGTTGCGGTAAGCGTTCTGTTGACTGGTTTAAGGATAAGATTGAAAATCCGATTCGAGAAGGATCTACTGGTCCTATTGCGTCTAATGGTTTGACTTTGGAATATGTTGAATATCCTCCGAAAGATCAACTTGAAGTTAGGGCTAATGCGATTCGCGCTCGTCGAACTCTTGAAGAACTTGATTGATTGTTTGCAAAATTCTCAACACAAATTTGTGTATATTCTAGGGTTGGTTTACAATTGAAAAGTTGCGTTTCTTTCTGCATTTTGCAGTTTGCGCAAAATGGATGAATGTCCGAGCGGTCTAAGGAGCACGCCTCGAAAGCGTGTGAGGGTTACACCCTCCGCGAGTTCAAATCTCGCTTCATCCGCAAGCAGGGTTTCTAGCGATTGGCTAGAAGCCCTTTTTGTTTGCGTTTGTGTATTTTTGCCTGCGTTTGTTTCTTTTCGCCCGATATTGTTTCCAAAATCGCCAAATACGTAAACAATCTCGGGAAAATCGCTCGCGCGCTACGCTTTAAGCGCGAAGGCAGGTCTCGCGCCCGTGTTTGTAGTCAGATTTGCTTAAAAAGAGAACAAACACGGGAAAGATAGGCTTAGGTAATCGTGATTACCTTGTAGTGTATTTGTTCACAAAATAATGTGTGTTGTGGAGTAATTACACTGAGTCTCTTATTACTAATTTCATTTGAAGAATGGATGTTATTGGCTCTTGACCTTCAATCATTTTCATAGCAAGCTCAGCAGCTAATTGTCCTTCTTCATAGAGCGGCTGATGTATCGTAGTAAGCGATGGTGTTGTAGTTTGTGCAAGGTTATGATCATCGAAACCAATAACTGACACATCGTCAGGAACTTGTAGGTTGTATTGTTTTAATGCCTCAAGAACTCCTACTGCTATGCGATCAGATCCAGCTAATACTGCATCAACTGGCTTCTTTTGGCTCAGGATTTGCATCATTGCGGCAAATCCAGCAGCTGCATCCCATTGTGTGTAGATTATAGAATCTGGACTTAACTTAGTTCCAAAGACGGAAGTGTATCCTTTAATTCTGTATTGTGAAGCCGGATTATCGCGAGGTCCTACTATTGCTACAGGATGCTTTCTTCCGCGATCTACAATTGTCTGAGCAGCTAATTTAGCTCCTTTTGTATCGTCAGAATATACTACAGAAAACATACCTTGATAGCGTTCATTTGTGATTTGTCCTAACAATACTCCAGGGGTATGAAGTTTATTCATTATATCTAACAAGTAAGAATCAGTGTATGGAGATATATCAATGACTGCGTCAAAAGACCTACATTCCAAATGTCGTTTTACTCTTTGGCGTTCATCATCGCTGCTTGCTTGCAGTAACATCGGTAGATAAGAAGTCTGAGCTAATTTTGCAGTGATCCCTCCGATAAATGCTCCATAAGTTGGATCAGTAAATAATTCATTAAGTGGTTCAGTGACTAGTATTGCGATTGCTTCTGCTCTACCAGAAGCAAGTGCTCGTCCTTGAGCGTTTGGAACAAATCCCATCGTCGTTGCAAGAGCTTCTATGCGCTCAGTTGTACCTTTACTTATACGCGGAGAATGATTTAGTGCGCGTGATGCAGTTGAGCGAGACACTCCTGCAGCTGCAGCAACATCTGCAAGAGTTACTGCTTTTTTACGGGATGTGTTCATATGTCCTCAATGCGTGCAACAAATAAAAATCTATTATTATCATTATAATCTGCCAGAAGTATGATGCCGACACGCCGTAGGACAACCGATTGCACAAATGTATTTTTTTCGCTAGAATGACATTAAGCAATGATGCTAATCGGCGAATATACGTCGAATCCTTGCTGATAAATCACTGTGTTTAGCAAAGGAGTTTCTATGAAAAAGTCATCAATTTTATTTGCATGTGCATTGATTGCGTCAACATCAATGCTTTTGTCTGGATGCGGTTCTTCAACTGCTGATAATAGTAAAGTTCAACTTCGATTTGCTACATGGGATGTAGCGGAAGATGTTGATCGTCAACAGCAGTTAGTTGATAAGTTTAATTCTGAAAATAAGGATGTTCATGTAACGCTAGAAGCGTATGGTAAGGACTTTGACGCAAAAATTAGTGCTGGAATGGGTTCTCATGATGCGCCAGATGTAATGTATATGTGGAATTATCCTGGGTACGCAAATGGTCTCGAACCTCTTGATTCATACATTAAGAAAGAAGGTAAGTCTTACAAAGATGCTTTCTACCCAACTCTTTGGAATTATAACTCTTATGATGGCAAAACTTTAGGTCTTCCTGTTGGATTCACCACTCACGCATTGTATTACAATAAGGATATCTTTAAGAAAGCAGGAGTTGAAGAACCTACAAATAATTGGACTTGGGATGATGTTCGTTCTGCTTCGAAGAAGATTCTGAAAAAGACTGGCGTTAAGGGTTTTGCATATCAAATGAAACCTGATCCTTATGATTTTGAAATGTATTTGTGGAGTAATGGTGCAAAATATACTGATAAAAACGGTAATTTGAAAGGTAATGTAAATTCTGATAAAGCTTTAGAAGCATTCAAGCTCTTCCAAGATATGGGCAAAGAAGGCATTGCAGTTGCCACCGAATCTAATGGTACTGATGAATTTAGATCTGGCAATGTAGCTATGTTCGTTTATGGAGCTTGGGCTTTGAATACTTTTGATAAAGATGGGCTTAATTATGGGATTGTAAATATACCGTCATTTGACCATGCGAAGAAAAAGCCTGTTTCTATTTTAAGCTCTTCGGGTGTTGCTATGTCAAAGAATAGCAAACATAAGGATTTGGCATGGAAGTTTATGAAGTTCTGGACAAATGATGAGGCAAATAAGTCTCGTATCGGAACCGAATTACCTGTAAGAATAAGTGTTGTGAAATCAGAAGGTATGAATAAAAAGCCGCATTACCGCCCATTCTATGATATGTTGCAATTGTCTGATGGATTTACTCCAGCTAGTTTCATTGTTAAAGATTGGAGCAAAAAATCTGATCAGCTTTCTCTAGCTTTTGAAAAAATGTATAATCCAAGCTCTAGTGTATCTCCTAAAGATGCTCTGTCAGAAGTGTTGAAATAGAGCATATTATGAGTGTTATATCTAATAGGACGCAGGGGCTGACTGCGTCAGTGTCTCGGCGTATTTGGCCCTATCTTTTTATTGCTCCTTGGATTATTGGATTTTTGGTCTTTACATTAGGACCGCTGCTTTTATCATTTGCTATTAGTTTCTTTGATTGGGGAATAACTGGATCTCCAGTTTTTCGTGGGCTAGGAAACTATAGTGAGATGTTGTTCAATGATGTACAATTCTGGAATGCGTTGTGCATTACGCTTAAATATGCGGCGATTTTTGTTCCATTAAATCTAATAATCGCTCTGTTTCTTGCTGTACTTATTGCTATGCCTGTGAAGGGAGTAAGATTCTTTAGAACATTGTTTTATATTCCATGTGTTATCTCAGGAGTTGCTGTTTCTATAATTTTTGGGTGGATACTAAATGGAAATTATGGTGTTCTTAACTATCTTCTATCTTTCTTAGGAATTAAAGGTCCACAATGGCTTGTTGATCCAAAGTGGGCATTGTTAGCAGTAATTATTGCTAGTGCCTTTGGTGTTGGTAGTATGATGCTTATTTTTTATACAGATATAAAAAATATTCCAATAGAACTATATGAGGCGGCTGCTATTGATGGTGCAGGTATGACTAGGCAATTCTTCAATGTTACATTGCCTATGATTACACCTACTCTATTGTTTAATTTGGTTACATCTATTATTACCTCTTTCCAACAGGTAACTTTAGTGATGCTTTTAACCAATGGCGGACCTCTAAAATCAACCTATTTTTACGGTTTGATGACATACGAAAATGCCTTTAAATTCCATAGATTAGGTTATGCGAGCGCGAATGCTTGGGTGATGTTTATTATCGTACTGTTATTAACTGCGTTAGTTTTTCGTTCGTCCAGCGCTTGGGTGTTCTATGAGACTGAGGGTCGAAATGCAGCAAAAAATATAAAGAAATTTGGGCGTAAGAAGGTTGTGCTATGAAAATGTCTATCCAGTCTAAGGTGGTTGTGTATGCCTTATTGGTAATGGTTGCAATTTATTTCTTTGCACCATTTGGGTATATGTTGTTTTCAACATTAAAAACATCTTCTGAAGCTATTGCATATCCACCTACACTTTTTCCAAAAGAATGGCACTGGGATAATTACGTCACAGCTTGGAATTCTCAACCTTTTGGAACATTTTTCATGAATTCTATGATAGTGACGGTATTTACTACAATTGGTCAGATTCTTTCTTGTTCACTTGTTGCGTATGGATTTGCTCGTTACAATTTCCGAGGGAAGAATGTTCTTTTTATCATTTTGCTAAGTACGATGATGATTCCTTGGGATGTAACAATGATTCCTCAGTATATGGAATTTAAGGCGTTTGGTTGGATAAATACATTGCTCCCGTTGATTGTACCAGCATTCTTTGGGTCAGCGTATTACATCTTCTTATTGCGGCAATTCCTTCTTGGAGTACCAAAAGAATACGAAGAAGCTGCACGCATTGATGGCTGTAATGACTTGCAGATTTGGTGGAAAGTATATATGCCAATCATGCGTCCGTGCCTCATTCTAATTGGTTTGTTGAATATTATCACTGTGTGGAACGATTATTTAGGACCTTTGATTTTCTTGCAAGATCGTAGTAAGTACACGCTTGCGTTAGGCTTGGCATCATTCAAGGGTGTGCATCAAACGCAAATTATTCCAATGCTTTGTATTACTGTCGTGATGATTATTCCTCCAGTTATTGCTTTCTTAGCTGGTCAGAAGTACATAGTTGAGGGAACTAGTGGTTCAATAAAGTAAAAGTAGTTTTTCTATTTCTTCAGTGTTTGTCATTGTATATATTTTCGCAAAAAAGGGGGATTGTTCTATGCTTATGAATTCTGATATTTTCAGCGTGTTTGATAGCGATTGGTGTATAACAGAAGATTCATATTGCTCTGAAAAAAATTTACAATATGAGAGTTTGTTTGCATTATCAAATGGTTATTTAGGAATTCGTGGTGCTCATGAAGAAGGAACTAGTGTTTCTCTTCCTTATGTGTATATAAACGGCATATTTGATAAATCCGAAACTTTTATGAAAGAGCTAGCAACATTACCTAATTGGTTAGGCGTTCGCTTATATCTTGAGAAGCAGTGTATAGGTATTGAAGATTGTGAAATTATACAATATCGTAGATGGCTCGATATGAAACGTGCTTGTCTACGACAATATATTGTGTTGCGTGATAAAAAAGGGCGTGATACGCAGATTGATACATTGCGATTTGTGAGTCGCGCTCATCGTAATCGTATGGCAGTTGTGGTTCGAGTAATTCCATTAAATTACAATGGTTTGTTGGAAATAGAACACACTATTGATGGTTCTATTATCAATTTTTGCGATGCTCCACGATTTAAAGTAAAGCATACAGAGCTAATACGTAATAATAGTTTAAGTTCTGATGGTACGTATTTAGAAGTGGCTACACGTGATGACAATATTCATGTTGCAGTTGGTGCAAGATTGTTGGGATATGAATGCGACAATAATTTTGAGTCTACTGTAAACATATTACAGAATCGTTGTTTTCATGCTTTTGGAGAACGAGGTGTTGAATTTTGTGACGTTTCTGTTCAATGCAAAAAACCTATTATTCTCGTGAAATATGTTGCAGTAAAAGATAGTAGAGATACACCTGTTGATCATTTGTTTGAAGATGTAGAGTCAGAAATAAATGCAATGATTCTTGATGGTGTAGAAAAAGAACTGCAAAATCATATCGCGGTGTATGAGAAGATGTGGGATCACGCGGATATTGAAATTGTAGGAGATAATGAATTAAATCGTGCAATACGATTCAATATTTTTCATCTTATGAGTTCTGCGAATGAAGAAGATAATAGAGTTAATATTGGTGCTAAGTTATTAAGTGGAGAGGAATATGGAGGGCACGCTTTCTGGGATAGCGAGTTGTTCATGTTGCCATTCTTTGCTTTTGTGTTTCCAAATACTGCGCGTAAGTTAGAAGAGTATAGATATAATCTTTTACCAGCAGCTAAGAGGAATGCGAAAAAGAATGGACTACTAGGGGCTCAGTACCCATGGGAGTCAGCTGATGACGGATCTGAACAATGCCCAGATTGGACGATTGAGCCAGATGGTACTTGTTATCGTTGCTATGTTGCGCAATATGAGCAGCATGTGACTGCTGCAATTGCTTTTGGTGTTGCTAAGTATTTGCAAATTACTCATGATCACGAATTTTTATATTCAAAAGGAATAAATATTTTATTAGAGACTGCTCGTTTTTGGGTAAGTCGTTGTGAGTGGGTAGAAAAATATTCTCGTTATGAGATTAATCAAGTTACAGGTCCTGATGAATGGCATGAGCCAGTTAATAATAATACATATACAAATTATCTAGCGCGTTGGAATATACGTTATTCTTTGCAACTATTATCACAAATAAAAGTGGCAAAACCTGAAAAGTATAGTGAAATTATTCATAATTCTGACCTTACTCAAGAGGAGATTGCTCATTGGAAGTATGTAGCAGATCACATATATCTTCCGAAAGATTGTAATGGAATTATTGAGCAATTTGAGGGATACTTTAATTTGAAAGATGTAGTTATTAGTCAATATGATGAGAATGATTGGCCAATTCGTCCATCTGCATTGAAAGAGTATCCAGTAGAGAAAACTCAGATTATTAAACAGCCTGATGTTGTGATGCTAATGCATCTTTTGAGGAATGAGTTTTCTGAAGAAGTGGTAAAAAACAATTATCATTTTTATGAAGCTAGGACGCTACATGGTTCTTCTCTTAGTCCTAGTATCCATGCCATTATGGGTCTTGTAGTTGGAGATGACTCTAAAGCATATCGTTATATAAAGAGGTCTGCTACACTCGATTTACTTAATTTACAGGGTAACACACGCGAAGGGATACATGCTGCTAATGCTGGTGGAGTGTGGCAAACTGTTATTTTTGGATTTGCTGGCATAAATATTAATGCTGAAAATGTATTGACTATAGATCCTAAACTTCCATCTCGATGGAAGTCTATAGTTTTCAGATTGCATTATGCTGGTAGATGGTTGGAAATAAATATATCAGCAGATAAAGTTGAAGTTCACATGTTGCAAGGTAGCAGCATGAAAATTCTAATACATGGTGCACCAGTAGTTATAAATGGGTGTGCTGAGGATGGTATGTAGTATGCGTCGTAAATTGGCAATAATTGGTTTAACTGTTGTTACTGCTATATGGGGTGGTGGATTTGTAGCAAGTGATATAGCACTAGGCTCATTTGCACCAATGCAAATAATGACAATACGATTTGCTATTGCTGCATTGGTTATGCTTGTAATCTCTGCTAAGCAATTTACTGTCATTAATTATAAGGAGATTTTAGCTGGCGTAGGTATGGGTGTAGCTTTGTTTGCAGGTTTCTCCTTACAAACATTTGGGCTTCAGTATACAACGCCATCAAAAAATGCTTTTATTACTTCTCTGAATGTCGTAATTGTTCCTTTTTTGAGTATGTTTTTATTTAAAAAACGTGTAGGCTTGAAGGAGATTGTAGGAGCTATTTTATCCGTTTTAGGTGTCGCAATACTTTCTTTAAGTAATAATTTTACGATTTCCTTTGGTGATTTGCTGACATTGCTTTGTGCTTTAGGTTTTGCTAGTCAGATTGTCCTAACTGGAATATTTGTAAAAGTTTATAGACCTAATGTACTCAATTGTATACAAATGTGTACTGCGTTTTTATTGTCATTTGTTGTAATGCAATTTACTGGAGAATGCCATTGGATTGCCTCGCCAAACGGTTGGATTAGTGTAATTTATCTTGGTTTTATAAGTACGACTGTTTGCTATCTTCTGCAAACAGCATGTCAAAAATACGTTAATGAAACGCAATCAGCTATTGTGTTATCTTTAGAGGCGGTCTTTGGCACTTTATTCTCAATTATACTGCTTAATGAAATAGTAACCATTCGTATGATTATTGGCAGTGCAATTATTTTATGTGCGGTGCTCATTTCTAGTCTTCCTTCATCATTTATACGTCGTTCAACAAAGGAGTGATATAACAATGTATAAGTACGAGGCTGTTATTTTTGATTTAGATGGAGTTATTTGTAAAACTGACAAGTATCATTATCTTGCTTGGAAACATATAGCAGACGAACTAAATATTGAATTTAATCAAGAGATAAACAAACGCTTACTTGGCGTTAGCAGAATGGAAAGTTTTGATATTATTCTTGAGAAGTACCAAGGTCAAATGACTGACAAAGAAAAAATAAAGTGGACGGATCAAAAAAACGAATATTATCGTAGTATGCTTTCTCAGATGAGCCCAGATGACATATTGCCAGGAGTAAAAGAAGTTATGGAGTCGCTTCGTTGTGATGGAATAAAATTGGGGCTTGGATCATCTAGTAAAAATGCTAAGTATATTCTTCATCAGATTCAACTTGATGATTATTTTGATGGAGTGTGTGATGGTAATGATATTACACACTCAAAGCCAAATCCAGAGGTTTTTGTTAAAACTGCGCAATTATTGCAGTGTGAGGCATCTAGGTGTCTTGTTGTAGAAGATGCCATAGCTGGAATTGAAGCGGCCCATGCTGGATGTATGGATTGTGCTGCTTTTGGTAGTATTGCAATTTCATCACTAAAAGCTGAGTATAATATCCATGCATTTAGCGATTTGCTAGCAGTATTTCGTAAGTAAATGGGGTTTAACAATGGTAGAAAGTGTTAATGATTGGGAGAACCCTTCGTTGACTGGTAAAAATAGATTACCGGCTCGAGCATATTTCTTAAGTTATGAGTGTTCTAGTTTAGCAAAAACTTATAAGCGTGAATTTGCGCATGGATATGTATGTTTAAATGGAAAATGGAAATTTGCATTATTGAAAAGTCCCAATTCTGTCCGAAAGTATATGAAAACAGAATTACAATCCAATTGGGATGAAGTAAATGTTCCTCATATGTGGCAGTTTGATGGTTATGGTCAACTGCAATATACTGACGAAGCATTTCCTTTTCCTGTTGATCCTCCTAGAGTTCCAACTTTGACTCCAACGGCTGTTTATCAGAAGGAAATAATAATTTCATCTATTGACGATGATGAAGAGATTATTTTGCGTTGCGACGGTATTGAAAGTTATGGTGAAGTCTATCTAAATGGCAGATATGTTGGAATGACAAAAGGATCGCGTCTTTCTGCTGAATTTGATATTACTGAAGCCGTAGTTGAAGGCACGAATTTATTCTCTATCGTTGTAATGCAATATTGCGATGGAACGTATCTTGAAGATCAAGATATGTGGTGGGCTAGTGGAATTTTTCGTGATATATATGTATATCGTAGACCAAAGGTACATTTGAAAGATTTCTTCGCTCGCACTCATTTATTAGATGATGGTAGAGCCTGTTTATCTTTTGACGCTACAATAAGCGGAACTTCTTCTTTTTCATGCAGTATTGAGGATAATGGTATTGTTGTTTCGCGTATTGAGCAAAAGGTTCCAAATGGAGAAGTACATACAAAAATGTATATTGACAATCCGCATCTTTGGAATCCTGAAGACCCATATTTATATGACATGGTAATTACTGTTACAAGTGATACTGGATCTAACGAAGTTGTGTCGCATCGTCTTGGGCTCGTTGAAATAAGCATTAAAGATGGTCTCATGTATCTTAATGGTAAGTATTTTGTTATGCATGGAGTTAATCGTCATGATTTTGATCAGAATAAAGGTCGTGCTATTGATATTGCTGATGTGAAACATGAGCTTATAATGATGAAACAGCATAATATAAATGCAATACGCACTTCTCATTATCCTAATGATCCTAGGTTTTATCAATTATGTGATGAGCTTGGTTTTATGGTTGTTGCTGAAACTGATCTCGAATGTCATGGGTTTGAACATGTTGGTAATATCTCCATGATTAGTGATGATTCTGATTGGCAACTAGCTTATGTGTCACGCATTGAACGTGAAGTGTTTCAAGAGCGTAATCATGCGTGTATTGTTATGTGGTCTCTTGGTAATGAATCGGGGTTTGGATGTAATTTCCGGGCTATGTACCATAGATGCAAAGAGCTTGACCCAACGCGACCAGTACATTATGAGGAAGATAGGTTTGGTGAAGTTGTTGATGTTCTTTCAACTATGTATTCGAGAGTTTCTCAAATGAATGATTTTGGTGAACATCCAACAAAAAAGCCAAGAATATTGTGTGAATATGCACATTCTATGGGCAATGGTCCTGGTGGGTTACAGGAATATCAGAAGGTTATTGATTGTTATCCTAGTATTCAAGGGCATTTTGTTTGGGAATGGTGTGATCATGGAATTGCTCAAGTTGATTCGCAGGGTCGTTCATATAATGCGTATGGCGGAGATTTCCATGATTACCCAAATGATGGCAACTTTAGCATCGATGGTCTTGTTTTTCCATGGAAAGCGGCAAGCCCTGGTCTATTAGAGTATAAACAGGTTTTATGTCCAGTTCATGTAGATTTAGATGGTGAATATATAGTTATAACCAATAAGCGTTATTTTACTGACCTTGATGATATTCGTATTGATCTTTCATTGAGTGAGAATGGTCATGCCATCTATAATACGACTATCTCTCCAGGAGAGTTACATCCTTCTAATACGATACGTGTGAAATTAAATATTCCTAAACTAGGTTCAAATGTTGGAGAGTTATTAATAACTGCTTATGTTTATAGTTTGCATCGTTATTGGTGGAATGATGAGCATTCTCCGCTTGGTGTATATCAGTATTGTTATCGGGCTGGTAATATAGAACTACCATGTTCGCAAGAAAAATGTTCTGTATTTCGACCAGATATTAAAGTTGATGAAGACTATATTACTATCACATCGAAATCGCAGAAATATGTGTTTGACAGAATTTCTGGTGATCTCATACATTGGTACAATGCTTCCCATGATATGATTAAAACTCCGATTCATTTTGATATTTGGCGACCTCTTATTGATAATTATCGACAAGAGTACAATGAATTATGGAAGCCTAATTTCTTAGATATTATGCAATTAGATACTCGTTCCGTTAATTGGAAGAGTTGTGATGATATTGCTGAAGTCACTGTAGAACAGAGATTTGCTCCTCCTGTGTTATCGTTCGGAATGAAATTAAATAGTAGGTATGTTGTAAATTCGTCTGGAGTGCTTAATCTTGAAATATGCGCTGAAGCTTATGGTAGTTATAAAGATATTATTCCGCGTGTGGGATTAACTTTTGCTATGCCTCGAGAGTATGACAATATTACTTGGTATGGTCGTGGTCCGGGTGAAACATATCCAGATTCTTGTAGTTCTCAAGTTGTTGGACTCTGGGAAGCCAGTGTCGACGATATGATAACTCCATACGTTCGTCCGCAAGATTATGGAAACCATCAAAATACGCGGTGGGTATCTGTGCGTAATAGTAGTGGGGTAGGTATTTTAGTAACGCGTTTGTCTAGTAGTTCTATGACTGATGGATTCTCTTATTCTGCTTGGCCGTTTACTTCCAATACTATTGAACAGGCGAAGCATAGAAATGAATTACATGAAGATGATCTTGTTACAATAAATCTCAATGATCAAATATTGGGTTTGGGATCTAACTCATGGGGCAGTGAGGTTTTAGATTCTCATAGAATTCGTTTTGAGAATTGTAATTTCGCTTTTTCCTTTATGCCTATTTGCGATAATGCAACAATGGATTGATATGAAAAGAAAGATATTATGCGTATTTATAACGATGTTTCAGAATTTGAAGTATGTATAAATGGAAGTCGAAAATGGAAGCGTTTTATTGAGGCTATTGGTAAGGTCAAGTGTTTATCTAATGATGAGGCTTACTCTATAGGGGATTCTATTACATTTTGGACTCATGATTTACGATGCGTTGTTGAAAAACGGTTTATAGGTTCGAGACGATATCAAACTGCGTTGTATTCTGTAAGCGGTACTGCTTATATTGATATTGCTGATAAAGGAAAGTTGCTACCAGTTGAGCGTTACAGTGATTTAAACGATCGTGAATATTTCGTAGGTTCTGGAGAGACCGTTCAGTTACATGAAGGCGGCATTCTTCTTATTGATATGTCAGAGGCGTTTAAAATACTTCAGCAATCTTATGGCGTATTGATGCAGGCTCAGGTGACGGTTGAAGGTTTTAGCTTCCCCAATAAGTGAATACAATGTGTACTGCGTAGTCTATATATTCACTTCGCATAAAATTTTTGTATGTCATATACAAATGTGTTATGCAAATAATGTAATGAGTTATATATCTGAAGACATGGATTGTATAGGGTAGTATGACAAAGCTTCCTTAGACTTTTTAATCCATAATTCTGGAGTATTTAAGAATTCGTTCATACCTTTCCATGCTGCCCCTAATGCTGATGCATTACCTGGAACAATAGATTTCATTATTTCTATAGATGACCAGTTTGAGCATATTGCTCTTTCTTTAATAGTCTCAATTATTTTATCTTTTACAGAATCGAAAATTTCTGAATATATTCCATCAAATATAAAAACTGGCATGTCAAATATATTTATAAATGATGATATTGCTATTCCAAGCTTTTCTGCTGCTATATTTGCGGCTCGAGTTGCAGCAGGCTCATTTCTGAATAGTGCTGCATAAAAATTATTTATCGATGCATTTTCTCCTAGTTTTCCTTCCCTTATTAAGGCTCGACTTCCAGCAAAGCTTTCTAAACAGCCTGTATGCCCACACGAACAATTAGATTTTCCCGATGATACAAAAACGTGCCCGAACTTTCCGCCCCAATTATTGCACCCTTGTTCAAAAGTGTTATTTTTTATTAATGCTGTGTCTATGCTATTGCCGCTATGTATATAGAGAAAATTCGGTATTGTATTACCTTTTTTGTTTCTTAAATAGATTTCTGCATATGCTCCAGCTGCAGCAAGGTCTATAAATGATATTGGTATGAATTCTAAGTTATTATCTTTGTCGTTCTTATTGTAGAAGTCAGATAAATCAACGTGGTTCCATTTAAGATTTGGGCTTGATATTTTGTGTTGTTCAGTTGTATTCATTAAACCGCTAATTGCTATAGATATTGATACTGTTGGAAGATTTGCTTTTTGCAATTTTTGCTTCGTTGAGTAAATAATGTTTTTGATTTTTTTCAATATTATTGTAGGATTTGTGTCATTTATTTGTTCATAATATCTTGAAAGAATATTTCCAGATATGTCTATTACACAGGCTTCCAAATTTGATTTTGATAAAGATAATCCTATTGATGCATAAGTATGTAATGATGGGGTCAGTGGTACTGCTGGTCTTCCTGATCCAGTTATTTCTGAATGTAATTCGCTAATTATTCCATATTCTATTAGTGAATCTACCAAACGTGTAAGAGTTGACCTATTTAATCCAGTTATTCTTGCTAATTCTGCTCTAGAATAATGTTTGTTGCTTGAAGTCAGTGTGTTAGCTATTAACGTCAAATTATGGTTTCGAATGGATTTTGACCGTGCTGGATCGAGTCGATTATTGTATAGCGACATCGCGCTTGTGTGTTTACTGTAATCCATCAACTGCATATATATAGTATGCCGTACATGTTGGAATTGTTAAGATATTTTTGTTGCTCGTGTAGACAAAGTTAATTATTTGACGTATTATGTTGCATAAAGCAATTAAACCTGACGATGGTGTTGGGAGGTAATATGAGTATTCATAAATTGGTAGCGGGTGTTGACTCTTCTACTCAATCATGCAAGATAGTTATTCGCGATTTGAAAACTGGCGCATTAGTAAGGTCTGGTTCTGCCAAGCATGGTCGAGGTACTGAAATAAATCCTTATGTTTGGCGTAATGCTTTTGATGAAGCTGTTAAACAAGCCGGCGGATTGGATGATGTAGTCGCTATATCTATAGCAGGTCAACAGCATGGTATGGTTGCGCTTGACAACAATGGTAACGTAGTTAGAGATGCTATTTTATGGAATGATACAAGATCTGCAATTGATGCGTATGAATTAATAAACGAATTTGGAAATGGTTCTACTGAAAATGGAAAATTAAAATGGGCTAAGTCTGTCGGTAGTGTTCCAGTCGCATCTTTAACCATTACCAAACTCAGATGGATGAATCGTGAAGAACCTGATAATCTAAAGAGAACTGCAGCTATTGCACTTCCTCATGATTGGCTTACTTGGGTTTTAAAAGACGGTAAAGACATAAATACTTTAACAACTGATCGTTCAGAAGCATCTGGAACTGGATATTTTTCTTCAGAAGATAATGAATACAAGAGAAGTATAATCTCTATGGCTGCTGGATATGATTTTGCAAGTAAAGTTGTTTTACCTCGAGTGGTAGGACCTCATGAGTGTATCGGTGAATCAAATATTTGTGGCGTTAATATGAAGATTGGTCCAGGAGCTGGAGATAATGCAGCTGCTGCTCTTGGGTTGGGTCTAAAGCCAGGGGAAGTTGTTTTATCTATTGGTACTTCTGGGGTTGTGTCTTTGGTGTCTAAAGTTCCAATTCACGATTCAAAAGGATATGTTACGGGTTTTGCAGATGCTACAGGAAATTATTTGCCACTTGTTTGTACGTTAAACGCATCTAGAGTAATTGATTCGTTTAGGCAAATTTTGCATATGACACATGAAGAATTTTCGCATTCTGCTTTGTGTGCTCCTCCTGGATCAGAAGGATTGGTTGTTCTTCCATATTTTGAAGGAGAAAGAACGCCGAATTTGCCAGATGCGACTGGTGCAATACATGGAGTTACTTGTGAGAATTTTACTCCTTCAAATATTGCACGTGCTGCGATTGAAGGAATGCTATGCGGAGTTGGTGTCGGAATAAAAGCTATGACATCTCTAGGAATGAAAGTTAATAAGATTAATCTTATAGGAGGCGGCGCTCAGTCTGAGGCTGTTAGAAGAATTGCTCCATGCGTTCTTGGATTGCCTGTCAGTGTACCAGAATATAGCGAATATGTTGCGGATGGAGCTTCAAAACAAGCTGCGTGGGTTTATTGTGGTGGTTCTGAGCCTCCAGAATGGGTGCCTAGATTGTCTAGTGAGTATATAGGTGATTATGTTCCATTTATTGCAGAGCGATTTAATGAAGTTTCTGAACGTTTTATAACGCGTTCAGAAGCTGTAGATTGTATGGCAATAGATACGATAAAACATTGAAATCAATATATATCGATAATCGTAAAAAATAATATTTATAGTTTATAAATTAAAAAATCATATGCATCACTAATCAAAGGAGAATAAGATGCGTAAATCAATGAAAGTAACATTGGCAACGATGCTGACTGTTGCGTTTTTAGCTCCTATGTCAGCATGTGGATCAGGTGGTCTAATAGGATCAAAGCAATCGTCAAAAAATGGAAAAATAAAAATGGTTCTTGTTGCCAAGCAAGAGGGAATTCCATGGTTTGATGATATGCGAAGTGGTGTTGAACGTTTTGGTAAAGATCATGAAGGAGAAGTTGAAGTTAAACAAATTGCTCCAGATTCTGGTGATTCTGCAAAGCAGGCTCAGATGATTTCTGATTTAATTTCGCAAAACGTCAAAGCTATTGTTGTTGTTCCAAATGATCCTCAAGCTCTTAAGCCAGTAATAAAGCAAGCTAAGGCTAAAGGCATAGTTGTTATTTCTCACGAAGGTGGCAATATTGCTGATGATGTTGACTATGATATAGAAGCATTTAAGAATAAAGACTTTGGTGAGGGATTCTGCAAGCCTCTTGCTGATGGAATAGGTGGTAAGGGCAAGATAGCAGCGATAGTTGGTTCAAAGACGATGGAAACACATATGGCTTGGTACAAGGCATGTAAGTCTTTGATAGAAAAAGAATATCCAGATATTTCATTCGTATCTGACGAACCGTATGAAGATAACAATAATGATGATACTGCTCGAAAGGTTTCAACGGAGATACTTAATGCGCATCCAGATTTGAAAGGACTATTTGGCACATCCGTTTCTGCAGGAGCTAATATGGCTGCTGTTTTGAAAGAGCGAGGAAATAAAAACGTATTTGTTTCTTCTCTTGGTATTCCATCTGTTGATATGCCTTACATAAATGAAGGTTGGGTTAAGTATGCTAAAGCTTGGCGTCCTGCTGATGCTGGTTACGCAGCTCTATCTCTTGCATATAACAAGATTAAGGGCAAGAAGATTAGTAATGGTACAAACCTAAATGTAAAAGGTTATGAAGATATTCAAGTTGATGGTCATCAAGTAAGAGGTAATGCTCCTATGGTTCTTAAGAAAGGTGATTTCCCAGACGGAAAGTATCCTTTCTAATCTTTTAAGTTTCATAGTGATTCAAGAATAAAGGTGATGGACATGCGTCTAAAGGCAATGAATATTTTTAAAAGTTTTGGTGGAGTGCATGCTTTAAAAAATATTAATTTTGATATTTCTAGTGGTGAAGTTCACTGCTTAGCTGGTGGCAATGGATGCGGTAAATCAACGATAGTTAAGATTTTATCCGGAGTTTTGCGACCTGATTCTGGAAGTATTGAAGTTGATGGTGAGAATTATTCTGCTTTAACTGCTAGACAAGCAATCGATCTCGGTATAGCTGTTATTCATCAGGATTTATCATTGTTTAACACGATGACGGTAAAGGATAATATTTGTTTGCCAGAGCAAGTCCATCACCGCAGATTTTTTATAAATAATTCTTTGGCTGATAAGGTTGCAAAAGAAGCACTCGAACGTATAGGAGCTAATATTAATTGTTATGAAAGAGTAGAGAATTTATCAATGGCTGCTCGTCAGCAGGTAGCTATTGCTAGAGCATTAGTGCTTAATGCAAAAGTTATTTTTATGGATGAACCTACTACTGCTCTTACTTATTCAGAAGTTGAAGAATTATTGAAGACTATAGAAAATCTAAAATTGAATGGAGTTTCTGTAGTCTTTATATCGCATAAGCTTGATGAAGTTTTTTCTGTTGCAGATAGAATCACAGTATTTAGATCTGGTGAATTAGTTGGAACTTATAATGCAAAGGACTTAAATCCTAGAAAATTATCTTCTCTTATGATTGGTCATGATGTTCAATTCGGTATTCCTAATAATTATGACATGAACAAGGAAGTTGTTCCAACATTAAATATGGAAGATGTAAAAGCTTCTAGAGTTAATGGCGTTACTTTGAGTGTAAATCCTGGTGAAGTAGTTGGATTTAGTGGATTGCTTGGTTCTGGCAGAACAGAAACAGCACTTGCTCTATTTGGACTTAATCATATAACTAGTGGTTCTGTGAAGATTAATGGAAAAATTGTTGATATAAATAATCCTCGTGATGCTATAGAAAGAGGTATCGCTTTAGTTCCTGAAGATAGGTATAAGCAAGGTCTTTTCCAAGATAGTAATCTTTTAAGTAATTGTGCTTCTGCAATTTTGAGTAGGATATCTAACTGTTTTGGAATTGTAAATCAAAATGAAGAAAAAATAGTTGGGGATGAAATCCTCAATGATTTGCAAGTTAATACACATGATCTCAGTTTGTTGGCTAAATCTTTATCTGGAGGTAACCAACAAAAAGTTCTTTTAGGTAAGTGGGTTGCAACTAACCCAAAGCTGTTGATATTAGATTCTCCAACCGTTGGTGTTGATGTTGGATCTAAATCTCAAATTTATCAGATCATACGCAGACTAGCTGAGAAAGGCATATCGGTTATAGTTATATCTGATGAGGAAGAAGAGCTCCTTGCTGTTTGCAATAAAATTTACATTTTTAAACAAGGAAAAGTTTCTACTCAAATAACTGGTGATGAATTAGAACCTGGATTTTCTAAGATTTTCAGGGAATCTACAGATAGGGATAATTCTCATGAATCCAATGAGAGTTTTATATCTTCTTCAGACAAATCTGTTTCTTTTGTTCAAAATGGAGGTGCGTTGTGATCCCAAAATTAAGATCATTGTTGCCTAATGTAAAACGACCAAATTCTATGGAAAAGACATTGCTCACAATAATAATTTTGTATGCCATGACTGTTTCTGTTGTGAATAAGCACTTCTTTACATTGGGAACTCTTGCAGATTTGACGCGTAATGGTGCAACAATGGCGATACTTGCTGCAGGAGTATACGTTATTATGATTGCTGGAGGTATTGATGTATCTTTTCCAGCTGTAGCTATTATGTCTGGATATACATCAGTTGTATTTGCTGTTAACGCTAAGATAAACTCAATCTTAGTTATTCTTATTATTGCTGCTGTTATAGGAGCAGTTCTAGGAGCTATAAACGCACTTTTAATTCATTGGCTTGAATTACCAACATTTATAGTTACATTGGGAACATCTTCTATTTTTTATGGGTTAATGACAACTACGGTTGGAACTAAACCAGTTACTATCAGTAAGATGCCATCTTCTTTATTAGAATTTGGAAGATGTAATATTGTTTCCTTCACAGTGAATGGTCAGCAAAATGGTATTTCCATATTCTTCCTAATATCTATATTTGTCTACATATTTGTATGGTTTATTATGAATCATACTTCTTTGGGACACAGTATTTACGCTATAGGTAATTCGGAGGAGTTTGCAAGACGTGCTGGTCTGCCAGTTCTTGGTATAAAACTATTCATTTATCCTCTTATGGGTGTTTTAGCTGCAATAATGGCAATTATTTCATTCGCCAATTTAAAGTTTGTTGACCCAACAAGCATTATGGGTACAGAGTTAACTGTTATTGCTGCAGTGGTTATAGGGGGAACTAGAATTACTGGCGGATATGGTACATTATTTGGCACTTTTCTTGGCGTTGCCTTAACGCAATTACTTAATAATACTCTTGTCTTTTTGGGATTGAAATCATCGTGGAACAATCTATTTATTGGCGGAGTGATGATTGCTGCAGTAGTTGCGATTTACTATGGAGAGAAATTGCGTAATCGTAAGAATATGTCCTTTCTTGGCTGAAATTTGAAATAAATTTAAGATTGATTGGTTAAATTATGTTAAATCATTTATTGGCTGGATTAAATATATTCAATTTATCGAATATTAAACGTGTATGGTCAAATATTGAGCGCTCTAGTAAGGTTCTTTATTGTTCTGTTATATTAGTTTGTCTTATATTTTATATTTTATTAGGCGATACTTTATATAACTGGAGTACTTTACAATCAATGGGTTTCCAAATAGGTGAGTTTATGTTTCTTGCTTTAGCTATGGGACTTGTTGTATTAACTGGTGGCATTGATTTATCTGTAGTTGCGAATATGAACGTTGCTGCAATAGTTATTGCATGGATATTGTCGGGATCTGAATTGGGCAGAATTGGTTCGCCAATCTTATCTATAGTTATCGCTGTTGTACTTGGTCTTCTTTCCGCAATTGTATGTGGTGTTATTAATGGGTGTTTAGTTAGCATGGCTGGAGTGAATCCTATTGTTGCTACATTGGGCACGCAACTTTTATTTGCAGGCATTGCAACAGCTGCTACCAATGGCTCATCTATAGGAGTATCTGTGATTGATTATTCTATGTTTGGAATATCATCTGTAGCTGGTATTCCTACCGTGTTTTTGATTGGAATAATTAGTTATGCGATTACTGGATGGGTTGCCTCTCATACTAGATATGGTCGAGAACTATATTTCTATGGTTCAAATCCTGTAGCTTCTCTGTTCTCAGGGCATAGAGTTAATAGAACTATTATTATAACTTATGCAATTTCTGGTTTATTTGTTGCTATTGCAGCTCTTGTTATGGTTGCTAGGGTGAATTCAGCTAGAGTTGGTTTTGGTGGAACATATTTGCTTCAGGCGTTGTTGGTTGTAGTTCTTGCTGGATTTGATCCATTTGGCGGTAGAGGCAAGTTTGCCAATCTTTTCCTTTCAGTCATTATGCTTCAAGTTTTGCAAACTGGTTTTACTATATTAAACTTTTCTCCATTTATTAAAAATCTTACATGGGGAGCGGCTCTTATTTTTGTGATGATTGTCAATAGGCTTTTGGAGTATAAAACATCTGTAAATTGCAAATCATCACATGATACTAAAGATAATAATATTTCTAAAAAATAGTATTAATAACATGTAATTATGTTATTGAATTATTAGGGAAATTATTAAAACAAAGGAGTTTTTATGAATTCTAAAGATGTAGAATCTATTTTAAATGAGTTGCATCAAACTTTTGATGTTATGAACTATTCATCAATTGATGAAGTAATAGAAAAAATTAAATTTGCTAGACGAATAGTTTGTGCTGGTGTAGGTCGTGAAGGTCTTACATGTAGGGCATTTTGTATGAGATTAATGCATCTTGGGTATTCTAGTCATTGGATTTGGGATGACACAGCACCATCTATTTCTAAGGGAGATGTTTTCTTCTTTACTTGTGGATCTGGTGAGATTGAGCATTTGTTGACTGTTGCAAGATTGGCAAAAGAAAGTGGAGCAACATTGATATGTGTTACTGGTGTTCCAGATAGTAGTGCAGCTAAACTTTCTGATTTAACTATTTTTATACCTGCTTCTGTTTATAAGGGGAAGGGGGATTTGGTTCCTACGATTCACCCAATGGGAACATTGTGGGAGACGGCATCTTGGATATTTCTTGATTCTGTCATATATGCTATTCATAGCAGTGAATCAATTACGTATGAGGATATGTCTTATCGTCATCGAAACTACGAGTGATTTATGGTGGACAGTATAAGTATGTGCCCGTAGTTTTCTCCTATAGTGCGGCATGGAGTTTGTGCTTTTGCATAAGCTTCATGCCGTTTTGTTGTTTGATTGTGTACATGTTTTATTTTGCAGAAAATGATTGTAAAAGTTTGTCGGCACGTATAGACGACACGCCAATTAAATGCAAACCTTAAAAAAACCTGAAAGAATCTTAAAAAAATTCTATATACGGCGTGTCTTGGATATTTTTCTGTTTTTAAATATGATTAGTCGTAATTTTTACGTTTTATTGTGTATATTATTGTGAATTTTCAGAAAAACTTCAAAACAAACCTGAATGTAAGCTGAATGTTTTGGTTGATTTTTGTTAAAGCATGTTGTATCTTTTGAATCAGCAACCAGTGAATCCCTAGTTCAACTGGTGCTACGCGGGAAACCGCATAAGGCAAATTCTTTTTCGTGTTCCTAGCACGGAGGAGAAGAAGAAAGGAAATTAAAATGATGAATAAGAAGGTTATCGCCGCTTTCGCTGCTGGCGCCACCCTCCTCTCCGGTATGGCATTCGCCGCTCCAGCATTCGCTGCTGAGCCACAAGCTCCTAAGAAGGAAGAGTGCAAGCCAGCTGATGCTGCTAAGCTCGCTGAGCTTAAGAAGGCTGTTAAGGATGCTGATCGTAAGGCAACCAAGGCTGGTTATGATGCTGAAGATGCTCAGGCTAATTATGATAAGTCTGTCGCTGAGTACAATGCTAAGAAAGCTATTGCAGACAAGTATGATTCTACAATTGAGACTTATACTTCTGACAAGGCTAAGGCTGATGCTGAGCAGTATGGTGTTAAGAAGGCTCAGCTTAATGTAAAGGTTGCTGAGGATAAGGCTGCTTTTGAAGCTGCTAAGAAGGCTGCTGATGATTACAAAGATAATGCTGGTACCAAGACCTTTGATGGTGCGACTAAAGCAATTGATACTGCTGCTAAGGGTGATTTGACTGCTAAAGTAGGCAATGCTGTTTCCCGTGCTGAGCTTCTCGAAGCTAAGGCTAAGAAGGCTGATGCTGATAATGAGTTGAAGGAAGCTAAGGCTGCTCTTGCTAAGGCTCAGTGCACCCCAGCTCCAGCTCCACAGCCATCCAAGCCTGAAGCAAAGCCTGTTGTTCCTGGCGTTCATGTGAAGGCTGCTGATAAGGCTAAGGCTGTTGAGGCTGTGAAGACTGCTAAGTTGCATCTTGATGATGCTTTTGCTGCTTATACTAAGGATTATGCTGAGTATGTGAAGGCTAAGGCTACTTTGGCTGGTAAGGTAGCTGCTCAGGAAGCTGCTGAGAAGGCTTTGAAGGCTGCTCAGGATGCTTTGGAAGCTTACAATGTTTCTGCTAAGAATGATTCTGTTTTGGCTCAGCGTCTTGCTGATGCTGTAGATCGTGCTCAGGCTAAGGTTGTTTTTGCTGTTGCTGAGACTGCTAAGGCTAATAAGGATTATGCTGAGGCTAAGGCTAAGGCTGTTGCTTCTACTGCTAAGTATAATGCTGCTTTGGCTGAGTACAAGGCTTGCTATAACGATGCGGAGGCTTTCGGTGTTGAGGCTTCTAAGCTTCCTCCTGTTGTGACTTCTGATCCTTTGGCTCCTAATTTTGAGGATGTTCCAGGTGCTGCTAAGGCTATGAATGATGCTGCTAGTGGCAAGCTTGGTAAGGCTGCTCAGCAGGCTGCTGGTAAGAATGCTCCAGCTGCTGCTAAGGGTGAGCTTGCTGCTAAGGGTGCTAAGGGTCATGGTAAGTCTGGCGAGAAGCTTGGTAATGCTGGTGTTGGTGTTGCTTTGACTGCTTTGGCTGCTTCTATGCTTGCTGGTATGGGTGCTGCTGTTCGCAAGATGCGTCACTAAGCACTACCTACTTGGCTTTACTAAACTAAGAGCGTATGCTCCTGTAGTAGAGCTGAGTAAGTTGCAACTTCCAGTGGTTTGGTTTTACTAAGCCACTCGGGGGCTGGGTTCTCTCAGCCCCCATTTTCATATCTAGAATACCGTTGTTATATATTTATATGATGTATTTTGCTTTATGAGTATATATGCAGAAAATGATCTGCAAGTTGTAAAATGCAAATTATTCTAATAATGTGTGCATATTTTTACAACTAGAATTAAATGTTTGACAATGTGTATCGGATTATAATTTAATATCTAAGATTAATGTTTTATATCAAGGGAGATATTTTACTTATACTTATATTGCTAATATCTAGTTTACGTTGTAGTACGTTGTTTTCATAATGTGTATATATCAAATATTTTTATTTTTTAAAGTGAGTAAACATGGCAAGTCTTAATGATTTCAAATTGATTAATAAGCGTTCGGAAATATGCTTAGAAAATGCTATAGGAAAAGAACGCTTTTACAAGTTGTCTGATGCTGATAAAAAGAGATTTGGATTCTACTATCTAATATTAGGATTAACTACTGGCGTCGCTGACGCAGATGAAATTGAAAGAATGATAATCGATACTGACTATTGTAATAAAGTTCGTAAAACGAAGAATAATGATTTTGGTATTGATGCAGTATATATTAACGATGAAGAAAATAAAATTCTCCTTTACAATTTTAAATTTAGAGATAATTTCAGTCCTGTAAAAGGTGGGAAAATAAGTCCTATTCTTGATTCAACAAAATTCTTGAGTATGACTTTTAACAATAGTTTTGAAAATGTAGATGATAATTCTATAATTTCAAAAAATGTCATGAAAAGCATCAATGAAAAAATACATTCAGACTCTGCCTGGAATATTGAGTTAATTGTCGTATCAAATGAAAGTAATGGTACAGATGTTAATAAGCCAGAGATAGATTCTTTGATGAAAGACTATGATGTTAGTATAAAGTCAATATCATTGGACGATATTACTGGCTTCTTGCGAGATAAGAATTGTGAAATATCCTCAACCTTTGTTATTAATAAAGAATCATTTTTAGTTTATGAGTCTGATTCTTCTTCCTCGTCAAAATCTTACTTGGCTAAAATAGATATTGCTGATCTAATAAGAATTACATGTTCAGACGAAAATCTGAGGAATTCTCATGACTTTTATGATCATAATTCTGATCTTGAGAGAATAAAAGACATGAAGCTTGCTGTTGGCGTGTTGTATGAGAATGTTAGAGGATATTTAGGTCATTCCAAATACAATAAAAATATTATTAATACTTTGCGTAACACTCCAGATAAATTCTTTATGTTCAATAATGGTATAACCATCACAGCTAAGAATGTAAAAGTTGATTCCATTAATGCAAAAACAAAATATATATTCACGCTAGAAGATATGCAAATTGTAAATGGAGGACAGACCTTAAGAAGTATTTATGAGTTTAAAGACAGTGAATTTAAGGAAGAAAATCTAAAAGAAGCCTCAGTTTTAGTTAGGATCTTTAAAACCGAAGATAAAGAGGATCTAATAAATCAAATAGCCGAATATACTAATAGTCAAAATGCTATTTCTGATGTTGATCTTAAATCTATTAACAAGGTGCAAATAGATATAGAAAAGTTATTAGAAGAAAATAGAATAGGATATATTCGTAAAACTGGCGATATAGGAAAGTCTAATAACTTTGAGCGTCAGATAAGTAAGGAAAAATTAGCTCAGATTATTTATTCGTATAAGGGATATCCTGACAGGGCTACAAATCAGAAAAAGAAATTATTTGGAATTTATTATGATGAAATTTTCGCAGAAAATAAATCATTATTTGATGATTTAGTGAACTTAATAAATTTGTATTATAAAATAGAAGAAAAATATAAGGAACTATATGATGAAAATGATGTCTACAATCAGAAGATTCTATACATCATATATTTGCAAAGTAAAGGTGAAGATGATATTGAAGGGAATATACATCTTCTAGAAAAAGTCTTAGATGAATATAGGGCTAATGATGATATTTCTAAAGCTCGAAAGTTGATTCAAAAAGGATTTAAAGAATATTTGGATATTGAGAGGTGCAAAAAGAATGAATAATATTTTAAATATTTAGTCATGTCTTATTGTTAATAAGACATGAAGAAGTATTCATAAGACATAGTGCGCATACAGAATAAGCAATGTAGATTTATAAATTAAATTTACATTGCTTATTTTAAGAATGTGTTCTAATAAAAAGTGGTTGTTTTAGCGGACGCAATATAATTTCTTATATTAAAAGAGAAGTGCATATCGTTCTTTGAAAGAGTACTATACTCGTAATCCTTTGTTTTAAATTTACGTTGTTGATTACGCTAGCCCACGTTCGTTTATTTTTGCCCGCGTTTGTTATCATATTTGGCGATTTTGGGAACAAACGCGGGGAAGTGTTCTTGGTTTTGTAGTCGAATAAGCCGTTGTATATGAGCTTATTTCCAATATTTTCGTGGGTATCAATATGAATTACTGTTTTTACGAGAGCTTGTAACAAACGTATATTTCAGATGATCTAACTTTTTATTCTGCAAGTAGAATTTCTAATAGTTAACGTTAATGGTAATTGAATATGTTTTGTTTCTCCATTAAAACTTATTAATTCTAAAGTAGATTTAGCAATAGCTTCAAATGGTTGCTGCAATGTTGTTAAGCTAGGATGCGCCCATTTGCCAATATGAATTCCATCGCACCCTATTACAGATAAATCATCTGGTATCTTTAATCCATATCTTTCAGCTGCTCCAAGTAACCCTAGTGCTGAAATATCTGAGCTACAGAATATTGCGGTTGGTGGATCTGGGTTACTTACTATGTATGGGAATATACTTTCTCCAAATTCCTCAGTATATGGACCAGAAAATATTAAAGAATCATCGTATAATATTTTGCTATTTGATAAAGCAGATAAATAGCCATGTTTTCTGTCTGAGGTTGTGCTTAATCCATCTGGTCCTGACACGTAGGCTATTCTCTTATGCCCCAGGGAAAGTAAATAACAGACAGCTTGGTATGCTCCAGAGTAATTGTCAACAGTTACTGTTGATATATTAGATAATTTTTCATCATTCATTTGCTCATCTATTAGAACGGCATTCATTCCAGAAGGTATTACTTTACGCAAAGCTATATTATTGTTATTTAATCCAGCGTATATAAGTCCAATATACTTTTGCTCTTTAATTATGGATTCAACAATATTTCTTTCTTTTATTGGATTTCCTTGCGATATTTTAATATTTAATGTATATCCTAAACCATCTGCTGCCATGGATAGTTGTTGACATAGTTCACTATAAAATGGGTTATTTAATCCAGGAATAACAAGCGCCAGTGCTTTGTAAGTTGTCTTTGAGTTTATTTTAGTTGTGTATTTATAGAAATGTGCAGCCTCGTCAATTCTTTGTGCTGTAGAGTCTTCTACGTTTAACGTACCATGCAAATATCTCGATACGGTAGATGTAGATACATTTGCTCTTCTAGCCACTTGAACAATTGACATATAGACTCCATAAGTTTTATTGAAAAAGCAATAGTTTAATAAGTAATTTAATACTGTTAATGCTACTATTGCGCAAAAACTTTTACAATAGAAAAATTTGCGCAAAAATATTATAGTATTCTAGCAATGAAGCCCTTTTAGCCCATATTTTTAGCGTTTTTTGTGTTTGTTTTATTTGCGCAAAAGATTTATTATTTTTTATAAGAACATCCTTAATGTGTGAGATTTACAAAATAGAGATGTTTTTATTTATTCAAAGCAAAGGAGCTGTTTATATGACAAAAGTTTTACTAGCTGGAGAATCTTGGATTTCATCCACTACAGAATATAAAGGTTTTGATGAATTCACATCCACTAAATTAGAAATTGGTTGCGTGGAATTTCTTGATGCTCTTAGAAAGTTTGGTCACGATGTTACACATCTAAAAGCTCATGATGTTCCAGAAAACTTTCCATGGACAATGGATGAATTAAACAAATACGATGTTGTGATACTTTCAGATATAGGAAGTAATTCATTTTTACTACCTAATAGGGTATTTGGTGAAGGAAAAAGATGCGTAAATCGTTTAGATTTATTAGCTAAATGGGTTCGTGAAGGTCATGGACTGATGATGGCAGGTGGATATCTTTCCTTTGCTGGATTTGAAGGTAAAGCTCATTATCATGGTACATCTATTGAAGATGTGCTTCCTGTTGAAATAAGTCCATTTGATGATAGAGCTGAAAAACCTCAAGGTGTAATTCCTAAAATAGTATCCAATCATCCAATTGTGAATGATTTGAGTCCTATTCCAATTCTTCTTGGATATCAAAAGCTTTTAGCTAAAGAAAGTTCTAATATTCTCATGAAAGTTGATGATAATCCTTTGCTCATTGTTAATGAGGTATATAAAGGCAGAAGTATTGCTTTTGCATCAGATATAGCTCCTCATTGGGCTCCAGAAGCGTTTATGCAATGGAGTGGATATGGTCAACTATTTTCTAATTGTGTTAAGTGGCTTTCTAAAGAAATTTAATAATTGCAAATTAAAATTATTATTCACTATAAGAGTGAAGAATTATATGAAAGGAGATAATCATTATGAATAGTAAACAACGTTATATGGTTCCTTTATTGTTCATTGGAACGGTATTGGCTGGTATGCTTTCTCCAATGCAATCTGCTGTGAATGGACAATTGGGAAAAGAATTAGCTGATGGCAATGCTTGCGCAGTAGTATCATTCGGTTCGGGACTTGTTGTTATGTTTATCATAATTCTCTCTCGAGCGTCTACAAGACAACAATTTGCTTCAATTCCTTCGAAAATTCGCTCTAATAATATACCTTGGTGGAGTTGGCTAGCTGGATTATGTGGAGCTATGGTTGTTTTTTCTGAAGGAGCATCTGCGTCCGTACTTGGTGTTGCAACATTCCAGACAACCTTAATCTGCGGAATGGTTTTGTCTGGATTATTATGCGATAGATTTGGAATAGGTGTAGATACAAAGCAACCGTTTAATTTACCTCGTATATCTGGTGCAATTCTTGCAATTGTTGCAACTATTATGGTTGTTTCACCAAGCTGGCATGCTCCGTCAGTTGTATTTCTAGCTGTTCTACCATTTGCTGCTGGTCTTTTAGCGGGATGGCAACCTGCTGGTAATTCGGCAGTGGCTAATGAAACTGGTTCTATGTTAGTTTCTATAACTTGGAACTTTATAGTAGGTTTTTCCGTACTAGCAATTGCTCTTATTGTTAGAATCGCTACAGGTCAGACTTCTTTCCATCTTCCATTGACTTGGTGGATGTACTTAGGTGGTCCGCTTGGATTATTGTCTATAGCCTTAATGGCTTTATTGGTGAGAGGATTAGGTCTACTTCTTCTAGGACTAGCTTCGACGGCTGGACAGTTACTTGGATCTGTGTTGATCGACTGGCTTGTTCCAGCGTTAGGTGCAAAAGTATACGTTATTACACTTATTGGAACAGTTGTAGCACTAGTAGGTGCTGTTATAGCTGCAATACCTTCTGCTCGTAATGATCAGGATGAATTAGTCTCACAAGTCAATTGATAAAAAATTTTTATTTTCAGTTAGTTATTATAAAGGAGTAATAACAATGTGTACTGGAATTGGAATAAGAAGCAAACAAGGAAATTCATATTGGGGAAGAACCCAAGATTTTGAACAAGAGTTTGAATATGCTGGTATGAAGATACCGTCTGGTACCTCTATAGAATCAACCTATACACCATTTATTACTAAATGTGCAGTAATGGGTGTTGCTTGGGCTAAAGATGTGCATAAGAACCCTGTTATTTTAGATGGAATAAATGAATACGGAATATGCGGTGGGTCTTTCTATTTCGATCACTTCTTCCGATATGTGAGTAAGAAAGAAATTGATGATTCTAATAAAATTGCGCTTCGTGGAGAAGAATTAGTTACATGGATATTAACTCAGTATCGTTCTCTCGATGAGATCATTAATTCACTCAATTCGGATTTAGGAATAGTTAATGAACCTGGTCCAATGATGGGGATGTCTGTTCCGCAACATGCTGTTTTTTCCGACGAAACAGGGAGATCTATAGTTGTAGAACCTTCTATTTCTAATGGTTTTAAAATATTTGAAAATACAGTTGGTGTATTTACAAATGCTCCGACCTTTGACTGGCATCTTAATAATTTGAAGGCTCATCTTGAACGTTCTACCAATCGCAAATATCTTTATGACAACAATGAAGCTGTGAATAATGTAGGATTGGATGAGAACATAAGTGGATTACTCGATATACCTAGCGACTATAAACCAGAAAGTCGATTTTTGAGAGCGGCTTATGCAAAATTAATGTCTATGCCAGTTGATGACGGGAATGCGATTAATGAAGTATTTCAATTGTTGTCAATGGAGAACACCCCTAAGGGAGTTCTACGAATATCGGTAGATGATGAGATGTTGGTTCCATGGACTCAATATACGTCTGCATACGATATAAGTAATAAAGATTTATACGCATTTTCGTATGATAATCACAATTTGAAAGTATTACATTTTGGTAATCCTGACGAATGGGGTCATGTAAGATATTTTGATTTTATTTTGAAACAGACATATGAACCATTTGAAGAAGAATTGTAATTAGAAATAAGTTGGGTGTGCATGCTTTTGCGTAACAAATATGCATAACATGTGCACCCTTGTATTGTTGTATTAATTTAAGTTTTTAATATAATTGTGTTTTTTGTTGATTACGCTAGCCCGCGTTCGTTGTCGAATTTGCTTAAAAAGGGAACAAACGCGAGAGGATGGATTGCGCGATTAGCGTTTAGAACAAAAAGACCGCAGCGACGAGACTGCGGTCTTAGAATAGTTAGCGCGTTACGCTTGCGATTAATTGCGCATTACGATTAGTCACGCATAACGCATCACGATTAGCGCATTACGCATTACGCGATTTATCGCAATTAATCACGCATTGTGATTGCGTTTAAACGCGCCATACAATCCTGCGCAAGCAGCGCTAGCGATTGCAGCCTTAATAATATCGCCAACAATAAAGCCAGTAGAAGCAACGGCGATTGCCCAAACAGGCAAGTGCATCATAAGCGATTGGCCTACAAAACCAAATGCGTAAATCACAAGAGAACCAACAACAGATGCGGCAAAATACGCGCCAAATCGTGCAAATTTCTTAGCAACAGAATCCTCTGGCATAGCGGCATTAACAACGCCTTCGAGCGCAGACTTTACGAGCGCAATCACAGCCACACCGAACACGAATCCAACAAGGAATCCAACGCTAGGACCTGCAAAAGCCACAACGCCACTCTTTCCGCCTGCAAACACTGGCATTCCAGCAGCACCAATCGCAAGGTACATAAGCACAGAGCTAACGGCTTGGCGCCAAGTCAAAGTAAGACCAGCCAAAGCCAAAACCAAAGTTTGCAAAGTTACAGGAACAGGAGTTCCAGGAATAGGCAATGCGCCAGCCATAGTTGCAGCGCTAATAAGAACAGTAAACAAAAACGCCTTAGCAAATGGAACAGCCAAACGATTAACGCCAAAAGCCTTAGATGCAACTGCGCTAGAGTTTGCGCTAGAGTTTGCACCAGAGTTAGATTCAAAATTAGCCACGATATCCTTCTTTCGTATTGTTTTTCGTTGCTGAATCAAAGATTAGACAAAAATCACCAGCTGCGCGTTGGAGAAGTTTACAAAAAATCGCATAATGTTTTGTTCAAATTCACGGATACTATAAGCCAAATTTCCTATAACTTGTAACGTATGGTTACGAATATCAAAAAAATACTTGTTGCAAATCGCGGCGAAATCGCGCTTAGAGTGATTCGCACTGCTCAAGAAATGGGAATACAAACTGTAGCTATTTATGCGGCATCCGACCGCCAAGCACAGTATGTAGAGATGGCAAGCGAAGCCTACGCGCTTTCTGGAGACACGTACAGAGACACCTATTTAAACGAAGACGCGATTATAGACATTTTGCATAAAAGCGGAGCGGATGCTGTACACCCAGGCTACGGATTTTTATCGGAAGTAGCGAGTTTTGCGCAAAAGGTGATTGATGCTGGCGCTGTGTGGATTGGCCCGAAGCCAGAAGCTCTTATTGATTTAGGGGATAAGATAACCGCTCGGCGCGTGGCAACTCGCGCTAAAGTGCCGCCCGTACCAGGCATATCGGAGCCTGTAAAAGACATTCGAGAATTGTTGACTTTTGCGCAAACACACGGCTACCCGGTTATGATGAAGCGCACGGATGGCGGCGGCGGTCGCGGAATAACCGTTGTGCACAACGATGACGAGCTTCGCGGATTCTACATGAACCACGACGCTTTGCAAGGCGGCGACCTTGACGAGTACTTTATTGAGCGTTTTATAGACAAGGCGCGCCATGTGGAAACACAAGTTGGCCGCGATTCGCATGGAAACTTCACCATATATTCCACGCGCGACTGCTCGGTGCAGCGCCGAAACCAAAAGTTGGTTGAGGAAGCACCAGCGCCATTCCTTACCGATGACGAGAACGCGCAGCTTCACCGATATTCTCGTAACCTATTTGAAGCTGTTGACTACGTTGGTTTGGGCACGTGTGAATATATGGTGACATCTCAACACAAGGTTTACTTCTTGGAAGTGAACCCACGATTGCAAGTTGAGCACACAGTTAGTGAGGAAGTTAGCGGACTAGATCTTGTGCGCGAACAGCTTACGATTGCCGACGGCGGTGAGCTTACGCAAAATCACCCTTCGCGCGGGCATAGTTTTGAGCTTAGAATCACTTCGGAAGACCCAGCAACGAATCTTACGCCTAGCGCAGGCACACTAACAAAAATCGAGTGGCCATCTGGACCTGGAATCCGTGTGGATTCTGGAGTAGAAGTTGGAGATAGCGTGTCTCCAAAATTCGACTCCATGATGGGCAAGCTTATTGTTACGGCTCAAAATCGCGATGCGGCGATTGCTCGCGTAAGACGCGCGCTTAAGGAGCTTTGCATTGAGGGAGTGCCCACTCCTGCTAAGCTTTTTGAGCAAATTTTTAACGATCCTGATTTTACAGCGCAAGATCACGATTTTGATATTTCTACAAAATGGCTTGAACACAAGTATTTGAACCGCACTGCTGCAGCGGCAAATGGCGGACAGCCTGCTTCTTTGGATTCCAATAAGTCTGGTGAAGACGCGCAAAATAAGACAACTAAAATGGAGTCTTTTGTAATAGAAGTAGACAATAAGCGCGTAAAACTTACGATTCCGCAAGATATTGTAGACAATCTTACTGGCTCTGCGCGAGTTAGAAGCACAGTTCGCGCATCGCAGCCGCTTAGAGGACGAGGATTAAGAGGAGATACTCACAAGTCGGAAACTCCAAAGGATGCTCCTGGAGTGATTTCTGCTCCAATGCAAGCTGTGATTACACGCGTAAACGTTGCGGAAGGTCAGAACGTAGCAAAAGGCGATTTACTTGCTGTTCTTGAATCTATGAAAATGGAAAACTACGTTTATGCACCTGCAGCTGGCGTAGTTACTGGCATTTTTGTAGGGCCTGGAGATGGTGTAGAAGCAGGCGAAAAGCTTGTAACAATTGACGTGACTAAAGGCGGTAGTGCAAAATGAGTGCGCTTACTAAAGATACTGCACAAGTTGCAAAAGATGTTAATAAAAAAGATGTTAATAAAGACGCAAAAACTATGCAAAATGCGCAGCCTACGCAGCCTCAGCGTGGAAAATCAGCCGTAGAACACGCGGCTCGCCTTGCTAGAGACGCCGAGCAGAATGCTTTAGAGCGCCAGCATGCAAAGGGAAAATCCACAGCAAGAGAGCGTTTGGATTTGCTTTTTGATACGGGAACGTTTGAAGAAATCGGCCGCTTTAACGGTGGAGACATAAATAACGATATTGCAGGATGCGCTGTAATCACGGGCTTTGGCGAAGTATACGGCAAAAAAGTGGCAGTTTATGCGCAGGATTTTTCCGTTCGTGGCGGCACGCTTGGACGCGCTGAAGGACAGAAAATATGCCATCTTCTAGACATGGCGTTGCAGCTTGGAGTTCCAGTTGTTGCCCTAATCGACTCGGGTGGCGCTCGCATTCAAGAAGGCGTTAACGCGCTTACGCAATATGGCAGAATCTTCAAAAAAACTTGTGAAGCAAGCGGTTTAATTCCGCAAATCTCACTAATTCTTGGACCTTGCGCTGGTGGCGCAGTTTATTGCCCTGCTCTTACGGATTTTATAATCATGACTCGCGAACATTCCAACATGTTTGTAACTGGTCCAGATGTTGTTAAGGCTGCCACAGGCGAGTCAATTAGCATGGACGATTTAGGCGGTGGATATGTGCATAACTCCACTTCGGGCGTTGCTCACTATTTGGGCGAAGACGAGGCGGACGCCATTGACTATGCGCGCACAATCTTGGCTTATTTGCCGCAAAATTGCAATCAAAATCCGCCAACATTCGCATACGCTGCCACGCGCGCAGACAGAGAAACCGCTAAGCAGCTTGCGACTATTGTTCCAAGCAATGATCGCCAGCCGTACGATGTTTTAGACGTTATTCGCGCAATCGTAGATTATGGCGAATTTGTGCAAGTTCAAGAGCTTTACGCGGCATCCGCAGTAGTTGGTTTTGCTTGCATAGAAGGTCATCCTGTTGGAATAGTGGCAAATCAGCCTAAAGTCAATGCTGGAATTCTAGACGTTAATTCTTCCGAAAAAGTAGCGCGATTTGTGCGATTGTGCGACGCGTTTAATCTTCCTGTTGTAACTCTTGTAGACACTCCTGGATACAAGCCAGGGTCGGATCAGGAGCACGCGGGCATTATTCGCAGAGGTGCAAAAGTGATTTATGCGTACGCAAACGCGCAAGTTCCGCTTGTTACCGTGATTTTACGCAAGGCTTTTGGTGGAGCGTACATTGTAATGGGCTCAAAGTCTATGGGCGCAGACTTTAACTACGCTTGGCCTACCAGCCAGATAGCGGTTTTGGGTGCTCAAGGAGCTGTGAACATTATTCATCGCAAGGATTTGCAAAAAGCAAAAGAGCGCGGTCAAGATGTTGACGCTTTAAGAAAAAAGCTTGTTGAGAATTACGAAAATACCACTGTAAACGCGAATCTTTCGCTGGAAACTGGCCAGATTGACGCAATGATAGATCCAGAGCAAACAAGAGATGTTATTGCTAATTCTTTGAAGATTTTAAGAAGTAAAAAACGTGTTTCGAGAACGGGGAAGCATCATGGAAACCAGCCAATGTGATTTGGGAATAATTCGGGAATAATTCGGGAATGATTTGGAAAGCACTCAAAAGTCGCCAGCAACCGCGCATAAAGCGACCAAAGATAAATAAATCCAAAAAACACAAATAATCCAAAAAGCACAAATAAATTTTAAAAATAAAACTTAAACCCACGAACAAAGGAAAATAAAATGACAACATACTTATTTGACCAGCTCGCACAAACACCACACATTCTTACCTTCGCAGGACAATCCACACCATGGGTGCAAGCCTTAAAAGAAACACAAAACGATGCAGAATTAAATAAAGAATTACGCGAATATAACAAATTAGCAAAAACTTTACTATCAAACATATATCCACAGTTATTAGCAAATGCTGGAAGTGACATAAACGTATTCGATGCTTTAGAAAATTCTAAAATCAACACAGCCAGCGCACAATTAAGCGTACCAGGAATCACAATTGCTCAGCTTGCAAGCGTAAGAGACCTAACAAACTTAGGCTACAACTTTGAAGTAAACAAGCCAATTGCAAGCCTTGGACACTCTCAAGGCATAATAGCCGCAAAAATAGTAGAAGCTCGTATAAAAGCAGGGTCATGGCAAAACGCGCAAAACCAAATAGCTGAACTTATAGCAATCTCATACATAATCGGAGCAGCAGCAGACCGCGAAGCGCGAATGTTAGAAATCAGTGGAAACGGCGAAAAAACACCAATGCTATCGCTAAAAGGCGTTACGTTTGAACAGGCAAAAGCCTTGATTAAGCGAGTAGAAAGAACCAGAGGCGTTATATCAATCGCAGTTAAAAACTCGCGAAATCACATTGTGCTATCAGGATATCCAGAAGACATGGAAGCCGTGCAAAATCAGGCACAGAAAGAGTCGCAGCGCTCCAAAAAAATGCGCGAAATGAAGGAACGAGGCGGATCGGTTTTTGCGCCAATCGCAGAGTATTTAGATGTTACAGTGCCATTCCATTCTCCAATCATGAAACCTGCTGTAGAACAAGTTGAAGCCTGGGCAAAGGACGCAGGATTAGATGCTGAACTTGCACTAAAGCTTGCAAACGCTGTGCTAGTAGAGCCAGTAGATTGGGCGAAGCAAATAGAAAAAGTTTTAAATAACGTGAATGCGCGAGAGCTATACGTATTAGACATGGGTCCAGGAGAAGTGCTTGGCAAGCTAACAAACGTGCTACTACAAGGAAGCGGAGCTGGCGTAGTAGAAGTTGGAACAATGAACGCGCGCGCAAAAGCAAGCACAACTAGCGCTGCAGAAGCTGAATTATTGCGTACCGGCTGCTGGGCGGATTTTGCGCCGCGAGTAATCGATACTCCAGCTGGAAAGAAAGTTGTAACAAAATTCAGCAAGCTAACAGGCAAAGCTCCTGTGCTTCTTGCTGGCATGACTCCAACCACAGTAGACCCAGAAATTGTAGCCGCCGCAGCCAACGCAGGATATTGGGCAGAACTTGCAGGCGGTGGACAAGTAACAGAAGAAGTATTCGACAGGCACATGGATTCTTTGAGCAAGCAATTGCAAGAAGGAGCAACCGTAGAATTCAACGCCATGTTTATGGACCGCTATTTGTGGAATTTGCAATTTGGCAGCAAACGTATAGTTCCAAAAAAGCGTGCTTCTGGAGCGCCAATCGACGGCGTTGTAATATCTGCAGGAATCCCAGAGTTAGACGAGGCAAAAGAACTTGTTAAAACTCTTCAAGCCGACGGATTCCCGTATGTTGCTTTTAAGCCAGGAACAGTAGAGCAGATTCGCCAAGTAGTTCGCATTGCAAAAGCTGTTAAGCCAGCAACAATTATTGCGCAAGTAGAAGGCGGATCTGCAGGCGGCCACCACTCTTGGGAGTCGCTAGATGATTTGCTGATTAGCACTTATGCTCAAGTGCGCGAATGCAATAATTTGGTGCTTGTAGCAGGTGGCGGAATCGGCACTCCAGCTCGTGCAGCAGACTACATTAGTGGCGAATGGTCCAATAAGTACGATTTGCCAAATATGCCAGTAGATGCTGTGATGATTGGCACTGCAGCAATGACAGCAAAGGAAGCGCACACAAGCGCGCAAGTTAAGCGCATGTTGGTGGAGACGCCAGGAATTACAGAAGCAAATGATGCGTGTGTGGAAGGTCTTGGCGCAAGTGAAGATCCGTTTGCTCCGATTGGCGAGCGCTGGGTGCCTTCTGGAAAGGTTGTTGGCGGAGTAACAAGCGGATTAAGCCATTTGCACGCAGATATTTACGAAATTGAGAATGCGTCCGCGCGCTGTGGTCGTCTTCTTGTTCATATGATGAAGCATCCAGAAGAGCTTTCTAGCCGCAGAGATGAAGTGATTCGCGCGCTTAACTCTACTGCTAAACCATATTTTGGCGATGTTGAAAATATGACATATACCCAGTTTGCGCAGCGATTCCTTGATTTAAGCTATCCTTGGGCAGATCCTACTTACGCGGATCGCTACATGCATTTGTTACAGCGTATTGAAGCACGTTTAATAAGCCAAGATTCTGGCGAATTTACTTCGATTTTGCCAGATATTAAGCAGATTGCTGAAAATCCTCAGTCTGCTCTCGATTCTCTTGTGCAAGTTTTTCCTAATGCGAGCACGATGAACGTTGTTCCAATGGATGCTGCGTGGTTCCCAACCTTGGTGCGTGAATATCCTAAGCCAATGCCATTTGTGCCAGTAATTGACAATGATCTTCTTCGCTGGTGGGGTCAGGATCAGCTTTGGCAGTCGGAAGATTCGCGATATTCTGCGGATGCTGTGCGAGTAATTCCAGGACCTATTTCTGTTGCAGGCATAATCACAATGGATGAGCCAATCGCGGATATTTTAGGAAGATTTGAGGCTGCGGTTATAAATGGTTCGGCTGCTGGCGACTTGCCTCTGGGCTTTAATCAAAACGCGTTTAGCCAAATAGACTGTGCGCAAAATATTGAAGAATATGTGCGCTCATGTCCGAATATTTCTTGGATTGGTCACGTAACCAATAATCCTGCTTATAAAACGCAAAATAATAGTGAAAACTATGTTATAACCGTAATAAGTGAAGAAAATAGCGTAATTAAGCTTGATTTAGACATTAAACTAGACACGTTCTGGGATGAGCATGAAGCCGACAATGAAAACGGTATCAAGAATAGCGTAAAGAACAGCGGAAAAAATCATGCTGTTAGAGATATAGTAATTCCGCTTATTGTAGACGCAAAGCGTGCTGGAAGCATACCAGTAGTAGACCGCGAGCGACTACCAAAACACGTTTATAACATGTTGGCAGCAACCGCAGGCATTGGAAATACTGCGATTACTGGAGATGTTTTAAGTGAAATGCCAAAAGTAGACGCAAGCCAAGAAGCGTGCGAGCAAGTTAAAAAAGAAATAGCTTGTGGAAAAGCTAACAAATCAGCCTGTGAAACAACATGTGAAACAGCCTGCGAAATACCATTTGGCGTGATTAAATCAGCATACACGCTTTCTAGAAACCTAGGAATCGACCACGAATCTGCTACAGCTGGACGCCTGCCAGAAGGTTTGCAAGCATCAAGAATCGTGCCAGACGCGCTAGTAGGTCCAGCATGGCCAACAATATACTCAGCACTAGGATCCGTAATGGTAGACGGATACCCAGTAATTGAAGGACTACTCAACGCAGTACATTTAGACCACCTAATAGAACTAGATTTATCTACAGACGACCTGCAAAAATATGTTGGAACACGCATAAACCTCACTGGTTGGGCAGAAGATTACGCCGAATCAGCTTCTGGGCGAGTAGTGACAATACACATAATTCACAATGCGCAAGACGGAACAAAAATCGCGCACGAAACAGAACGATTCGCGATTCGTGGACGAAGCTACAGTGCAGCACTACCAAAGCCTGCTCCAGAATACGGAGATGCGGCAGAATTACACGGATTTAGCGTAGACAACACGCCTAGACGAGCGCTTAGACGCGTCGTAATTCGCGCACCTAAAGACATGACAGCTTTTGCGCGCACATCAGGTGACTTTAACCCAATACACACATCCAAAAGAGGAGCCGCAATCTCTGGACTTTCCGCACCTCTAGTACACGGAATGTGGCTTTCAGCAGCAGCTCAGCATGTTGCTCAAGCATTGGATGAAAAAGGCGCACACTATGATCTTGTTGGCTGGACGTACAACATGTACGGCATGGTGCAGCTTAACGACGAGGTAGAAATTACCGTAGAACGAGTAGGGAAAGTACGCCGCGGAGGGCTAGCGCTAGAAATCACATGCCGAGTAAACGGGCAAATAGTTTCTAAAGCGAGCGCACTTACACGCGCGCCGCGAGCAGCATTCGTATATCCAGGACAAGGTATTCAAAAACAAGGAATGTCATTGGATGAGCGCGCCAAATCGCCAGCTGTGCGCGAAACTTGGGAGCGCGCAGACAAACTCACTCGCGAAAAACTAGGATTCTCAATTCTTGCTGTAGTGCGAGATAATCCTAAGGAATTAACAGCAAATGGCGTAACATATCGTCATCCAGAAGGCTTGCTCAACTTAACACAATTTACTCAAGTTGCGCTCGCTACTGTTGCTTTTGCGCAAACCGCTCGCTTAAGAGAAGCAGGATGCGATATTTGGCCTGCGTATTTTGCTGGTCACTCGCTTGGCGAATACAATGCGCTAAGCTCCTTCGCTCAAATTATTCCGCTAGAAACCGTGTTGGAACTCGTGTTCCACCGCGGATCTACAATGCATCACTTGATTGAGCGAGATGAGCAAGGACGATCCAACTATCGAATGGGTGCTTTGCGTCCAAACCAGTTCGGTGTGGACGATGATGGTGTAAACGCGTACGTTGAAGGAATCTCTAAGCAAACTGGCGAATTCTTGCAAATCGTAAACTACAATTTGGCAGGTCAACAATACGCAATAGCAGGCACAATAAAAGGTTTGAAAGCTTTGGCTCAAGATTCTGCCAAGAGGGCTAAAGAGTATGGCGGCAAGCCTCCATTCATGTTTGTTCCAGGAATTGACGTGCCGTTCCACTCTCGAATTCTTCGAAAGGGTGTGCCAGAATTCCGCGACAAGCTCGATTCGCTGCTGCCGAAGCATATTGATTACTCTGTGCTTGTAGGCCGTTACATTCCAAACCTCGTGGCTTGCCCGTTTGAGCTTACGCGAGAATTTGCGCAAAAGATTTTGGATGTTGTGCCATCTGAGCGCATTGAAGCAGCTTTGGAAGATGAAACTACGTGGAAATCTTATGCAGAGGATGAGCAGAAGCTCGGTAGATTGCTTCTTACGGAGCTTCTTTCATGGCAGTTCGCTTCTCCAGTTCGTTGGATTGAAACGCAGGCTCTTATGTTTGCCGATCGCGCTCGCGGTGGTCTTGGCGTTGAAGAGTACGTTGAAGTTGGTTTAGGAAACGCGCCAACTTTGGCAAATCTTGGTGCTAAAACTCTTGCTTTGCCGGAGTTTAGTGGCGAAAAAGTGACTGTTTACAACGTTGGTCGTGACGAAGGTCGCGTTTATATGACTGACACTGATTCGCTTGTGCCTGAAGTGTTTACTGAGGAAGATAATCAAGAAGCAAGTAGCACTGCTGATGCGACTACTGCTCCTGCAGCTCCTGCAGCAAATGTTGTCTCTGCTGCTCCTGCAGCTAATGCAGCAGCAAGCGGACCTGTAGCAGACTTGCCATTCAAAGCATCCGACGCAATCTCAATGCTTATTGCGTATAGTGCAAAAATCCGTCTTGACCAAATCGGCGACACTGATACAACTGATACGCTTACAAATGGCGTATCTTCGCGCAGAAACCAGCTTCTTATGGATATTAGTTCCGAGCTTGGCGTGGCAAGCGTGGACGGTGCTGCAGAAGCTCCAATGAGTGCGCTTAAAAAGTTAGTTGATTCGGTTGCTCCTCGCTATAAAGCTTTTGGTGCCGTGCTTTCCGATATTGTGCGCGAACGTTTGCGTGCGCTTTTCGGTGCAGCCGGTGTGAAACCAGCGCAAATTGACAAGCGAATCTCTGAAGTCTGGCAACTTGGAGAAGGCTGGCGTGCGCACGTTCTTGCGGCTTTGGTTTTGCAAACGCGTGAAGGTGCTAGCGTGCGCGGTGAAAATCTTGCGCAACTTTCAACTGATCCTGCAAAGAATACTGCTGCAGCTGACGCTTTAATCGACGCAGCAATTGCACAAGTTGCTCAAGCTCACGGCGTTAGCGTTTCTCAGCCTGGTGCTGCTGGCGCAGCCGGCGGTGCTGTTGTTGATTCTGCAGCTCTTGACGCTTTTGCTCAGCAGGTTGTTGGCGCAGATGGCATACTTGCTGCAACTGCTAAGTTTGTGCTAGCAAAGCTTGGTGTTGAGGCTCCTAAAGCAGAAACTGAAAGTGACGAAAATGCTGCTGTTGTGTCTGCTGTTGAAGCTGAGCTTGGTGCAGATTGGCCAAAGCAGGTGGCTCCTCGATTTGATGAGCGAAAGGCAATTCTTTTCGACGACCGCTGGGCTTCGGCTCGCGAAGACGTTGCTCGCTTGTACTACAAGTATGCTGGAAAGAATGTTGATATTCAGGTAAATGAAGTTTCTGAAATCTTAAATGATTTTGGTAGTTTCCTTGGTGCAGGGGAAGCAGTAGCTTCGGAAGCTGAGTGGTTTGCAAGTCTTTCTAAATCTCGCGAATTAAACAATCTTGCAACAATATTTAATGGTATTGTTCGCGATTCTCGCAATAAACTTGCGCAAAACAACGCCGATACTGCTCAAGCAACTCGTTTTGCAGGAGAAGTTGCAGTAGTTACAGGCGTTGCTCCTAATTCGATTGCTGCTCGCGTAGTAACGGGCTTGCTTAAGGGTGGAGCTACGGTTATCGCAACTTCGCACAGTTTCAAGCCGAGCGTTAAGTCTTGGGCGAAGAAAGCGTATCGCGAAAACGCTCAAATGGGCGCAAAGTTGTGGCTTGTTCCAGCAAACTTGTCTAGTTATCGCGATGTTGACGCGCTTGTAAAGTGGGTTGGCACAGTTTCGAAGAAAGTTAGCGGCGCAACTACTACTATTTTGAAGCCTGCTTACGAGCCGAGCATGTTCTTCCCGTTTGCAGCTCCACCAGTTCACGGTACTTTGGCTGATTCTGGTTCGCTTTTTGAATCGCAATCGCGCTTGATGCTGTGGGGTGTGGAGCGTGCAATCGCCGGATTTGCACAGATTGGAGCAGATACAGATGTACAACATCGTATGCACGTTGTGTTACCTGGCTCTCCAAACCGAGGTATGTTCGGCGGCGATGGTGCTTACGGCGAAGTCAAGAGTGCTTTCGACGCGATTGTGAACCGTGCGCATGCAGAAAGTGTGTGGTCGGATCGCGTGACTTTTGCGCATCCTAAGATTGGATGGGTGCGTGGAACCGGCTTAATGGGTGGAAATGATCCGCTTGTGGCTGTAGTTGAACGTCATGGATTAACTACCTACTCAACGCAAGAAATGGCAGATCGTTTGCTCGATTTGTGCACGAAGGAAGCGCGCGAACAGGCCGCAATCGCGCCTTTGAACGTTGATCTTACGGGTGGATTAGGCAAGGAGCCTCTTGATTTGAATGCTCTTCGTGCAGAAGCACTGGAAGATCAGAAGCGTGCTGAAGCTGCGGAAGCTGCAGAAGAAGCTGCAGAATCTTCTGTTAAATCAACTGCTCAATCAACCAACAAAGCACTTCCAACGCCTTACGTGCCAACTCAGCCGCGAGTCAACTTGGCTGATTGGAAGAACGTAACAGCGCGTCCAGAAGACGAAATTGTAATCGTCTCAGTCGGCGAACTTGGACCATGGGGTTCTGGACGTACTCGTTTCGAAGCAGAACTTGGAATTCGCGAAGATGGATCCGTGGAGCTTTCTGCAGGAGCAGTACTAGAATTGGCTTGGAATATGGGCTTGCTTACTTGGCAGGATTCACCAAAGCCAGGCTGGTATGATGCTGAAGGCACGCTTGTTCCAGAAGAAGATATTGCAGAGAAATATCGCGATGAAGTAGTGGCGCGCTCCGGTATTCGACCATTCGAAACCGGCATGGGTGGCGACTACAAGGATGGAGCGAACGAAGAAGAAGCAGAAATCTTCCTCGATCACGACGTGAGTTTCAGCGTTCCAACAGAAACAATTGCGCGCGAATACGTGGCGCTTGACGAATCGCACACTGAGATTGCTCGCGATGCAGAATCTGGCGAATGGACTGTTACGCGCAAGGCAGGTTCTATGATTCGCGTGCCGCGTAGGGCTGCAATGACCAGAACCGTCGGTGGACAATTCCCTAAGGGCTTCGATCCGCTGAAGTGGGGTATTCCAGCTTCAATGGTTGGAAGTGTTGACACGATTGCGCTGTGGAATATTGTCACAACTGTAGACGCTTATATTTCTGCTGGTTTCACGCCTTCGGAGATTTTGCAATCTGTGCATCCGTCGATGGTTGCTTCCACGCAAGGAACCGGTTTCGGCGGCATGAGTTCAATGCGCAAACTGTACTTGGATCGCTTCCTTAACCACGAAATTCCTACGGACGTATTGCAAGAGGCGCTTCCAAACGTTGTTGCAGCTCACGTAATGCAAACCTATATCGGCGGCTACGGAAATATGGTTCAGCCAGTGTCTGCATGCGCAACTGCAGCGGTTTCGCTCGAAGAAGGCGTCGACAAGATTGCTCTCGGCAAAGCTGACTTCGTAGTAACTGGCGCAATTGACGATATCGGTGTGGAATCCGTAGTTGGCTTCGGCAATATGAACGCAACTGCCAATAGCGAAGAAATGTATGCGAAGGGCATCGATCCACGATTCTTCTCTCGCGCAAACGATCGCAGACGCGGCGGCTTCCTTGAAGCACAAGGCGGCGGTACGATTTTGGTTACGCGCGGCGATATTGCTTTGAAGCTTGGTTTACCTGTTGCTGGCGTAGTCGGATTCATTCATTCGTATGCTGACGGCATTCACACTTCTATTCCTGCTCCGGGCTTGGGTGCTTTGGCTGCGGGCATGGGTGGAGCTAAGTCTAAGCTCGTGCGCGATTTGGCAGCGCTTGGCGTTATTCCGGACGATATTGCTGTGGTTTCTAAGCACGATACTTCCACGAACGCAAACGATCCGAACGAATCCGAACTGCACAATACTCTTGCGCACGCAATCGGACGCACGGAAGGCAATCCACTGTTCGTAATCAGCCAAAAGACGCTGACCGGACATGCAAAGGGTGGTGCGTGCATCTTCCAAATCAACGGTTTGACACAGCTGTTTAGAAGTGGCGTAATCCCTGGAAACGCATCACTTGACTGCGTGGATCCTAAGCTTGCGCGCGACGACCACATGGTTTGGTTGCGTGAGCCGATGCGCATTGGCGATTGTGCAGGTTCTTGTGCAGTGAAGGTTGCTCTCGCAACTTCGCTCGGCTTCGGTCACGTTAGCGGATTTGTGGCATTAGTTCACCCTGGTGCGTTTGAGGCTGCTGTGGCAGCTAGCGCTGGTGCGGATGCGCTTAAGAATTGGCGTACCAAGGCGAATGCGCGTTTGGCTGCGGGCCAGAGGCGATTTGAGGAAGGCATGATGGGTCGATCTGCTTTGTTCGAGCCTGTTGAGAATCGTCACTTGCTGAAGGATGGCACGCGCCTTCCGGATGGCACTCGCTACGATGGTCACGAAGCAGAAAAAGCTATGCTGCTAAACCCAGACGCTCGCCTAGATGCAAGCGGCTACTACTGCTGACTCTCAGGTAGAATCTTGTAGTGCGTTTGTACCAAAAAATGCCAAAATTTGATACAAACGCACTACACAAACAAACAAAACTGTAGTGCGTTTGTACTGAATTTGCGTCGTATTGTGTTGTTCGCACGCTACGCTCTAAGCTCGAAGGCAGGTCGATTCGACTACAAGCGTAACTGATATAGCAGTTGTATTTTTGACTTTTGTAAAAATTGCAAAAGTGTTATAATAGCTCCTTACGTGCAAAATTGCGAAAAATTCAATGTGCTTATGGCGATTTGCGTTCAAAATAAGCAATCTTATGTGTAAACCAAAGTTGGTTGTAATAAGAAGTGAAACATAGTTGTGTCACCTATAGTTTTCATGTTTTGCATGGAATAAAACAATATAGAAGCATGTTTGTGCCAACGGAGGAAAGGATATGCAGATGGTCGCTCATCGCCACCTTGCGTCGAAAATAGTTTCTATGATTGCAGCGAGTGCAATGTTAATAACAGGTTTTGCTGTTGTTGGCAATGCAAGCGCTAGTAGTGAGTCTAGTAGTGAATCTAGTAATCCTCAATCTAGCAATCTAACTCTTAACCGTAAGGGCGTTATTGTTACTGCATTCCAGCAGAATTGGAAGAGTATTGCTCAAGAATGCAAAACAACTTATGGTCCTGAGGGTGTTAAGTATGTGCAGGTGTCTCCTCCAAATGAGCATGTAAAGGGTACTCAGTGGTGGACTTCTTATCAGCCTGTTAGCTATAAATTAAAGTCAAAACTCGGTACTGAAAATGAGTTTAAGAGCATGATTGACACTTGCAAAGTTGCAGGTGTTGGAATTATTGCGGATGCTGTTATTAATCACATGACTGGTGCTGGTGACACTCATACAGAGGGTGTTGGTGGGAGCCAATATAGCGCTGCTAAAGAAGATTTCCCAGATGCTGGATATAAGAAGGATGATTTCCATCAAGATGCTAGGAATATTGAGCACTATAACAATGCGGAGGAAGTGTGGAATCGCAGGCTTGTTGGCTTGCTTGATTTGGATACGTCAAAGCAGCATGTGCGCGAAACTTTAGGCAAGTACTTTGCTAATTTGCTGAAACTTGGTGTTGCTGGCTTCCGTATCGATGCAGTAAAGCATATTTCTCCAACAGATATGGCTGCGATTAAGAAAGCTGCTGCTGATGCTGCGCACACTACGCCTGACAAGATTTGGTGGATGCAGGAGACGATTGGTGATCCTTCTGAAGCTAAAGAAATACAGCCAGATCAGCATTTAAAGGAAGGTGAAGTCAACGAATTCCAGTATTCCTACCGATTAAAGAGCAATTTTTATGGTTCAATTTCGAATCTAAAGAATATTACTAATGGACTTGTTCCAAGCGATAAAGCTTCAATTTTTGTTACTAATTGGGATACTCCTCGAGAAAATTATGTGCGCACTCTTACTTATAAGGATGGTCCTCGCTACGAGCTTGCAAACGCGTTTATGCTTGGCTACCCTTACGGAAACCCAAACATTTACTCGGGGTATAGGTTTGATGCAAAAAATAAGGATGATGGTGCGCCTGGTGCGACTGAAACCTCTGTTCCAAATGTAGATTGTTCTCCAACAACTGGTTGGCAGTGCACTCAGCGTTGGACTTCGATTCGTGGAATGGTTGGCTTCTTTAATGCTGTAAATGGTGCTCAAGTCACTAATTGGCAGGAGAGTGACAATAATAACATTGCATTTAGCCGCGCAGGCAAGGGCTTCTTAGCAATTAACAATACTCCAAACGCAAAGAAAGTTTTGTATACTACTGATTTGCCAAATGGTGAGTATTGCAACGTTTATGCTGCGGGGAATTGCTCTAAGACTGTTAAAGTTACAGATGGCAAGGTTGCTGCGACTATTGCTCCTTATTCTGCAATTGCTTTGCATGTGGATTCTAAAGCAGATAGCGCTAGTAAAGCTGGTCCAGCACGTGATGAATCTGATCCAAAATACAATGTTGACGATGCTAAAGACCAGTCAACAACTGTCTATTTTAATGCTAAAAATAAAGCAGGTAATCCAAGTTCTGTAAATATTCATTATCAAATCGGCAATGGATCTTGGACTGCAGTTCCTGGTAGACCAATGCGCAAAGTTTGCGATGGTTGGTTTGCAAGAACAATTCCTAATAATGGCAAGCAAATTACTGCTGTATTTAATGACGGTGGAAGTAATTGGTATAACAAGAACAATCAGTCTGGAGCAAACTTTGAAATTCAAGCTGGTTCGAAAACTTATGTAGTAGATGCCGATTTGAAAGGTTCTGAATCTGCTAGCATTCCTTGCAAGGTTGAGGACACATCTTCAAAGCCTACTGAATTAAAGACAAAGATTGTTATTCACTATAAGCAAAAATATGGTGACAATCGCCATATGGGCGTCTATATCTGGGGTCTTAAAAATGCAGATGGTCAAGAGATAAAAGGTGCTTGGCATGAATTCAATGGTCAAGACGCTTTTGGTAAGACTTACGCAGTTGAAGCTGATGGCACTTACGAGAGCGGAAAAGTTGGATTTATTATTACCGAGAAACCCGTTGATGGTCAGGACTGGCATAAGGACGGCGGAGATCGTAATATCTGGCAAATCGAAGATGGTGTTGGCGAAGCTTGGGTTTACGGAGGAGATTCAAATACTTTTGCAGAACCTCCATCTGAAGTCTCTAACAAGCTTAATAGCATTAAAACATTAAATGTTACTGTTCACTACCGCAGAACAAACAAGGATTACGCTGGTTGGAATCTTTGGACTTGGTGCGGTAGTGAGAAGGGCGTAAAGCAAGATTTTACGGCTCATGATGATTTCGGTAAGATTGCAGAATATACATTCCACAATGATTCTGGCATAAAAGATTCAAAGTTTATTGTGCGCTATTCTATGCAAGGCAACGATTGGGTTTCTAAAGATCCTGGCGAAGGCGATCGCCCAATTCCTGCAAAAGCAATTACTTTAAGCGAAGATGGTAACACTGGTAATGCTGAAATCTGGCTTATGCAGGGCGATAGTAGAGTTTACTTAAGCCCAAACGTAATCAACACGAAGGCTAATGCTATTAATGCTGATATTACGTCTTTTAAGGAATTTACTGTAAACGTGAGCGGCGACCCTTCGGAAGTTGAGAAGAAAAATGTTACTGTAACTGATGTTACAGATTCAAAGAAAAATCAACACAAGACAATAGATATTTCGCAAGTTGCTGTTGTGGATAATAGGATCGTAATCACTGCAAAGAACGAATTAGATCTTAAGAAAATGTATGAAATCAACATTAAGGGTGTTGGTGGAATGCCTAAAACAGTGTCTGCTTCAACTGTTAAAGGTTCTAAGATTGTTCGCACTGATGAGTTTGATCAAAAGTATGCGTACACAGGCGATGACTTGGGTGCTGTTGTAAAAGATGGTTCTACGACTTTCAAGCTTTGGGCGCCAACTGCTGCAAAAGTGGAGTTAGTAACTTATAAGTCAACTGATGAAAAAGCGCAAGAAGATAAAAAGCAAGATATGACTCTTGGCACAGAAGATGGAAAGCTTGGCGTGTGGAGTATTACTACGAGTTATGCAAAAGCTGGCACTGCTTATACATACAAGGTTTATTTTGCAGATGGCACTGTTAATAATTCTCCAGACCCTTATGCAAAAGCTGCTGTGCGAAATGGAATGAGATCCGTTGTATTCGGTGGCAACATGGCAACACCTGTATCTCGTAAGGCATCATTTGGAAAGCGTCCAACTGATGCGACTATTGCAGAAATGAATATTCGCGACTTTTCGATTCATGAAAGTTCTGGCGTAGATGTTGCAAAGCGCGGAAAGTATCTTGGTGTAATTCAATCTGGTGCTAAAAAAGATGGCAAGCCAACTGGCTTTGATTATTTGAAGTCCCTCGGCATCACTCATGTGCAAATCATGCCAATGTATGATTTTGGTTCTGTTAATGAAGCAGGAGATTTGAGTTATGTTGATAAGAACGACAAAGATAATCCTCATCAAAACTGGGGCTATGATCCAATAAACTACAACGTTCCAGAAGGCTCCTATGCGTCTGATTCAGCAAATCCTGCTACGCGCATTACTGAGCTAAAGCAAATGGTTGAAGGTCTACATAAGGCTGGTTTGCGCGTGATTATGGACGTGGTTTATAACCATGTTTATAACGCAGAAAAGAACGCTTTTGGACAGACTGTGCCAGGCTACTACTTCCGTTACAACGATGACGGCAGCTTGTCTAATAGATCTGGTTGCGGAAACGATACTGCTTCAGAGCGCAAAATGATGCGAAAGTATATTGTTGACTCTGTAAAGTATTGGGCTAAAGAGTACGGTATTGACGGCTTCCGTTTTGATTTGATGGGATTGATTGACCTTGAAACCATTAAGGAAGTGCGTGAAGCTGTTCATGCAATTGACCCGAACTCGATTATTCTTGGCGAAGGCTGGGATATGAGCCAATTGCCTTATGGAAACCGCACTATTCAGCCTAATGCGTATAAGCTTGCTGAAAATAATGGCGTTGCGTTCTTTAACGATTCCTTCCGTGATGCTGTAAAGGGTCAAGGAGATGATGATGTTGCTGGATTCGTGTCTGGAAACAGAGGCAGCGACAATCTTGTAATGCAAAATCTTTACGGTTGCCAGCCTGGAAACGCAAGCTGCACTGGTAGGCGCTACGCGAATGCTGGTCAGACTGTGCAATATGTTGAAGCTCACGACAATCTTAATCTTTACGATAAGTTGAAGAAATCCTTGCCTAATGAGACAGAAGAGAATCTTAAGAAGCGAGTAATGCTTGCTAATTCGCTTGTAATGTTTGCGCATGGCATGCCATTCTTTGAGCTTGGTCAAGAGTTCTTACGAAGCAAGAATGGTAATGCTAATAGTTACAATGCTGGCGACGGTGACAATTCCGTTAAGTGGGATCTAGTTAAAACGAATGAAGATGCTGTCGAGTACTTCAAAGCGTTGATAAAGCTAAGAAACGAGATTCCAGCTTTACGAGATTCTGAATATTCTGATGTTAACAATAATATGCATTGGATTAAGAGCAGCGATGGTATTAACGCATTTAGTGTTGACAACAACGGTAAAACGTATGTGTTTATTTTCAATGCTAATAGTGGTGAATTTACTGTGAATATTGGCAAAGGAAAGTATCGCGTGCGCATTGCTGATGGGAAAGCTAACAGCAATGATGAGTCAGTGTGTCCTGAAGCATCTGTAGATGACAATGGAAATTACAAGGTTTCTGCTCTTTCGACTTCAGTACTTGTGAAGGATGCTGAAAAGAAGAACGACAATCCTTTTGCAAATATTAATGTTGATGATGTTCTCAAATATAAGATGAATCCTTTGGATATCAATAAGTTGAAGGATGGATCTAAGCCTGGTACGCAGAAGCCGAATCCATCTACTCCTGGGCATGAACAAACTCCTGGTACTGTTACTCCATCACCTCAGCCACCTGTTCCTGGTCCTGTAGTGCCAAATCCGGCTCCAGCGCCTGGCCCTCATCCTCAGCCTGGTTCTAATCCTGTGAATCCGGCTCCTCAGCCAGCGCCAGTTCCAACTCCAACTCCTGGAGAAACTCATCCTGGAACTCATGAGCCAAATTCATCTACGCCTGGTCGTGAGCAAACTCCTGGAGACTCTGATACTGAAAATCATCCTGCTCCACATACTTTAGTCCCAGATGTGGGTACTGCTCCTAGTAATTCCGAATCAGGTTCTGCATCCCAGCAAGGCTCTAAGTCTAATACGCCTGCTCATGAACCTAATAATAGTATTGAATCTAAGCCTAATGCTGAGTCTCACTCTACTTCTGAATATCAAACTCATTCAAAACCTAAGCAGAATGTGCATGAAAATTCAGATCAGTCTAAACCAGCTAAAACAAAACCTGAATCTTCCTCAAATTCTGCTGTATCTGCGCCTGCTAAGCCATCATCAGCTGCTCCAACTCCTACTGCACCGGCAACAGTGCAGCAGCTTAAGTCAGAGCTAAGAGGAACTCTGCTAGTACGAGACAATAATGTTGCGAATGCTGGAATTGTGAACAAAGTAAACATTCGCATTCAAAACGGCGAGTTTATTGAACGTCTGAATCGTGAAGGTATTGCATATGCTTACGCATACATCTACTCGTCTCCGCGATTGCTTAAAGGCTCCGACGGTTCAAAGTATGTTACTGTACGAATGGTGAATGGCGTGCCTCAATTCGATGCAATATTCCCAGCTGGATACTCTGGTAAACACACTGTTCTACTTGTAGACGAGAGTGGCAAACAAATCGCATGGACTGAAGTAACTGTTGTAGATAATGGTGTTTCAAAGCGTGGTGGATCTATGCTTCAAACAGGAAGCAACATTGTTTATACTTTTGCGCTGTTCATTATACTTACATTTGTTGCAGCTATTGCTCGTTATAAAGTTGCATTTAGATAGATTTGTGGCTTTGAGTTTTAAAGCGTCGCGCGCGAGAGCACTTTTGTAGTGCGTTTGCTTTGACTGAGCTTGAAATTTCATAACGCATTTCAAGCTCCTTCAAAGCGTGATTTGGCTTAAACGTAAAGTCCAGTGGACTTTACGCGCCAGATCAGCCGAGCGGCTACTAATAGACGTTCGGAATCACACGGCTAATCCGCGCGAACGACGATCAACCTTGTAGTGCGATTGTATGACGACACGCCGTAAATCAGGTACAAACGCACTACAAGGTTGCGCCAAGTTAGGTATAGATTCGAGATTTTTCGCACTGAATGAGATGAACCTCAGCATCTTTGATGGTGATTCGCTGAAGTAGCAAGAAAAATCGAGAATCTCGGTGATAAAAACCACGCAAAAGTTCTAGATATTCAGAAGGTTTGATGTATTTCTATACGAGCAATAAAAGAGGAGAGTAGCGACGGGATTTGCGAGGAGAGAAATACTCAAACCTCGCGCAATACCAAGTAAGGAAACCGTACTACGCTCTAAACCCAGACGCTCGCCTAGATGCCAGCGGCTGCTACTGCTGAGCTGCTGCTTACTTACAAACGCCGGGGAATTTTCTCCGGCGTTTGTAGTCGTTTTGGCGTTATGTGGAAACATTTGCTGTGTTATTCCACGGCATCTGTTTTCGCTCTGGCTTTATTTGACCACATTTGCAGGAAAAATGTAAGGCGATTGGAGTTGCGTTAAAAATTACGTAAGTAGCTCTGTAGTTCAGTATGCCATATTTAGTACGTGTAGCATTGCGTATGTCGCCTGATATTACCTAATGCCAGTAGTACGCTGTCATTATCGCAGTGGTATGCTATTTCGCTACCAGTACCCAGATCATTTAACGGCATCTATTTGTCGCACCTATATCTCTGTAGCTTATACCTCTGTAGTCTACAGTTCTATAGCTTTACAGATATAACAATGCTCCGTGGTTGAAGAGTTGTCGTAAATTTTGCGAACCCTTTTATCACGGAGCATATGTATATTATTTATTCAATTTTAATATTTGTTGCACCACCAACGTTTAGTCGCGCTTCTTCCTGCGAATAATGACTGCGAGTGCAGCACCTATTGCGCCTGCGAGTGCAGCAACAGTGCTTGCTGCAGCAATTGCAGAGCCTGTATTGGTTAACTTTGATTGCGCAACCTGACCGGAGGAGTGATGTGCAGGAGACTTAGGAGCTTGTAACTGAGTGTTATTGCTCTTATTCCTGTTGTTTTCACTGTTGCCAGTGTGTTCATCAGAATCATGAGAACCAGATTCATGTTCTGGGGTTGGCGCAGGTGCTGGTTCCGGTGTCGGTGCCGGTTCTGGCGTTGGTGTTGGTTTCTTGGTTGGGTTATTTCCTACTTTACCGTTTGCCATGTTGGATGGTTGACCATTCTTCTTGGCTTGCGCGGTAATCGTACTACCATCCTTGATTTGGGTTGCAGGGATGGTGACTTTACCAGTCTTAGGATCAACAGTCACGCCGGTTGGAGTGTTACCGTCAATAGTCCAGTTACCATTCTTATCTTTCTTCACGGTAATTGTTACAGGAGTCGTTGTATCGCCTTCTGGAGTATACGTGATTTCGAGAGTATCAGCGTCTGCTGGTGGGGTAACAGTTGCGGAACCTTGCTCAACACCATCTTGTGGTGTGAGTATAGTCGGCTCACCCGCAGGCGTTGGCGTTGGTTCTGGTGCAGGCTTCTCCTTTTCGGCAACTTTAGCAGTTACCACTTCTGACTTGCTCTTGCCAGTCTTATCGCTACTGTCTTCTGATTGCGCAGTAATAGTGCTACCGCTCTTAATCTTGTTTGCTGGAATCGTAACAACGCCAGTTTGCGGATTAACAGTCACGCCTTCTGGAGCGTCTCCGTCAATCTTCCACTCATGCTTGTCGCCTTCAGCAACAACAGTAATCGTTGCGGTTGTTTCACTGCCTTCTGGAGTGTAAGTAACTACAACCTTGTTCACGCGCGTATCCGTGAGATCAGGCGTCACGCTAGCACCACCATTGGTTGGAGTGTCAATATTCGGCTTAGTAATATTTCCGCCAATAGTAATATTTACGCTATCGCCCGTCTTTGCACCATCACCCTTACCGTTGGTTGGTGTGAGGGTGACGATGGCACCAGGCTTTTGCTTGTCGATAGTAATAGTGAAGTTGCCATCTTTATCTGCGGTACCAGTTCCGATTTGATTGCCATTGTTATCGGTAACAGTTACTGTTGCGCCCGGAAGAGTCTTTCCAGTGATGATTTGTTTAGTAGAATCATCTGGATTGTCTTTTAGCGTTTGCTCACTAATCTGTGGAGTCTTAAAGCCAGTTACAGCAGTAGCAGGATCAGATGGTTTGTCCGTCTTGTTCTTAGATACTGCAGTAATAGTGCTGCCGTCTTCCAAATTCTTTGTTGGAATCGTAACAACGCCAGTATTTGGATTAACAGTTACGCCATCTGGAGCGTCTCCGTCAATCTTCCACTTACCATCGTTATCCTTCTTGGCAATAATTGTGCGAACTGGCTGTTCTGGACCATTGATTGAATTCGGTTTAGCATTGATTTCAATCTTTACAACCGTTGTGTCATCAGTTGGCGGAGTTACAGTTACGTTTCCGTCGTTCTTCTGGTTGTCAGTCGGTACCGTAATCGTTGGCTTTTGTGGTTTAGCAGTGACGGTTACAGTAGTTGCGTCACCATCAACTCCACCCTTGTTTGGAACAAGCTTGAGTGTTGTGCCAGGGGTCTGATGAGGAACATCAACGGTAAAGTTGCCATCTTTATCTACAGTGACAGTTATTTCTTTATTGCCATCCTTCAATGCGGTGCCATTGCTGTTTTGAACCTTGATAGTGGCTTCAGGAGTTCCCTTACCAGTAATAGTTGTCTTGCCATTATCTGCAGAACCTTTATCACCAGGCTTGTTTTCGGCTTTGCCATCGTTGATAAATGGCTTGTTCTGTGCCACAACGTTTACTGTTACTGGTACGTTCACAGGATTTGCGATACCTGGAATAGTTACCACGACAGTGCCGCTCTTATTGTTTCCAGCTGTCTTGGTATCTGGAGTACCGTTAGTTGCCCAAGCAAACTTGGTTCCGTTAGGTAACTCATTTTTATTGGCAATGCTGTTTTCTGCGCTTGGAGAATCACCAACATGTACGCTCACTGTTTTACCGGCTGGATTTGGCACAACGAACACATTGACTGAAATGTCAACATCTGGCTCGCCTGGCACCTTAACGGTCACAATTCCTGGTTGGTTGCCAGTCTTTGACGTATCAGGCTTCTTCTTCCAAGAAGTCTTGGCATTCTCAGGCAAATCTCCGTTATTCTTAATAACATCCTTTGGCTGAGGAGTGTTGTCCTTGCCGTCAGTCTTCTGCAGCACAGTTACGTCATTTCCTTCAGGCGATGCTGTAACAGTAATTGTTACAGGCACTTCTTGAGGTGCTTGCCCTGGAATCTTGACAATCACTGTGCCACTAGCAGTGCCTGGCTTGTCGGTCTTTGGGGCAGCATCTTTCTTCCACTCGAATGTGGTTCCCTTAGGGAGTTTGTTGTTGTTATCAATGCTGTTCTTAGGATCAGGATTGCTGTTCTGTGGGACGGTGGTTTCCTTTGCTATAGGCACAGGGTTTACGTTCACAGTTACAGGAACATCAATCGTATAACCAGACTTGCCATTTACACCTGGAATGGTGACTTTTACTTTACCGCCTGTCTTTTCTCCAACGGTATCTGTAGTTGGTTTGCCACTATCTTCCCACTCGAACGTAGTGCCATTATGGAACTTACTGGTATCGCTAGAATCCTTAATAACATCCTTAGCTTCTGGCAATGTGCCATTTTGTGGAACGTTCACAACATTCGCTTCTGGCTTTGGCAAAACGTTCACTGTTACAGACACTTCCACAGGCTTTTGACCTGGAATAGTAACAATAATCTTGCCATTCTTTGCGCCAGGATTGTTAGTATCTGGTTTATCTTCAGGTTTCCACTCGAACGTAGTGCCATTAGGGAACTTACTAGTATCGTGAGAATCCTTAATAACATCCTTAGCTTCTGGCAAATCCTTGCCCTGTGGCACGTTGACTTCAGATGCACTTGGGTCAACAACGTTAACCTTTACTTCAACTTCTTGAGGAGTATCAGATCCAGGAATAGTAATCTTTACTTTGCCTTTTACGCTGTTACCTTCCTTAGATGTGTCTGGTTTTCCGTTGTTATCCCACTCGAACTTAGTGCCATCAGGGAACTTATCCTTATTGGCAATGCTGTCCTCTGGCTTAGGTTCCACGCCCTTTGGCACAGTCACAACTTTAGCTGTAGCAGTTGGAGACTTAATAGTTACAGGTACGTTAATAACAGTTGTTGATCCATCCGGATACGTAACTGTTACAGGCACTTCAAACTTGCCAGCCTTATCTCCATTAGGGATTTTAGACTTATCTCCCTCAGCAATAGAGTAAGTTGGCTTATTTGTTTCGTTCGTTGGCCAGGTAGGAACACTTACTTTGCCGATAATTTCGTCGTCCGAAGGCTTTTGACCATTATCTTTTTCAAGATTATCTGCCTTAGGTGGGTAAAGTTCAGACTGCTTATCGCTAATAGTTACTGGCACGTCAACAGTGTCAGTTGTGCCATCTGGGTAGGTGACTTTAACCTTAACAGTAGAGTGTCCAGGAGTCTTACCATCTGGAAGCTTTGTGTTAGGCTCGTTCAACTCAATCTTTGGTTGTTCCTTTGAATCTTTTGACCAATTAGGAACAGTTACATTGCCTGTTACATCATCAGATGTAACCTTCTTGCCAAACGGCTTAACAACAGGCGTTGCTTTTGGCTCGAAAGTATCCGACTGCTTGTTCTTAATAGTCACATCAACAGTAACTTCATCAGTTGTGTTATCTGGGTACGTGACCTTAACCTTAACGTGATAAGTGCCAGGCTTTGTGCCGTCTGGAATATCCTTATCGGCGCTTGTGATAGTGACTGTTGGCTTATCGCCGTCCTTCTTTGGCTTAAAATCAGGAACAGTTACAGCAGCTGTAACAGCTTTCTTGGTCTTTTCTTTATCAGTACCATACGGCTCTTCTACAGGGTCAACTGCAGGAGTGTTCGCAGTGGCATCAGTGTCTGTAACTACTACAGGTACTTGCACAACAGTACTGGAACCATCTGGATATGTGACCTTAACAGGTACGTTAGTTGTGCCAGTCTTATCTGTAGTTGGTAGAGGAGTTTTTGGATCTACAAGCTCTACTTTTGTTTCCTTTGGAGCAGTCTTGTTCTTAACTGTAGAAGTCTTTACAGCCTTCTTGATTTCATCAGCATCAGGAGCTTTCTCATTACGCTTCTTGTTGATAGCTTCTGCGCTTGGCTTGTAGGTTTCGTTATCTGGCTCGCCAACTGTTACAGGAACTTCCACGTGATCCTCAGAACCGTCAGGATACTTAACAGTAACCTTAACGTTTACGGTTCCAGGAGTCTTAGTGTCGATAGGTGTTTGACCTTTATCAACTGTAATTGTTGTACCATTTGGTTTGTTTGGAACAGTGACTTTAGCAATGATGTCATTGTCAGAAGGGCCACTTTCTCCATACTTCTTAGTGATTCCGCCGTCAACCTTTGGCGTATGAGTTTCACTTTGAGGCTTTCCTACAGTAACCTTTACTGTTGCGTGATCTTTAGAGCCATCCTTATACGTAATGGTTACAGGAATATCGAAAGTACCAGGCTGAGTGCCATCTGGAACAGTCTTAGCTTTGTCGTCAATAGCAATACTTGCGCCTTCTGGAAGCGTTATATCTTTGCCTTGCTTATCTTTACCAAAGCTAATGCCTTTATCCTTGCCAACGCCGGTAATCTTGCTGGATATACCTGTATTCGGCGTCTTATTGTAGTCAATGTTAATTGTTTGACCTTCTGGCGTGTAATCCTTGTTTTGTGGATCCAAAACTTTAACAGTTACTGTTGCAACGTCACTAGAGCCATCCGAATACTTAACCTTAACCTGCACTTTGCTTTCGCCAGGCTTATCGGTGCTTGGAACGTCTTTTGTGTTGACGATTTCTACTGTTGGATTTTGCTTTGGAGAGTTTCCATTCCACGTCAAGCCATTGCCATCGCCAAACGACTTAATCTTATTTGCAATATCTTCCTTAGAATTCCAATGAACAGTAATCGTCCTGCCAACAGGGTCGTAGTTGTTAGACTCCCTATTAACGACAATAGGCACTTCAATCTTGCTGGAAGATCCATCTGGATATTTAACAGTTACAGGAACAGTGTAATTTCCATCATCTGTAGGAATTTTTCCAACTTCAAATGTTATACCAGTCTTATCGATTGGCGTATTTGGATTATCATATTTTGTTATTGTGATCGCGTTGGTAATTGCGTTGTTATCCTTAGGATTATCAACTTGCTTAGCAGTAGCAGTATGCTCTTCAGCATCCGTGTACACGGAGATTTGAACCTTAAGCTTAGACTCGTTGCCAGCTTCGTCTGTAACAACAAGCTCACGAGACCACTTGTTATCGGACGAATTAGTTATACTCGCATCTCGTTTTGCAGTGCCCTTAATATGAATAGTCGCAGGCTTTTCTGCAGAATTCCCGTTTTGATTGTCAATAGTGATTTTTCCGTCATGACCTGGGAATGTTGCTATTGTTGCACTCTTAATCTTTCCGCTGTTGTCATAAGCGTTGATATCAATGCTGAACGGTTTGCCATTATGCACCTTGAACTGGTAGTACTCAGCTGTTTTCTCAGTGTCTGCTCTCTTTGCCTTATTGGTACTAGGTGTGTTAATAACAGGCGCGATATCGTCCTTAACGGTAACGGTTGTAGTAACGTCTTTAGTTGAACCGTCCTTAAATGTTATGCGAACTTTAGCATCTTTCTGCTCGCCAGGCTTATTCCAATCTGGTTCCTTAGCCCAAGAGTAGGTAGCGTCGCTAGGTAGTTTCTTTAGATCATCTGCATTAATACCGCTCTTAGGATCTGGATGCTTTGTGCCGCTGCCCATGTTGTACGTAACAGGCGTGCCTTTAACATCACCATATTTGTCGGATTGCGGCTTAACAATAAACTTAACAGTTACTTCATTAAGATTGCCCGAAGGATCCACCGCTTTTAAGGTACGCGTATACTCGCCAGGCTTAGTGTTGAGCGGAGTAGTGCCATCAAGCGTCAAAGTCTTAGGATCTGTAGTTGTGCCAGTTCCGGTAGGAGCTTTTTCTGTTTCTCCTGGAGTTTTAGGCGTTAAAGTAAGAGTTGTAACGTTGCCACTGTTGTCTGTTGCAGTAATCTTAATATCGTTCTTATCACCGCGGTATGTAGTAATAGTAAATACTGGTGGGTATTTTGGACCATCTGGATATCCAGGATCAATGGTGTTATATGTACCACCGTCGCCCTTTTGCTGAATCGCAACTTTAGGACTTTCGTTATCCCTAACAGTTACCTTAACGTCAACAGTTTCAACGCGTGGGTGATTTTTGTCGTTAGTAGGAATAGTTACAATAACTTTTCCAGTCTTTTCCTTGCCAACAGTGGAAGTGTCTGGAGTTCCGCCAGTTTCAGTGCTCCACTTGAAGGTTGCGCCTGCTTTTTTAAGCTTTCTTCCGTTGGCAATAGCTTTTTCGGCGTCTTTTTCGGTGAGCTTGTGACCTAAGTCAACAGCAATATTCTTTGACTTAATGTCTTCTTTTTTCTCCACTTTTACAGTCACAGTTTTTTCTGTTTTGTGACCAGCAGCATCAGTTGCGGAGAACGTAAGAGTATAAGTGCCAACTTCTTCAGGCTTAAAGCCGGAGAAGTTATAAGTGAAAACCTTTTCCTTATCACTATTCTTCGTGTAATCAGTTTTTGCACGCGCTGCGACAGCCATCATCTTACTGAAATCATTTCGAGCAAAAGCCATCGTTGCTGTTGCTGTGTCAATAGATTCAATCTTTACATCATCTTTTGCAGTAAGCTGAATTTTCAGATCTTCGCCAACTTTTACGGTAACGCTATCTTTATCAGCAGTAAGCGTTGGAGCTTTGTCATCCTTAGTAGCCTTCTTAGCGTCGCTTGCGTCAGAGCTTACGGAATCTGCAGTAGTAGTTACTGCAGTAATGTTTCCTTCAGGAATGCCGTTAGCAACTGTAATTGTAACTTTGCCATCGTTGCCAACTTTTCCAGTTCCAATTTGATTGCCCTTGCTATCTTTAAGCGTTACAGTGCTTCCAGCTGTGCCAGGACCAGCATTAACTACAACTTCCTTGCCTTTTACACCTGCAACGCCAGTCAAATCAGTCTCAATCTTAGGCTTTTGAGGGCGAACAGTGAAAGTGACCTTTTCTTCTGCAGTACTGCCGTCGCTAAATGTGACTTTAGCAGTGTAAGTCTTCTTTCCCGCAACGTTTGTGGAAGGTTCGCCGTTCACCCACTCTGCGCTCTTAATTTTATCTTTAACATTCTTATCGGTTATGCCAAGATATTGCTTAGCGTCAACCTTGTTTCCTGTTTTAGTAAGAGTGTCGCCAACATTTACTTTAACTTCGTGATCTTTCAGCTCGCTTTTGTGTTGCAATGCGAGCGGCTTTCTGACAATTACAGGAATCGTAACAATATGGTACGAATTGTCTGAATATATTACTTTTGCTGATGTGGATATTGTAGCAGTGTCTTTCCCATTAAAAGCTATATCTGGTAGTTTAGTCTCTGGGAAAGTATTGAAATCTAGTTGTCCACCGCCTTCAATATTAGAAACATGTTTCTTTAATTCTTCATTAGTTGCCTTATGTCCCCAATCAACAGTAATCGGTGTAGTGGTTGGAGCCTTGTACTTCTGGTTCAGATTTTTAAGATGTACTGTAACTTTCTTTTCTACTTTGTTTCCAGAAGCGTCGGTTGCAGAGACAGTAACCGTGTAGTCAGTATTTGCTGGCGTGTTGCCGTTCTTATATTCAAACTTAACTCTATTAACAACATGGTTGTGATGCTTAGCTTCAGTTGCTTCCATGCCATTACTGTTTTCAGTGACATCTCCATTACCGTTAGGAAGACCCTTAACTGAGAAGCTATTAACCTTTCCACTGTCGTCAGATGTTCCGAATTTGATTGTAGGAGTATCGCCCTGATACACGGTAATGCTGTTGTTGGAATCGCTAATCTCTTTGCCATTAAAATACAGCTTTGGAGGTAAATTGTCGCTTTTTGTGCGCTTAAGATTTGGTTCTTTCCAGCGCTCGCGACCAGAAATAAAGGTGTAAGCCGAGTTAGTCGTTCTACCATAAGTACTTGTATTTGCCCATGTATAAGCATCTTGAATGTCGTCAAGAGTGACTCCTTGACGTAATTTTACTTTGCAATGCATGTGTACTGCATAGTCGACGTTCGTAGTTCTTAAGCCGATGCCGTAGCTCTTGCCCTTATATACGCCTGTTAATGTTGTAGCATTGCTAATAACCCCGTCGCCTGCATTCTTGTGGAAAGTATCACTCAAATCTTGCTTGTTGCTGTTTCCTCCTCTTATGCCTAAGGTTATTTTGTAAATAGAATTTCCAAGGTGCTGGTCATCTTGCAAAGGCTTACTAAGTGTTGCTGACTGGCTATTTTCTTTAGTGAATAATGAAAAATCGCGTGAAAGAACAGCGTTTGTTGTTTGTGGACTAGTGCCATTTCGTTTATAAAAATTAAAGCTTAAATCACTTAATGTGTCTACATTGTAATAACCATTATTTAAGTCAGCAACTGCAAAAGGAATTTGCCAAACATACTGTTGTTGTTTGGAAGCGCCAGTCATATCTTTACCGTCGTTGTTAAAGAACACATCGAAGATTAGGTACTGGTCGTTTCCGTTCTTTTCAAGATGTGCATACATATCCGATTTCTTGGTGGTGTTATCGTAATCACCCAAACCGTCGGATCCTATTTGACCGATTTTTCCGTTGCTGTTAGCAAAGCGATACCTTTGGAACTCAAGAATATTTGGCGTATGCAGCCAAGGAGTAGGATCAGCGTTACGCACTTCTTGCGCAAAAGCTGCCGTAGTTGGAGGAAGAAGAATATTAGAGGATGCGAGGATTGGCTGACCACCCAAGCAGGTTGCTGCAGTGAGAACTGTGGCAAGTGTGCTCAATGAAACCTTGCGCATGGTTGCATACGCAGAAGATGAATCAACGTTTTTAAACGAGCTCTCAACTTGCTCGCGTGCATGCTTTTTGCGGTTGCTATTTGCCATAATAATCCGTAATCCTTTATTCTTGTGCTTCTTAATTTAACGTTCCATAATGTGTGTCGTATATAAACTTGTGTCTAGTTCTTCTTCAAATACTAATTTTGTGTTTTCATAAAGCAACGGTAGACAATAAGTACGTTTATATACATGCTGCATAATATTATATCGTATTTTTACTATTTTGTCGTAATTTTTTTATTGTTAAGTGTTCTATAACTGTAAAATTTCCTGCGGGGGGGGGGGGTGCTCTATGTATAAAATATTGTCATAACGACGGATTGTTTAAAATTATCTAAAATTTTATCGTTTTATAGTAATTTATTCGCATATGAATTAATCACACTTGTAGCGTTTCTTGTACACATGCTTAAGCAGGTAGTAGCGTGCGTAATTTTCTGGCGTTTGCTGTCGTTTTGTAGTTTTGGAAAACATTTGCCGGTGATTTTTTCGGCGTTTGCTACTGCAGTAAAAGCGCGTAAGTGATTGTTGATTTAAATATATTTTATACAAGATTTTATATAGTATTTTTGCGTAGAACATAAAAAAGTATGTATATGTGCTAAAAGTAGGTGTGTATGATTGCAGGAATAGGGCACGACTTGGTAAACGTTGCGCAGTTTGCTGAGCAGATGCATGATGGCGATGGTTGGCGTGCTCTGTTTTCTCAGAGAGAGCTTAGACAGTGCGCCATGCGAGCGAACTCAAAAAACGACGCTGAGGCGATGCATATTGCAGCGCGCTGGGCTGGAAAAGAGGCAGTTATAAAAGCGTGGTGCGAGGCTTTATCTTCGTTTGGAGATGCAAAATATCCTTACACGCTAGATAACACACCGTGGTCGAGTATTGAGATTTTAGATGATTCTCGTGGTTGCCCAAGTGTCCATCTTAATGATGCTGTTAATGAAAAGCTTATGCAATCTTTGAGCACGGTTCCTATGATTAATGCACAGAATGGCTTTTCTATTAGATGGCATGTTTCTTTGAGCCACGATGGTTTGCTTGAAGATGCATCTGCAATCGCCTCTGCGTTTGTGATTCTAGAAATAGCTTAGATATTTGCGATTTGCACTGTATGGTTTTGTTTATTTTTTTTTCCCGCGTTTGTTGTCGTATTTGCATAAAAAGGGAACAAACACGGGAATGTTAATCGTGTGGTACAACGCTCTTGAGAATCTAAGTGGAGTGTCGTTAGTTGTTTTATGTCAAAATCATCTGTATAATTGTTCGAGTCGCTGTTTTGGGGTCTTATAAAAATTCCATTACGTGCAATTGCGGATGTAGCTCAATGGTAGAGTATCAGTCTTCCAAACTGATGACGCGGGTCCGATTCCCGTCATCCGCTCCACTTGATTTCTGTGATTTCTTTGATTCCGATTGTTCTAAATATATCGTGATTAGTCATAGTTATTTTTGTGTTTTTTCGTTATTCTGATTTGCGATTTGTTTCTTTACTGTTTGCGCATATTGCTATGGTTGTATGAGGTAAAAACACGTAAAAGCATATCTCTGGAGGAGTTGTGGGACAAATTATTGTACGTGTAATTGCAAGTTTAGTTTCTGTTGCTGCTGCATTTGTTATGAACGTTTCTCCATCTATTAATGTTGAAGGACGTGGTGTTTTTGAAGGCTCTGCTTCTAGTTCATCAAGAAGTTCATTAAGAAGTGCCAAAAATAATGCAATAAAAAGTGCAGATAATGGGAATAGTAATTCTGCTGAAGATAATCGTTTGAATGGTTTTGCCGATGGTGATGCCAATAATCCTGATTTTAAGTTGCCTTCAAAAGTGGCGTCGTCATTTAAGAATAGTGACGAAGTAGTTTCTTCAAAATATGCTCTTACATCTACTGGTCATTTGAAATCTCTTAAAACTGGCGATATTGTTACTGATCCTAAAATTATTGGTACTAAAGACAAGCAGCCAGATCCTCTTGCTAAGAGCGATGGAAGACGTTTTACGCCTATTACTGTTGGAGATTTGCGAAAAGCAATTAAGCGCTACAATTCTACGAATTCTACAAATTCTGCCAATCCTTCCAAAGTTCGTCTAATAAGCTCAAATCAGCCTATTCCAGACGAGTCTAAATCTTCTGCTAAAGCAAAAGATTCAACAATATTGTCTTCTAAAACAGCCACAACAACTGATGGTATTGTTCGCAAAGCCTATTTGCCTGTAACAAATTATGGTGTGGAATGGGAAGATTACAATGGTTCTCAATCATTCTTTGATGGCAACGGAAACATGTTTGCTTATAACGCTAGAGGTGTTATAGATGTTTCTGAACATCAGCATGAAATTGATTGGGCTGCTGCTAAAGCCGCTGGAGTAGAAGGTACAATAATTCGCATCAGCTACGGTTGGGATAATGGTTACGACAAGTATGCTGTGCGAAATATTAACGAATGCAAGCGTTTAGGTATTCCTTTTGGAGTTTATGTTTATTCCTACGCTGAAACGCCTTCTGATGGAGCTTCCGAAGGTGCTGATGTGGCAAGGCTTTTGCAAGGTGCTGGCGTTAATCCAAGTGACCTTGCATACCCTGTTTACTATGATTTGGAAAGATGGGAGTGGGCAGGGCATCAACCACCTACTGATCCATATGTTTATCAGAATATTGTTGCATCGTGGTGGAACCAGCTTGCTTCTGCTGGATACACTAATCTAGGTGTTTATTCTTATGCTAATTATTTAAACGGTCCGCTTAATTCCCAATATATTCACGATCGTACAAGCTGGGTTGCTAGCTATGGTGCCAGTACGCTTTTTAACATTACAACACCATTAGGCGGCTGGCAGTACACTTCTAGCGGTTCTGTATCTGGAATTCAAGGTAATGTTGATTTAAATGCATTTGGTACTAGGCCAACTACGCCTACAAGCCGCGCTCACATCGATTTTACGTGGATTGTTCGCAGTAACGATATAGCTGTAGGCGCTGCAGCAAGTAGTAGTATTTACAATCATATGGAATACCGTTGGCTTGCTTACGATTTGCTTAATAAGCAGTGGAAGACTATTTCTGACTGGTCTGTTAGCAATTGGGCTTCTTGGGTGACAAGCAACGGTGATTATTGGCTTCACTGTGATGTTCGTGATTCGTTCACTAAGAAGCCTTTGGGTAACAAAACCATTGCTTTCCATTATGAGATTCAAAATGCACCGGCTCCTGTTTTTACAGGTGATACCGTGATTTCTGGCACTTATGCGGCTTGGCGTGGTAGCAATGTTTTACTAGGTGCTACTACAAATAATCCTAATGGTTACACGATTATCAAAATATATGACTATAACGCCAAACAATGGGTGAGCCAATTTAAGGGTCCATGGGCTTTGTGGAGTCCTAAATCTGGAATTTATTGGACACATTTTGAAGCCTACACATCTAATGGTACACTCAAAGATACTAAGACTTATGCTTTTGGAGTGTAGTTTTAGACTAAGAGTTAATATTTTCTTTGGTTGTTTCGTTTAAGAGAAAAATGGACCAGGTGCAATAGCATTTGGTCCATTTTTGTGCGCGAGATGGGACTTGAACCCACATGTCGTAAGACACAGGAACCTAAATCCTGCGCGTCTACCATTTCGCCACTCGCGCTTAAATCGCCTAAAACAAGCGAAAAAGAAACTTTAAGAGCCACTTGACAGAATCGAACTGTCGACCTTCTCATTACGAGTGAGACGCTCTACCGACTGAGCTAAAGTGGCAATTTGCCCGAGAAGCATTCGCGACTCGCGCACAAATCAAATACTATATATTAATATTTGCAATTTGTCTAGCATGACGCGCCGCAAATGTTCGCATGTGTTCTAGTCAAAGTGTATTTCTGTCCGCTTTTGTGAGTATCTTGGCAATTGGAAGATAGTGATGCACAAGTTCCACTTTGCGCGCATTTACACGTGTTTACTTTATAGTTCACTATGATTCTCGATGATTATTGTGATTAAAACGTGTTCAAGTGTGCCTAAAGATTGATAAAACAAGGCATCACGTCACTTCATTCAAGATGAAAGGACCAAGAAATGGCCATCAATCCACCAGTTGACGCCGTTAAAACACCTGAATGGGCTGCTTTGCAGAAGCACTATGATGAATTGCAGTCCGAAGGCGTGAGCCTGAAGAAGTGGTTTGCTCAGGATGCAAATCGCGTGGATAAGTTGAGCTTCGAAGCTGGAGACCTCCACTTCGATCTTTCTAAGAATTTGATTAAGCCAGAGACGCTTAAGCTTTTCGCCGACCTTGCAAAGGCAGTTAAGCTTGATGAGCGCACTAAGGCGATGTACACTGGCGTGCACATTAACAACACCGAAGATCGTGCAGTATTGCACACCGCTTTGCGTCGTCCAGCCGAAGATGCTGGTAAGTTCATGGTAGACGGTCAGGATACCGTTGCCGACGTGCGTGAAGTGTTGGGTCGCATTTACGATTTTGCTAACGAAGTTCGCTCCGGCGCTTGGAAGGGCGTTACTGGCAAGAACATCAAGACCGTTGTAAACATTGGTATCGGCGGCTCTGATTTGGGTCCAGTCATGGTTTACGAAGCCTTGAAGCCATATGCTGATGCTGGAATTAGCGCTCACTATGTTTCTAATATCGATCCAAATGATATGGCAGAGAAGACCAAGGATTTGGATCCAGAAACCACGCTTTTCATCATTGTTTCCAAGACTTTCACCACTTTGGAGACTTTGACCAACGCTCGTACCGCTCGTACCTGGTTGCTTAATAAGCTTCAGGAGAGCGGTGCTATTGACGGCAGCGACGCAAAGAAGGCTGAAGCTGTTGCAAAGCACTTCGTGGCTGTTTCCACCAATCTCGAGAAGGTTGAAGAGTTCGGCATTAACCCAACCAACGCTTTCGGATTCTGGAACTGGGTTGGCGGCCGCTACTCTGTGGATTCCGCTGTTGGCACTTCTTTGGCTGTAGTTCTTGGACCAGAGCGCTTCGAAGAGTTCTTGAAGGGCTTCCACGCAATCGATACTTACTTTGCTGAAACCCCATTCGAGAAGAATGTTGTTGTGCTTCTCGGTATGCTCAACGTTTGGTACCGCAACTTCTACAAGGTTGCTTCTCACGCTGTGCTTCCATACGATCAGTACTTGCACCGTTTCCCAGCTTATTTGCAGCAGCTCACCATGGAATCCAACGGTAAGTCTGTGCGCTGGGACGGCACTCCTGTAACAAGCGAAACCGGCGAAATCTTCTGGGGTGAGCCAGGCACCAACGGCCAGCACGCTTTCTACCAGTTGATTCACCAGGGCACTCAGCTTATTCCAGCTGACTTCATTGCTTTCGTGAACACGCCAAATCCTACTAAAGATGGCGATCAGGATGTGCACGAGCTCTTCTTGGGCAACTATCTTGCACAGACTAAGGCTCTTGCTTTCGGCAAGACTGCTGACGAAGTTCGCGCTGAAGGAACTCCAGAAGAGATTGTTCCAGCTCGCGTATTTAGCGGCAACCGTCCAACCACTTCTATCTTCGGCGAAGCTTTGACTCCATTTAGCTTGGGCGAGTTGATTGCTCTCTACGAGCACATCACCTTCGTCGAAGGCACTGTTTGGGGCTTGGATTCCTACGATCAGTGGGGTGTGGAGCTTGGCAAGCAGCTTGCAAAGCAGATTACTCCTGCAATCTCTAAGGATGACGATGCTTTGGCAGCTCAGGATGCTTCTACCCAGAGCTTGATTCGCTTCTATCGCGCTCATCGCAAGTAAGTGAGTGTGTAGCAATCTTATTTGATTGTTGATTTAAAGCCTCTTGTTGATTAAATCTTCAAGAGGCTTTTTGCGAATCGACTTGCATGAGCGCTTAGAGCGTAGCGCGCGAATGCACTTCGATTCAAAAATAGGTTGACACAAGAGCAGTGATAATTTATAATGAGCACGGTCGGTAGGTAAGGCTACCACGGGGATACGGGTTGCTGCCGCAACACAGTGGAGACACTGCAAGTTGGTCAACAGTCGTTGTCGATTTCAAGGCTTCGACTAATGCAACACCACCGCCCTGCGAAGCTGAAGCTTGAACGACAAGATTAAGGTTGATTTCTTTTGATTTAAAAATCACCTTGTGTCTTCTTGCTTGCCGTCCGGTTCAATGATGATACGATGATACGGTTTTGCGTTGGCGCGCACAAGCTAGAGGAGGTGATTGCCGTGAAACATGACAGTAGCAGTAGTACCAGTTGTAATCAAAGCGCTAATACAGTTAATGCCGTTAGTGACGATTCAGACAGTATTAGTAGTAGTACGGACGTTCCCCCTGAATATACAAAAGATGAATATAAAAAACCGGCAGTCACCGCCAAAATGTTTGCGATTACAGGTTTTGAGATTAAAGATTTTATTTTATTTGATTTGTTGGGATAAGTCGCCAGCAGCCGCGCGCTAAATAAGCGCTTCTAAAATAAAGTCTAAAATTCTAAGCGAAATTTAAGATAAACGCAAAAAATAGTGGTGATAAGCGGCAAACGCGTGTAAAAATACGCGTTCCCAGAGGACTTATCATGACAATATTTACAACATCTGGAAAAAACGGTGCTAGTACGCAAGTAGACGAAAACACTCGTTTTTGGTCCGACATTATTGTGTGCGTTGGTATAATCGCGCTTTTTGGAGTAAGCGCTTTCCTTTTGCAGCGCATTAACCAGCCGATTGGACCTAAAGGAATACCTTCTGCAGTTTCAACTGACCTTATTAATTTGCCTTACTACACGCTTAGATCCGTGTTTCGTATGATGCTTGCGCTTATAGCATCGCTGATTTTTACCATTATTTACGGATCTCTTGCAGCGCGCAGCCGCCGACTAGGCAAGGTTCTTATTCCGTTGCTAGACATTTTGCAATCCGTTCCAATTCTTGGCTTCCTTTCGGCTACAGTAACGATTTGGCTGGTGATTTTCCCAGGATCGATGATGGGCGTTGAAGCCGCTTCGATTTTTGCGATTTTTACAAGCCAGGCTTGGAATATGACTTTCTCGTTCCACCGTTCGCTTTTAAGCGAGCCAAAAGAGCTAGACGAGGCAGTGCGCAGCTTGCAACTTACGCATTGGCAGCGATTCTGGGTACTAGATATGCCAAACGCAATGATTCCGCTGCTTTGGAATTGCATGATGAGCGTTGGCGGCGGATGGTTCTTCCTTACTGCTTCCGAAATGATTTCCGTAAACAATCACACTTACGCGCTTCCTGGAGTAGGTAGTTTTGTGGCGCAATCTGCAGCAGAAAACAAGCTTGGAAACATTTGGTGGGCTATTTTATCCATGATTGTTGTTGTGCTAGCGATTGACTTCTTCCTTTGGAAGCCGCTTACCGCCTGGGCAGAACGATTCCGCATAACTCAAAGCGCATCCGACGAAGAACGAAAGAGTGCTGTTTTGACACTTATTCGTCATTCGCATGCCGACGAAGTTATTAGCAAGCTGTTTTCTCCGATTCGCGAATGGCTTGAAATTATTACACGACCATTCGGACGCACAGGTTCACAGTGGCCGCGTAAAGCATCACAGCGTAAACTTGGCGACTTGGTTTTCAACATTGTTATGGCTGTGCTGATTTTGGGGCTTGCTGCTCAAATGCTTTACTTTGTAGCAACTCGCACAGGTTTGCAGGAGTTCGCTACAGCTGGAGCGTTAGGAGCTTTGACTTTTGCTCGCGTAGCTGTGTTGATTTTTGTGAGCTCGCTGATTTGGGTTCCAGTAGGCGTATATATTGGCATGAATCCTAAGATTTCGCGAATTATGCAACCTGTTGTGCAAATTCTGGCTAGCTTCCCAGCAAACTTTGTGTTCCCATTTGCAATGATGTGGTTTATGGCTTGGCATATTGACCTTGGATGGGGAAGTATTATTTTGATGGCGCTTGGCACGCAATGGTACATTCTGTTTAACGTTATTGCAGGCGCTAGCGCGATTCCAGACGATTTACGAGAAATGGCAAGAAGCTTTAGATTAAATCGTATGCTCAAGTGGAAGACTCTTGTTTTGCCTGCGATTTTTGGATCCTGGTGCACTGGCGGAATTACTGCCGCTGGTGGTGCTTGGAACGCTTCGATTGTGTCAGAGATTGTGGAATATGGCAAGAATCACATGGCAACTCAGGGTTTGGGCGCGTATATTACGAATGCAACAACCGTTGGTGATTCTGTAAAAACGCTTGTGGGAGTAACGGTTATGAGCTTAATAGTGGTGTTAAGTAATCGACTGTTCTGGACTCCTTTGCAAAGGTATTCGGCAAAAAGATTTGTTTTGAATTAATCGACTAATCAATCGACTAATCAATCGAATAAATCAAATAAACTACGGAAAATTAAACTTTTTAAGTTTATAAACTTTTTAACTTTACAAAACAGATTGGCAAATATTATGAACACTTTGAACAAAACCGCAGAAAAGGCTGCGCAGAATTTGGCTGCGCAATCTTCAGTTACAAGCGATATCATCGACGCAAAACACATAACTCAAAGTTTCACATCGGATAGTGGAACTACTCAGCACGTACTTCACGATATATCGTTTACGTTGCGCGAAGGCGAAATCGTTGCAATTCTAGGGCGTTCTGGCGCTGGAAAATCAACCTTCTTGCGAACAATGGCAGGCTTAATTCAGCCAACAGAGGGAACTGTAACGTATCGCGGTCGCGAGCTTACTGGTCCAAACCCAGGGGTGGCAATCGTTTTCCAAACATTCGCACTTATGCCATGGCTTACAGTTCAAGACAATGTGGAGCTTGGTTTGCGCGCTAGAGGCGTTAGCAAAGAAAAGCGCACGGAGCTTGCTCTCGCAGCAATTGATGCTATTGGTTTGGACGGCTTTGAAACAGCGTACCCAAAGGAGCTTTCTGGCGGCATGCGTCAGCGCGTAGGTATTGCGCGCGCGCTTGTTTTGCGCCCAGATGCTCTGTTTATGGACGAGCCATTTTCTGCGCTTGACGTTCTTACAGCAGAAAATCTTCGTCAGGAAGTTCTTAAGCTTTGGTCTAGTGAAGAGCGTGATATCAAGTCTGTTGTAATCGTTACGCACAATATTGAAGAAGCTGTGCAAATGGCAGATCGCGTGGTGGTTTTGGGATCTCATCCTGGGCATTTGATTGCAGACGTGCAAGTTGATTTGCCTCGCCCGAGAGACAAGCATAGTGCTGAATTTGAGGCGATGGTTGATAATCTTTATGCGATTTTGACTGGTTCTATGCCAGAGGGTGAATCTGAGCCAGATAATACTGATACAACGGTTGCTGGCGACTTGTCTGGTGCGGATGGCGATTCTCAACCTGTGGAACAGACGGATGCGGAAGAAACAGAGGCTGCTGCAATCGCCGACATGCTTATTCAAAAGCATCACGACGCGGAGGCAGAAGCTAAGCAAAACGAGGAGCAGGCGGATGCGGGGGAGCCGAAGCCTGAGCCTGTTGCTGTGCACTTGCTGCCGAACGCAACGCCAGGAGGAATGGCAGGTTTGCTAGACGTTATTTCGGAAGAGCCAGATGGCATTGATTTGGCTGATTTGGCTGCGGATTTGTCGTTTGAAATCGATGATTTGTTCCCACTTGTAGATGCTGGAACAATGCTTAATTTGCTTACAGCAGAAAATGGTCATATTACTATTACGCCAGCAGGTCAAGAATGGCATAATGCCGACATTTTGCACAGCAAGCAGGTGTTTGCGCGTCTTGCAATTGAGCATGCTCCTCTTGTTCATGCAATTGATCAGGCTTTGAGCCGAAACCGCAATGGCAAGCTTCGTGGCGAGTTGATTTTGGATTTGCTTCGCAGCAAGCATACGGACGCCTTGGCTCGTCAGCAATTTGATATTGCGATTAGCTGGGGTCGTTATGGTGAGCTTTTTGACTACGATGCCGATGATGACGAATTAACTCGTACTGTTGAGACGGCGCCGCTTAATGGCGTTGTGCGCTGAAATAGTGCGAAATAATGCTCAATAATGTCCATTATTGAGCATAAATTTGTGTTTTGTATGCTTTCGATAAGGCGATGCCGCATAGTCGACTTATCAATAGTCTAGCCTGCTTTTTTAAAGTTTTGGCAGATGGAAGCCCTGAAAAGCAAACTTTTTGGGAAGGATTATTCAAAGTAAAGTTGAAAAAGTTAAAATTAGACTAACTTACTTTGATGTAGCTTACGTCGATATGCGGCGGCGAGGAGGAATTATCATGGTGAATGCTGTAGAAGCATTTGATGCTAAGCATCTTAAGTCTGCTGAGGAAATCCCAGCTTTCCGTCCTGGAGATACTGTTGACGTTAACGTTAAGATTCAGGAAGGCAACAACACTCGTATTCAGACCTTTACTGGCGTTGTTATCGCTCGTAAGGGTGCTGGTGTTCGCGAGACTTTCGTTGTACGTAAGGTGAGCTTCGGCACTGGTGTTGAGCGTCGCTTCCCACTTCATTCCCCAGCTATCGATTCGATTAAGCTGGTTCGTAGTGGTCGCGTTCGTCGCGCTAAGCTTTACTACTTGCGCGCTTTGCGTGGTAAGGCTGCTCGTATTGCCGAGCGTCGTGACAACAGCGCTGCTAAGTAAATTTATTAAGGTTAAGGATTTAACGTTAAGGATTAATATGTCTGCCGAAGACTTGCAAAATAGCGATGGTCACATTGTTAATGTGGCAGGTCACGGCTTAAATCCTTCTCCAGTTCCACCGGAGCCAGAAGAAAGACCAAGTCTAACTTCTGGCTTCAGTGCTAAACGTGCTAGGCATGGAAAAATAAAAGGGAATCATATTTCTGGATATCAAGATAGTGATTATGATTCCTCTAAATCTCAGTCCAAGGTTCGTACTCGCAAGCTTTTTAAAACATCTTGGAAAGAGCTTGTTGCATGGTATCTTGTGCCTATTCTTGTTGTTATTTTTCTTCGTGTTTTTATTCTCGGCGTATATTTTATTCCGTCTGGCTCTATGCTAGACACAATTCATATTGGCGATTATGTTGTTACGTCTAAGCTCACTCCTCGACTGTTTCCGCTAAATCGTGGAGATATTGTTGTTTTTGAAGATCCTGCTAATTGGCTTCAAGGTGAAAATAGTCGCGGCGGAATTGTGTCTGGTAAAGATCTTATAAAGCGTCTAATTGGATTGCCTGGGGATACCGTTGAATGTAAGGGCGATGGTGACCCAATTCTTGTTAACGGTGTTCCTGTGCTTGAATCTGCTTATATTAAACCAGGTGTAAGTCCTAGTTCCTTCCCGTTTAAGGTGAAGGTTAAACCTGGTCATGTATTTGTTCTAGGAGATAATCGCGCTAACTCTGCGGATTCTAGGTATCATAAGAATGATGGTGACGATGGTTTGGTACCTATTTCTAAGGTTGAAGGCGTGGCATTTATGCGTTTTTGGCCTTTGAATCGTATGGGTATTTTTGAAAATCATAGCGATGCGTTTGATGATGTAAGAAATAAGTCAGATGCTAAATAGTTCTTTTAAACGTGCGTAGATATTAGATTTGGGGAGATTTTGGCTGCTGTTCCGTCTTTTAACTTTGAGCAAGACCTTTTAAAAAGTGGCTTCGATTGGGTTATTGGATTAGATGAGGTTGGACGTGGTAGTTTAGCTGGTCCTGTTATGGTTGGTGCTGCTCTTTTTGGTGCCGATAAAATTAATTCTGGTTATTTTCCTGATGGATTAGCTGATTCCAAGCTTATTAACGCTCACAAGCGTGAAGGATTATTGGAGCCTCTTGAAAATTGGTGCGATGCTTTTGCTGTTGGTTCTTGTACAAATCGCGAGATTGACGAGTGGGGAATAAGTTATGCTCTTGGTGTAGCCGCGATTCGTGCAATTTCAGATGTGCAAAACAGTATGCGATATAAGCTTGAAAATGCTCATATTGCAGCGATTTTAGATGGACCATTTAATTATATTGGTAAGGTTTCTGGAACTTTTGATGCGCCTAGTATTGATTTTCCTGTTAAAGTTCACACTTTAGTTAAGGCTGATCAGAAGTGTGCTAGTGTTTCTGCAGCTTCTGTGATCGCAAAGGTGACTCGAGATTCTCTTATGACAAGCTTGTCTGATGATCCTAAATATAAAATTTATGATTGGGCACATAACAAGGGTTATGGTTCTAAATCGCATAGAGCTGCGATTTTAGAGTATGGTCCTAGTGATTTGCATCGTATTAGTTGGCATTTAAGCTAAAGTTCTTCGGCGTGTTGATGCCTGATGCTCAGCGTAATCTTGAATGCTAAAGGGGTAGTGAGCTAGTGCGTGGGTATGTGTTTGTAGAGAGTGTTTAGATAGCGTTTTTAAGAGATTTAAAGCTGATTTTAACAGTGCGAGCTACTCGAATTTGTAGATTCAATCTGCAGGGTATCGTGTGTGTACTTTGTAGTGCGTGAAAGTATTTTTGGAATTTAAAAGAGTTTTCTATGGAAAAGAAAAGGATAGTTAAATGATTGGTCGTTTCTTCGCTTTTGTTCCAGGTGTTAAGCACTTGGTTGTTTTAAGAGCGGCGTGTCTTGCTATATCTTCTCTTGCGAATATTGGTTTTGTGTATGTTTGTGTTGGAATTCTTTCGCCAGTGCTTATTCCTGCAAAATATACTGGCAAATCCTTGTTAAGCTCTGTTGAATTGACGTCTTATCTTATTTCTCTTGTTGGAATACTTATCGTAAAATATATTGCGTTCCATCAGTCTTGTACTATTTCTACCGAAATTGGAACTCGCGTATCTATGAAGCTTAGACCAAAAATGTTGCGTTCTATGCTTTCTTTGAGTTCTTCTAAAAAGTGGTCTAAGGGATATTCTTCTATTTGTGTGAACGATGATGTTGCGTGGGTTCAACGTTGGTATGGTTTACTTTTGCCGCAGATCATTGCTGCTTTTCCTATGCCTTTTGCGGTTAGTGTTGCAATGTTTTCAATAAACTCTTATGTTGCCACGATTTGCGTTTTTGCGTCAATTTTTTCTACTTTGGCACTTGTATCTGCTCTTGCAGATGTTCGCGTTTTGTGGCGCTGTTTATGCGTATTTTTAACGTATTTAATGACTGGTGTGGCAATTATTTCTACAGTTTGGCTTCTTTCTGTTAAATCTGTTGGTCTTCCTGCTGCAATGCTAACTTTGCCCCTTCTTATGCTAAGCGTAGATCCAATACGTAGAGTTGCTAACTGTATGCATATTAAAAATCGGGCTGTTTTAGGTTTGAATAACATTAGTGACTTGTTTAAAAGTGTTGCTTCTAATAAGGTTCATTCTTCTAATTTAGACTCTGTAGAATCTTCTGCTTCTGCAGATTCCATAGATTTCTCAGATAATAAAAAGTCGCTGAGCATCCCAGATGGAGCCAGTAATGTTTCTCTTCATGTGCGATGCAATTTCACTGAAAATAATAAACCTTTGCGTGCATCCTTTAATATTTCAAGTGGAAAATTGAATGTAATGCCAAAGGAATACTACGAATTATTTACTAATAATGTTTTGAATGGCGTAGTTTTTAGCGATAAATCAGATGTTGCGCTATCTTACAGCGATAGATATGGTTTTTCTGAAGTAGATGTTGAATCGCCTTTTGTGGTATCTGATTTTGGTGATATTTCTGGAAACTCAACTTATGTTTCACTAAATAATGAAAATCCTGGTGCTATTGCAGATCTTGTTACTATTGTTCGTTCAAATAGTCATCTGTTTTCAGCCACTTTGCGAGAGAATCTGCTCATGGCATCGTCTAATGCTACTACTACATCTATGTGGCAAGCATTGCGTACTGCTCATGTAGATGGTGTTGTTTATGCGGATTATAACGGATTAGATTTGCGTGTAGACAATATTCAGGTTGAAAATAAGCAAGATATTTTCCGACGAATTATTATGGCTCGTGCGCTTATTCGTAGAACTCCAGTGTATATTTTCGACTATTCTTCAAGCGATATTAGTTCTGATGAAGCTAAGAATTTATGTGATATTTTGCGTCATGTTGCTAAAAAAGCTACGATTCTTGTATTTTTGCCAGACGATAACTACGTTTCTAAAGCGGACAATTTGGTTAACGTTAGTGTATATCATAATTCGCATTACACCAGTTCTAGTTCTATTAGCTCTTATGTCGAAAATTTCGCAGATGGTAGTGTTGATAAAGCTAATAAAGTAGACAAATATGCTAAAAGTTTTGATGAAAACTCTAATAAGAATTTTAATAATGCAAAACACGAAGGCTTATTGAAAGATTTATCTCATGAAAGTAAATCAACTATATCTTCGTTGAAAAAGGCGTTTTTTGCGATTCTTTCAGCATTCTCTACAGCAATCAATATAGTTTGCGCAGTATTGATACCTGTTTGCACTTTTGCAGCAATGTTCGCTATCGCTAATCGACCGCTTTTTGGACTTGCTATGCAAGAATACGTGCTTATCGTAAGCGTATGCGCATGTTTAAGATGCATAACATTAGTGACATCTTTTGCTGGCGTGGATCTTCATCATGCGCATTTGCACAAGGCAGGTTTAAGCATGAGTGTTGGAATGGCTTTGTCGATTATTCCAGCAATCGTTTTGTTATGTTACTTTGATATTCAAATTGCTATTTTTGCTGTTGTGATTTGTGCTCTAATAGTGTTTATAATTCCAGGATTATTTAGACTTAGACTCCGCAGTTTTATTAAGAAAGTTCATTCAGAACAAAAGATGGTGGAGCTTGAAGTTGATGATGTAGAACTTGGTATTGATGAGGTTCTAGCTTTCCGACAGGGTGAGCATTGTGTTAAGCGTGTTGTTGATTCAATGCGTAAGCTTTCGCAACAGCGAGTGCGATTATCTCGTAAAGTGGGAAGAATGCAGGCAATTCTTATGTCTGTTGCTCTTATAGGTATTGCGAACACAATAATGCTTGTTTCTAACACTATTCACCCAATTGTCACTAAGAATCCACAATGGAATGTTGTGTACGCGGTTATGGCAATTATTGTGCTTATTAGCCTTATTCAACAAGTTTTAGACGTTGTTATTAGGCGTATCCCTTGGGTTGTAGACATAAATCATGCAGTACGATCGTAATACGCATTATTCAAGTAATCCTATATCCAAAAGAATAACCTCTTTTATATGGCTTATTTCTTTGGCTATTCTTATAGGCATTGTTATTGGGCTTGTTCTGCCAAAAATCAATCATGATGTCGGCGAAATTACTGGTGAATACGTTGCTGATGGAGATGCTGCTGCTCTTCTTAATAAGCTAAAAGTCGCTAAATCACACCCGTCTGGATACAACAGGAGTGTCTTTGGATACAGGACTACAGATGTTGATAAAAATGGCTGTGATGTTAGAGAAGATGTTCTTGCTCGCGATTTAAAACAGGTTCGTTTTAAGTATTCTGGTTCTTGCAAAGTAGCATCAGGGCTTTTGCACGATCCTTATACCGGTTTAAATATTAATTTTGTTCGAGGAAGAAAAACTAGTGCTCTTGTTCAAATCGACCATGTTGTAGCACTAGAAAACGCTTGGCAATCAGGCGCTTGGAAATGGAGTCATGCCAAGAGGCTTAAGTTTGGTAACGATATGCTTAATCTTCTTGCTGTTCAAGGAGCAGCGAACCAAGAAAAAGGATCTGCTTCTGCGGCTTATTGGCTTCCATCTAATAAATCCTTTAGATGCGATTATGTAGCTAGGCAGATTGCTGTTAAGTATAAGTACGATCTTAGCGTTACTAGTGCGGAAAAACGTAGCATGGCTTCAATTTTGCATGGTTGTTCTGCGCAGAAATTGCCTAACAGTTGAGTTCGACGCTAAGCTGCTTGTTTATGTTCATATATTTTGATGCATAGGCAAATATATAAAAAGGGTTCTAACCAATGATGCTGGCTAGAACCCTAAGCGCGGAGAATACGAGATTCGAACTCGTGAGGCTGTTACACCAACACGCTTTCCAAGCGTGCGCCATAGACCACTAGGCGAATTCTCCACATCAATCATTGTGCTAAACAGCATAACGAAAGACAACTTAAATAAGATAACATAAACTGAGGATAATGCAAAGTCGCGCGTGGCGGATTGATTTGAGTATACAATCCTTGCAATTGCGTGTTGTTGATTATGTGCGTGTTGTTGATTATGTGATAGTGTAGATTTTTCATATGTAGTAAGCGATTTGCGAGGTTTGCGACTTACAACTTGCTACATATGCGCAAAACTACAGGATTATTAGCGAGTACGGGATGTAAGTTTAGAAGGTGTTTAGCATGGATGTTGGTTTTGTAAAGAATATCCAAAAAATAAAGCCTAAAAAGCCAAATCCTGCGGTGGATCATAGTCCGCGCACAATGATGATTGGCATAATCTTGACGATTCTTGGTGGCGCGCTTTGGGGCACGAATGCTACTGTTTCTAAGATTCTAATGTCGCAATACCTTGTGAGTCCGTTGCAAATCGCGTGCGTTCGTCAGCTTGCTGCAGGCGTGCTTTTTGTAATCGTTGCGTCAATTGTTAATCGCAAGCAACTCGTTGATGCATTAAGCACAAAAAAATCATGGCCAATGCTAGTTGTAACAGGTATTGTGTGTGTGCTTTTAACGCAAGTGGCGTATCTTTTTACAATTGACTGGACTAATTCTGGCACGGCTACTGTTTTGCAAAGCCTGAATCTGCTTTTTGTGCTTGTTTATGTGTGTTTGCGGTCAAAAAGAACTCCGACTTTGCGCGAAAACATTGGTGTTTTGCTTGCATTTGCAGGAACTGCGCTTATGGCAACGGGAGGCAATTTTAGCTCGCTTTCGCTGCCGCTGATGGGACTTTTGTGGGGATTGGCAGATGCTGCAAGTACGGCGGCTCTTGCGATTATGCCAGTTAAATTGATTGCAAAATGGGGAAATCTTACTGTAAACGGAATTACGTTTATTATTGCAGGTCTTATTATGATGCCATTTGTGAAGCCATGGCAAACAATGCCTCCTTTGGATTTGCGCGCGTACTTGCTGTTTACTTTTACGATTGTTGGCGGAACTTTTGGCGCATATTGGATGTTTTTGGCTGGCGTTATGCGAGTTGGATCTGTGCGCGGAACGCTTTTGGGGGCGAGCGAGCCTGTTATGGCGGCAATCACGGCTGTTGTGTTTACGGGAGCTGTGTTCTCGTGGGCTGATTTTGCAGGATTCGCGCTTATTTTTATTATGATGATTTTATTGAGGTGATTATTACGAGTATGCAAGTCACAGGTAAAGAAGATAAAAGTAAAGAAGATAAAAGTATGCAAGACGCACAAAACCCAGTCAATCGTGTAGAGCAGATGTATGAGTATGGCTACCGAAAGTCAAACTACGGTCCGGACGAGCTTGTAACAGACGCGCACGGAAATCCAATCAGCGTTATGGATGCCATGCTAAGCGCGCAAGATGCAAGCACTGCGCAAACTCAGACCCCGCACTTGTGCTTCTATTCGCCTAGAATCCCAGGAAACACAGGCTCTGCGATTCGCCTTTGCGCGGTAACGGGCACTATTTTGCATCTTGTAGAGCCACTTGGATTTAATCTTCAAGATACAAAGCTTCGTCGCGCGGGTCTTGATTATCACGATATGGCACACGTTGTTATGCACCCGAATTTTGAAAACCTTGTTGAGTCAATGCCAAATTCTCGCATAATCGCGTTTACTGCAAATGCCACAAAACTTTACACAGATATTGAGTATAAGCCGAACGATATTTTGCTTTTTGGACCAGAGCCAGGAGATATTCCAGACCCAATGGATATTATGGCTGGCCCTCATGTTGCGGAACAGGTTCGCTTGCCAATGCGTCCTTCGCTTAGAAGCTTAAATCTTACAAATTGCGCATCAATCGCCATTTATGAAGCGTGGCGTCAGCTTGGATTTGAGGGCGGAAAATAGTCTATAAAAATAGCTTATAGTCAAAAATAGTCTTAAAACTACTCATGCATTACAATGGTGACTATGCCTGTGTTAAAACGTAAACCGAAGCGGAAGATTAGTGCTGCGCGCCGCCGCATGTACATTCGCCGCCGAATCATAGTTTGCGTGGGGCTGCTGGCTGTTTTAGTGTTTTGTATCTTTTGCATAATCAGCGTTTTCAAAGGAATTGCCGCAATCGGAACTGCTATAAGCAAACATTCAGACGTTACTCTATCTAAACAACTTGTGCCAGATCCAAGACCTGTTGGAATCATAAAAAAATGTAGTGCAAAAGACGTTCGTATTGAATTAACCTCAGCATCGCAATCTGTACCGATGGGAGGAAGCGTAGAATTTACTGCTCGCATAGTTCATGAAGGAGACGATTCCTGCAGAATAGATGCGTCGGATGGCAGAATGGTGTTGACAATTGGAGACAGCGTAAGTGCTGATAAGTCTGATAAATCAGATAAATCTAGAGAAAAGCAAGAAAAGCAGCAGAAAATAGAGCCGCAGTGGAGATCAGATGTGTGCGGAATTCCACTCAAGCCTTTGTTAATGGCAAAAGGTGATTCGTACGAGAAAAAAATCGTATGGAGCACGGATGCTACAGTCGGAACGCCTACCGGCAAGGATTGCTTAGATGACGCCGACTTGCCTAAAGTTTCGCGCGGAACTTACATTGCACAAATTGCGCATAAGGATGTGTCAGGACTACAAAGCAATCCCGTGGTTATTTCTGTTCGCTAACACATGCACAAATGGCGCCAAAAGTCGATGTGAAGGGGTAAAATCGTTTCTTTGTACACGGTGTGTCATATAGCGGGCATACTCAAGGAACCGAAGAAGGCGCCCGCAAACCCAAAATCATTGATTTTAAGCGCGTTTGCTGCGATTTTCTAAAGCTCCCAAGGATTAAGAAAACTAGCTAGCGATAAAGGAACGTCCATTGGCTGCTGAACAAGCTACGACGAACACCACCAAAGTCATCGCGCGTGCCGACGAGCACAGCATTAAATTGCATAAAGCGTCGGATCGTGTGAATTTCGGCTCCATTTGTGAGCCAATCGATGTGCCATACCTCCTCGGTGTGCAAACCGACAGCTTTGACTGGCTGATCGGCTCCGAGCGTTGGAAGAAGCGCGTCGAAGAAGATGAGGCAAATGGCACTCACACTGTGCCTCATGTCTCTGGTCTGGAAGAAGTGTTCCAAGAGATTTCTCCAATTGAGAATTTTGCTGAGACAATGAGCCTCACATTCTCGGATCCATATTTTGAAGAGCCACGTCACACTGTGCTTGAGTGCAAAGAGAAGGATTACACATATTCCGCTCCTTTGTACGTAAACGCAGAGTTTGAAAACGGCGAAACTGGCGAGATTAAGAGCCAGACTGTGTTTATGGGTGATTTCCCGCTGCAAACACCACACGGAACATTCATTATTGGCGGCACTGAGCGCGTAATTGTGTCCCAGCTTGTGCGTTCCCCAGGCGTGTATTTTGACCGCACGCAAGATCGCACTTCCGACAAAGACGTTTTTGGCGCAAAAATCATTCCAAGTCGCGGAGCGTGGCTTGAGTTTGAGATTGATAAGCGCGATGTTCTTGGCGTGCGCGTAGATCGCAAGCGTACGCAGTCTGCAATCGTGTTCTTGATGGCAATTGGCATGACTAAGCCAGAAATTGCAGAGGCATTCCAAGGGTATCCTCTTGTTCTCGACGCTCTAGAAAAAGAGCCAATCGACACTCAAAATGATGCTCTTACAGACTTGTATCGCAAGATTCGCCCAGCAGATACCGCAACTCCAGACGCGGGTCGCAATTTGCTCGAATCCTTCTACTTCAACACAAAGCGCTACGATTTGGCGCGCGTTGGTCGCTATAAGATTAATCGCAAGCTTGGTTTGGAAGCGGATTACAACGATCGCAGCTTGAATCGCGAAGACATTATTGCCACAATCAAGTATTTGGTTACTTTGCACTCGGGTGAAAAGACCTTCCCGGGCAAGCGTGATGGCGAAGATGTGCAATTGCGTGTAGACGTGGACGATATCGATCACTTTGGAAACCGTCGAATCCGTCAGGTTGGCGAGCTTGTACAGAATCAGATTCGTACTGGCTTAAGCCGTATGGAGCGCGTTGTGCGCGAGCGCATGACCACGCAAGATGCTGAGGCGATTACACCACAGTCGTTGATTAACATTCGACCAGTTAACGCTACGATTAAGGAGTTCTTCGGAACTTCTCAGCTTAGCCAGTTTATGGATCAGAACAATCCTTTGGCAGGCGTTACAAACAAGCGTCGTCTTTCGGCTCTTGGTCCTGGTGGTCTTTCTAGAGATCGCGCATCTATGGAAGTTCGAGACGTGCACCCATCCCACTTTGGTCGTATGTGCCCAATCGAATCCCCAGAAGGTCCAAACATCGGTCTTATCGGTTCGCTTGCAACCTTTGGTCGCATCAACCCATTCGGCTTTATTGAAACACCTTATCGTAAGGTTGTTAACGGTCATGTGACTAACGAAGTCGAATATATGACCGCAGATCGCGAAGCCGAGCACGTTATTGCTCAGGCAAATCAGGAACTCGATGAAAATGGCAACTTTGTTGGCACTCAGGCACTTGCTCGTGTTGACGAAGAAGAAGCAGTCGATGTTCCTGTAAGCACTGTTGACTACATGGATGTTTCCCCACGACAGATGGTTTCCCTTGGCGCAAGCTTGATTCCATTCTTGGAGCACGATGAAGGTCACCGTGCTTTGATGGGTACCAACATGCAGCGTCAGGCTGTGCCGCTTATTAAGTCGGAGCGTCCACTTGTTGGTACGGGTTCCGAATGGCGTGCTGCAGTTGATTCTGGAGACGTGATTCTTTCCGAAAAGCCAGGCGTTGTAACCTACGTTTCTGCAGATATTATTCGCGTTATGAACGACGATGGAACTCAGTCCAGCTACAAGCTTTCTAAGTTCCAGCGTTCTAACCAGACTACTTGCTACAACCAGGTGCCACTTATTAAAGATGGCGAGCGTGTTGAAGCTGGTACAGTTTTGGCAGACGGTCCTGCAACAGACAAGGGTGAGCTTGCACTCGGCAAGAATTTGCTCGTTGCGTTTATGCCTTGGAATGGTTACAACTACGAGGATGCTATTATTATTTCCCAGCGTCTTGTGCAAGACGATACGCTTTCTTCGATTCACATTGAAGAGTACGAAATCGATGCTCGTGAAACCAAGCTTGGTGCCGAAGAGATTACTCGCGACCTTCCAAACGTTGGCGAAGACGCTATTGCAAACCTCGACGAGCGCGGTATTATTCGCATTGGTGCCGAGGTGGAAGCTGGCGACATTTTGGTTGGTAAGGTAACGCCTAAGGGCGAGACTGAGCTTACTCCAGAAGAGCGCTTGCTTCGTGCAATCTTCGGCGAAAAGAGCCGTGAAGTTCGAGACACTTCTTTGCGCGTGCCACACGGCGAAACTGGTACTGTGATTGCTGTTAAGGAAATCACTCGTGAAGACGCTGAAGACGATGGCGATGAGCTTCCAAATGGCGTAAACCAGATGATTCGCGTGTACATTGCTCAGCATCGTAAGATTACGCAGGGCGATAAGCTTTCTGGTCGCCATGGCAACAAGGGTGTTATTTCCCGCATTTTGCCAGAAGAGGATATGCCATTCTTGGCTGATGGTACTCCAGTAGACATTATGCTTAACCCGTTGGGTGTGCCTTCTCGAATGAACTTGGGTCAGGTGCTCGAGCTTCACTTGGGTTGGATTGCTCACGCTGGTTGGGATATTAATTTGGATCCAGACCTTGAGGCTGCTTGGAAGAAGTATGTGCCAGAAGGCGCTGAGCACGGCGATCCATGCACTCCTGTTGCAACTCCAGTGTTCGACGGCGTGCGCCCAGAAACCTTGAAGGGTCTTTTGAGCACTACGCTTGCAGACCGCGATGGCAATAAGCTTGTTGGTTCCGACGGTAAGGCAACATTGTTTGACGGCCGCACTGGTGAGCCATTCCCTAAGCCAATTTCTGTTGGCTACATGTACATCTTGAAGCTGCATCACTTGGTTGATGATAAGATTCACGCTCGTTCCACTGGTCCTTACTCTATGATTACCCAGCAGCCGTTGGGTGGTAAGGCGCAGTTCGGCGGCCAGCGCTTCGGCGAAATGGAAGTGTGGGCGCTTGAGGCTTATGGCGCTGCTTACACATTGCACGAAATGATGACCACAAAGTCTGATGACGTTGACGGCCGCGTGCGCGTGTATGGCGCTATTGTCAAGGGCGATAACCTTCCACCAGCTGGTATTCCTGAGTCCTTCAAGGTGTTGCTCAAGGAAATGCAGTCGCTCTCCTTGAATGTTGAAGTGCTTAACTCCGAAGGAGTGGCAATTGACATGAAGGATGAGGATGATGATCCGGTGTCGTCTTCTGAAGATTTGGGCTTCAACATTGGTGCGCGACCAGATTCGTCCGCCAAGGAAGATCAAGTTATTCAAGAACCTGAATACCAGTGATACCAGTGATTAGAAATAACTTAATCACTAATCACTAATCACTTTAAGAAACTTAGAAAAACAATTTCATGAGACAGGACGATAATAGTGCTGGACGTCAACGCATTTGACAAACTGAGGATTGGACTGGCAACCGCCGACGACATCCGTAGCTGGAGCCACGGCGAGGTTAAGAAGCCAGAAACCATTAATTACCGTACCCTTAAACCAGAGAAGGATGGTCTGTTCGGTGAGCAGATTTTCGGTCCTACTCGCGACTGGGAGTGCGCGTGCGGCAAGTATAAGCGCGTGCGCTTTAAGGGAATCGTGTGCGAGCGATGCGGCGTGGAAGTTACACGCAGCCGCGTTCGCCGTGAACGCATGGGTCATATTGAGCTTGCGGCTCCTGTAACACACATTTGGTTCTTCAAGGGTGTGCCAAGCCGCTTGGGTTACCTGCTTGATATTGCTCCAAAAGACTTGGAAAAGGTTATTTACTTTGCAGCCTACATGGTTACTAAGGTAGATGAAGAGCAGCGTCACCAAGATCTTCCAGACTTGCAAGACGAGTTCGATACGGAAATCGGCAATCTTCGTAAGCGCCGCGACAATGAGATTGAAGCTCGCGCAAAGAAGGTAGAAGAAGACCTGCACGAGCTGGAAGAATCAGGCGAAGCAAAAGGCAACGCAAAGTCTAAATTGCGCGCTGGAGCAGAGCGAGAAATGGCTGCTATTCGTACTCGCTACGATGAGCAGATTCAGCGTTTGAACGCAGTTTTCGATCGCTTTAAGGGCTTACGCGCAGGAGACATGGAAGGCGATGTTGACCTTTGGCGAGAAATGGAAGACCGCTACGGTGACTATTTTGAAGGCTGCATGGGTGCTGAAGCAATCAAGAAGCGCTTGCAGGACTTCGACCTTAAGTCTGCTGCCGTAGAACTTCGCGAAGAAATCGACAATGGTACTGGTCAGCGCAAGGCGCGCGCTTTGAAGCGACTTAAAGTTGTAAACGCGTTCTTGACTACTGGAAACAAGCCAGAAGCAATGGTTTTGGACGTTATTCCAGTAATCCCACCAGATTTGCGACCAATGGTTCAGCTTGATGGTGGACGCTTTGCAACATCCGATTTGAACGACTTGTACCGTCGAGTAATCAACCGTAACAATCGTTTGAAGAGGTTGATTGAACTTGGTGCTCCTGAAATCATGCTTAATAACGAAAAGCGCATGCTTCAGGAAGCAGTCGATTCACTCTTCGACAACGGTCGTCGTGGTCGCCCAGTAACTGGTGCATCGAACCGTCCACTAAAGTCGCTTTCCGATATGCTTAAAGGTAAGCAGGGTCGATTCCGCCAGAACTTGCTCGGTAAGCGAGTTGATTATTCTGGCCGTTCCGTAATCGTTGTTGGTCCAAGCCTCCGCATGCATCAATGCGGTTTGCCTAAGCCAATGGCGTTGGAGCTGTTTAAGCCATTCGTTATTAAGCGTTTGGTGGATCAGGGCTTTGCTCAGAATATGAAGAGCGCAAAGCGCCTTGTAGATCGCGGAGATTCCGAGGTTTGGGGTGTGCTTGAGGAAGTTATTTCTGAACATCCTGTGCTTCTTAACCGTGCTCCTACACTTCACAGTTTGGGTATTCAGGCATTTGAGCCAATTTTGGTTGAAGGTAAAGCAATTCACCTTCCACCACTTGCTTGCGCCGCATTCAACGCTGACTTCGATGGTGACCAGAT